>JBDVXS010000077.1:0-34985 GCA_039964305.1 Hyphomicrobiales bacterium
GTTGTCGTCGCGATCATTTTATACACCCGCTTTAAAGGCCTCTCGTTCCTCTCGTTCTGCGACATTATGGGAACTGCTGCACCCTTCGGGCTGTTCTTTGGGCGCGTTGCCAATTTCATCAATGCAGAACTTTGGGGCCGCACCACCGATGTGCCTTGGGGCATGGTTTTTCCAAATGGCGGCGAACTCCCTCGTCACCCAAGCCAACTTTATGAAGCAGCCTTAGAAGGCTTATTGCTGTGGCTCTTCATTCGTTTTCTCACCCATCATAAAGGCGCTTTAAAAACACCAGGCCTTGTCGCTGGTGTATTCGGGGTTGGCTATGCAGCGTCACGCATATTCGTTGAATTCTTCCGCCAGCCAGATCAACAATTAGGCTTTTTGTTTGGGGACTTCATAACAATGGGCATGATCTTATCTCTACCGGTTCTAGCAGGCGGCATAGCCTTCTTGATTGCCTCACGCAAAAACGTAAAAAGCGCCTAACCAAGATGTCGCCTTTACTGCCTCGCTTAATCAATCAAATCCAAGAAAATGGGCCAATGACCGTTGGCCACTTTATGCACCTTGCGCTGACAGACCCCAGTGGCGGCTACTATACAAACCAGAACCCTTTTGGTCGTTCAGGTGATTTCATTACAGCGCCTGAAATCAGCCAACTCTTTGGCGAGATGATTGGCATTTGGTCGATTGATGTTTGGCAAAAAATGGGCTCGCCTGCCAAGTTCCAGCTGGTTGAAGCAGGACCGGGGCGTGGCACTTTAATGGCCGATGTTCTGCGCACGATACAAAAACTTGAACCCTCCATGTTGAAAGCAGCAAATGTCGGTTTGGTTGAGGTAAGCGCTGCCCTTCAAGAAAAACAGAGACAAGCGCTTTCCTCCTTTAGCGTCACAATCCACTGGCATGACCAGCTTGAGGATATTGACGATCAGCCCATCATCTTCCTAGCCAACGAGTTCCTTGATGCCCTGCCAATCAGGCAGTTCCTTTTTCAAGAAAATAAATGGCACGAACGCGCTATTGGCCTTGAAGAGAATGGGTCACTGGATTGGGGACTGATTCCTGCGACCATCGCCATGCCATCACGCCTTAGCCCCAAAGCAGGCGATATTTTCGAAATTTGCACCCCCGCCCAAACCTTTTGCACCCAAATTTGCGATAAAATCAAAGCGCAAGGCGGTGCAGCGCTTTTCATCGATTATGGGCATCTTGAAAGTGGCTTTGGCGATACATTCCAAGCCGTGAAAGACCATCAATATGTGGGCGTTCTGGAAGATGTTGGCCAAGCTGATTTGACGGCTCATATAGACTTTGAGCCGCTCACAAAGATTGGCGAAAACGCAGGTTTAAACGTTAAAACCACCACACAAGGCGAGTTCCTGCTTGCTATGGGGATCCTTGAGCGCGCAGGCCAACTGGGGTCTACATTGGACGCTGAACAGCAAAAAAATATCCAAAATGACGTTGAACGACTTGCAGCGCCGGATAAAATGGGGAACTTATTCAAAGTCATGACCTATGCAGCGGAGGGATTAGACCCGCATGGCTTCACATAAAGCTCTTGTTCAAGCAGACGAACTGAACGCTATATCTGGCATTCGTCACGCCTATTTCACCCGTGAAGACGGCGCATCATCTGGCATTTTCGCAAGCCGCAATATCGGGCTTGGCTCACAAGATGACCGTGATGCCGTTTTAGAAAACCGCGCCCGCTGCGCACACGACCTCGGCGTTGCGGCAGATAAACTCGCAACACCCTATCAAATTCACTCACCCGATGTGATTACAGTGACCGATGTTTGGGCTGCTGGCGAAGGCCCGAAAGCCGATGCCTTAGTTACCAATATACCGGGCTTGATGATGGGTATTGCAACAGCAGATTGTGGCCCTGTTCTGTTTGCTGATGATAAAGCAGGCGTTGTGGGTGCTGCCCATGCTGGATGGCGTGGCGCAACAGGTGGCGTTTTAGAAAACACCATTACGGCCATGGAAAATCTTGGTGCAGACCGCACAAACATCACCGCCGTTTTAGGTCCAACCATCGCTCAACCTTCTTACGAAGTTGGCCCAGAATTCGTCGAGAACCTTTTGAAACTGGCAGATGAAAACGCCAGCTATTTCCAACCAAGCGAGAAAGAAGGTCACGCCCAATTCGACCTGCCCCGCTATGTAACGGACCGCCTCACCGCTTTTCATGTCGGCACAGTCAACAAGCTCGATCTTGATACCTATGCCGACGAGCAACGTTTCTACTCATTTCGCCGCACAACCCATCGCGGTGAAGCCGATTATGGCCGCCTATTAAGCGCAATTGTTTTGGAAGGATAAAACAATGACCGTTCACTTTGAAACCACAGAATTTGAAAACCGAATGCAGCTTCTACAAGCTCAAATGGCGGAGCAGAAATACGACGCACTTTTGCTTTTTGCCCAAGAAAGCATGTATTGGCTCACAGGCTACGACACATTCGGCTATTGTTTCTTCCAATGCATGGTGGTGCGCGCGAATGGTGAGACCACTTTGCTCACCCGCTCTGCTGATTTGAGACAGGCACAAATTACATCGATTTTAGAAGATATTCGCGTTTGGACAGACCGCGCTGGTGCAAACCCTGCTATCAACCTCCGCGATCTGTTAGATGAGCTTGGCCTGCTGGGTGCTCGTATTGGCATTGAGTATGACACACACGGCCTCACCGCCAGCAATGGTCGCTTGGTTGATGACGCGCTGAAGAGCTTTGCAAAAATTGACGACGCCTCTCACGTGGTCCACGGCCTTCGCGGCGTAAAGAGTGACGCTGAAATTGCCTATGTCAAAAAAGCCGCTGAATTGGGCGACGCTTCTTTTCTTGCAGCACTCGACACAATCAAAGCAGGAACAGATGAAGGCGACGTTCTGGCTGCCATGCATGACGTAATCTTTAGAGGTGGCGGCGATTATCCTGCCAATGAATTCATTATTGGTTCTGGGAAAAAAGCACTGATGTGTCGCTATAGTTCAGGCCGTCAAGTACTCAAAGACCAAGACCAAATCACATTGGAATGGGCGGGTACCTATCGTCATTATCACGTTGCTTACATGCAGACCGTGCCAGTGGGCAAAGCAACGCCGCGCCATAAAGAACTTTACGCAGCAGCCCACGAAGCATTGCTTGCCTGTCGCGATGCCATGGTCGTTGGAAACACATTCGGCGATGTTTTTGAGGCTCATGCCCGCATCATGGAAGCACACGGCCTTGCCAACCACCGCCTCAATGCCTGCGGATATTCGCTCGGCGCTCGCTTCACACCAAGCTGGATGGATGGCCCCATGTTCTACCGCGACAACCCAGCCGTTGTTAAACCAAACATGGTGCTGTTTGCCCATATGATCATTATGGATTCTGATAGTGAAACAGCCATGACACTCGGTCGGACGTATTTGACGACGGAAAATGGGCCGGAAGACCTGTCAAAACTCAGCCTTGATCTGGAAGTTCGATAAAACGCAAAGCAGAACCAAATTCGTGAGTAATCGGCACTTTGTTGCACGATTGCTCACAAATTGGTGGCAAAGTCTGGAATATGACAATTCCATGACAAATGTCGGTTTACAGCAAAGGCCCACCATGTTTAAACGCCGTTAAATGAGGCTGGTTAGCAGCCTCCTCGCGTACAGTCAGCATAGTGAGCAGGTCTCATGAAAATCGTTTGTGGCAATGCCAACCGAACACTCGCCAAAGATATCTGCGAATATCTCGATATTGAAATGGTGGGATGCGAGGTCAAACGCTTCGCAGACGAAGAAATTTTCGTAGAAATCCAAGACAATGTGCGCGGACAAGACGTGTTCATCGTCCAGTCCACAAGCTATCCAACAAATGACCACTTGATGGAACTGCTGATCATGTGCGACGCGCTGAGACGTTCTTCAGCAAAACGCATTACAGCCGTTATGCCTTATTTCGGTTATGCCCGTCAGGATCGCCGCACATCAGGCCGCACACCAATCTCCGCGAAGCTTGTCTCCAACCTTATTGTTGAAGCGGGTGCCGATCGCGTTTTGACGCTTGACCTTCATGCGGGACAAATTCAGGGCTTCTTCGATATCCCAACAGACAATTTGTTTGCAGCACCTGTTTTTGGTCGTGACATCAAAGAACGTTACGACACAGGCAAAGCCATGGTTGTATCGCCAGACGTTGGCGGTGTGGTTCGTGCCCGTGCTTTGGCAAAACGCATTGATGCACCCCTTGCAATCGTTGATAAGCGCCGCGAGAAAGCGGGCGAATCTGAAGTGATGAACATCATCGGTGATGTTAAAGGCCATGATTGTATTTTGGTTGATGATATTGTCGATTCAGGTGGCACATTGTGCAATGCGGCTGAAGCGCTGCTTGCAGATGGTGCAAACTCTGTGACAGCTTACATCACCCACGGTGTACTCTCTGGCGGTGCGGCTGCCCGCATCGGCAACTCAGCGCTTAAAGAACTGGCCATCACCAATTCAATTGAGCCGACAGATGCAATCAAAAATACGGCCAATATTCGTGCAATCTCATTGGCGCCTTTGTTGGGCGAAGCCATCGACAGCACCTACCATGAAAAATCAATCAGCTCGCTCTTTAAATAAGTAGAGCGAGCCGACTAAGCCATGTAGCGCTCTTAGCGCGTGGCGATAATAATCACTTCAACGAGCAATTCAGGTGTTGCAAGTTTAGCTTCACCGCAAGCGCGTGTTGGTGCTTGCCCTTCTGGCACCCAAGCATCCCAAACCTCATTCATGGCTGCAAAGTCTGACATATCGGCAAGCCAGATTGTTGCTTGCAGCATTTGCTCCTTAGAAGAGCCCGCTTCTGCCAACAATGCATCCACCTTATCCAAACAATCACGCGTTTGATCAGCCACTGAATTTTCAGGCGAACCAACCTGCCCAGCCAGATAAATAGTGTCGTTATGCGTTACCATTTGGCTCATGCGCTGATTGGTATGGAAGCGTTTAATTGTCATAGTGTTTCTCCGTAATGCTTTGTCTATTTGCTGCGCTATCTTTGCGCTTTCGCAACAATCGACACAACAAAAAACCCGCCATAAGGCGGGTTTTTCTTCAATTGCAGAAACTAAAACTTAGTTTGTCAAAATTGGTGTGCGTGCTTCAACCACGATGCGCTCAAATGCTTCGTCCAGTTCTTCCGCACTTGTTGCAACAAGTGCTGTTGCCGGAGAAGATGCACATTGCTCCATCAGGTCTTGAGCACGAGAATTGTCGCCCAATGTCACTGTATAAACGATAACACCACGGGACGCATCTTTTGCAAGGTCACAATATTCCAGCGCAGCTGATTCAGACGATCCTCTCGCATTGAGAATATTTCTGCCCGCAGCAACATCTGTATCAAAAAATGTCGAATTGAACTCACCATCCGTCATAACAACAAGAATTTTACGAACGTTAGATGTTAGGTAATCTGCTGGGCGCGCGTCTTCAGACCAAAATGACTGCCACTCAGAAGAAATAGTGTTGATGCCCCAAGTGACACCATTGTGTCCAGCAGTAACACCTCTTGGCGTCAGACTATTGATAGACGCAAACAACTCATCACGATCACCTGTTAAAGGTAGCAATTCGGCTGTAAGGCAGTTTTGTGGTGCGAGCGTAGCATCTGTTTCAAAAAGCGTATCGATGTCATTTTCATCGGCAACAATATCTTCAAAGGTATTAACACCTTCACGCTCTGTCACACATGTAGACCCTCTATCAGGTGCATTTGGTCCTACAGCCGCCTCATAAAATTGGCCGACATTAACAGCACTAGAATATGGCACAATCGATGCACGAACACGTTTATCATTGGTGCGACCAAGAGGTAATAGAAGATCAACAGCATTCGTCATTGCGCCGCGCAATGCGTTTATCCGCTCATTGTTGTTTACCCCACCTGCGATGGAAGACCGCATAGAGCCTGTATTATCCAGCACAAACGCAATCTCTAGGCTTTGCACCTGATTGGTGGATGAAAGTGTTCCTGAGATATTATCAAAACCAAAAAGACCAGCAAACAAAGTTGGCGTTTGCACATCGGCACTAGCCGTTACAGTGCCTGTAGTAAGGTCTTGTTCAATGCGAAGGGAATTCTCTACAGCTTGCGCATCAACAAAAGCCACATTTGAAATGTTGAGTGATAGTTGTTCGCGAGCAATCGAAGTTGCTTGTGCAAGTGAGGCATCTTCAACTGTGATGGCACGTGATGCTGCAAGGCTAGCTGAATCAACAGCGGCCTGTGTTGCAGTCGATGCGATGCGGTAATTCGCCAAATCAACGGCTGAACCAATTGCAAAAGCTACTACTGGTAAAGCCACGGCAGTCAATACGGCGAAGTTGCCTTTTTGATCAGCTTTAAATGACTTCCAATTCTTCATTGAGAACTTTGACATTGCGACCTCTTTCTTTAGTCCCCGTCCCACCGGATCCCTCAAAAAGTAATCTTGCCTTAACAATAACAATTAGAAGAAATATTGCAATTTAATACGAAATTAACCATTAATTTCAATGGTTAAGCCGCATCGTTTCGTTGTATGTCTTGCAGAATTAAATTCGCTCAAACATCAAAACAAGGGTTTGTTAGGGTTAAAATCGCGCCTCAGCGGCTCCATGCTGAGCCCTTTATTAACGCGATAGCGCGTGTTTTGGTGGCATCGCCGCAAACCATTGCATTCCAGCGCCTCTTGCCGTATAAGCCGCGCAGCTGTTGTTCACCCCTGGAGGAACCAGCACGTATGTCGAAAGACAGCGTTTTTATACCAGACAATTTGGAGTGTACTTATGAGCTACGAACTCAAAGCAGAAGTACGCGACCGGGTTGGCAAGGGGGCCGCTCGTGCTTTACGTCGGGACAAAAAAGTTCCGGCTGTAATCTACGGCGACAAAAAACCTCCTCTCCCGATTGCGATTGATTACAAAGAAGCTTTCATGAAGCTTCACGCAGGTGGCTTTATGTCGACTGTTGCAACCATTGATGTGAACGGCGAAAAGGTCAAAGTGATCCCGAAAGATTACTCTCTTGATCCTGTTCGTGACTTCTTGATCCACGTCGATTTTCTACGCATTACTAAAGGTGCGAAACTCACTGTTGAAGTGCCGGTACTCTTCGAAAACGAAGAAACATCACCAGGCATTAAACGTGGCGGCGTGTTGAACGTTGTGCGTTACACGGTTGAGCTTGAATGTCCTGCGGATGCTATCCCAGAAAATCTCGTTGTTGATCTTGGTGCTCTTGACCTTGGTGATGGTGCTCACATTTCTTCTGTGACATTGCCAGATGGTTGCGTACCAACAATTACAGATCGCGACTTCACGATTGCAACAATCGCTACACCAGCCGGCATCAAGGAAGACTTGAAAGACGAAGATGGTGAAGCAGAAGGTGAAGCAGAAGCACCAGCAGAAGGCGGCGACGAGTAACGCCCCTTCGCGCTAAAGGAGACACCCATGTTTCTCATAGTAGGACTTGGTAATCCAGGCGCGAAATACGCTTCTAACCGACACAACATCGGTTTTATGGCGGTGGACGAAATTGCCCACCGCCATAATTTTACGCCCTTCCGCTCAAAATTTCAGGGCGAAATTTCGGAAGGCTCTATCGACGGCGTTAAAACGCTGCTCTTAAAGCCCACCACCTTCATGAATGAATCTGGTCGCTCTGTGCGCGAAGCGTGCAAGTTCTATAAAATTGAGCTGGCAGACATCGTTGTTGTCTATGACGAGCTGGACATTGCACCCGGCAAAGTGAAAATCAAAAAAGGCGGCGGCTCTGGCGGTCACAATGGGATCAAGAGCATCGACGCTCATTGCGGCAAAGAATACCGCCGCGTGCGCCTCGGCATCGGTCACCCCGGTGATAAGAACCGCGTCTCAAGCTATGTGCTCGGCGATTTCGCCAAAGCAGACCAAACGTGGCTCGACCCGCTTTTATCTGGCATCGCCGATTGCATGGACACACTTGCCAAAGGCGAAGACACCAACTTCACCAACAAGCTCGCGCTGAAACTCAATTCAAACGAACCACCAAGCGCCCGCGGCCAAGCCAACAAAGCGGCCAAGCACGAGAAGAAAAAACAAAGTCACATCCATCAAGCGCGCTCAGGCGGCAAGAAAGATGTGCCGACCTCTGGCCCAATGGCTGATATGTTGAAACGATTGTTTGGCGGCAAAGAATAGCCATGCCCTGCCCCTGCGGTTCTTCCAAAGAATACGACATTTGCTGCGAACCTTTCCACAAAGGCGACGCCCTGCCTGAAACTGCCGAGGCCCTCATGCGCTCGCGGTATTCTGCCTTTGTAAAAACTCAAATTGCCTACCTTAAAGACACCACATGGCCGCCTTTTCAAAAGAGTTTTGATGAAGCAGGTTATCATGTGCGCTCAACCCAAAGCGTTTGGGTGGGTTTGCGGGTTTTAGAAACCGAAGCAGGCACCAAAGACGACACCAAAGGCATCGTAACCTTTGAAGCCACCTCCATGGTGCACGGCAAGCTTGATAAACAGAGCGAGAAAAGCAGCTTCAAAAAGAAAGCAGGCCGCTGGTATTATGTGGCCCCTGTGGTTTAAGCTGACGGTGTAAGCACCTTTATAGCGAGGCCACGTTCCATGAAAATTGAACGCATCAAACCTGCCCCAATCCCTGCCGTTTACCCCCATTGGGAGTTCAAAGCCGAAGGCGAATTGCGCGACACCTACGAGCGCTATAAGGCCGCCATGCAAATTCCATGGGTTGGCGTCGTCACGATGGCCTACGCACACTATCGCCCGTTCTTTGATTGCTGGTGGAAGGCGCTAGAGCCTGTTGTGCAAACAAGCGCCTATGTCGAGGTTGCCCAAAACCTGCGGGCAAAGGTTGAGGCGGACATTGAAGCACTCAATCCGCCGCCGATTTCTGAGCGCCTTTTTGCCTTGGGGTATTCCTCACGAGAACTGGATGAAATGCGCGAGATGATGGACATCATCAGCCACGGTAATTTCATGCAAATCCCAGCGGTGATGGTCGCGAGACTATTGCTTGAGGGCGGTGAGTTGCTTGGCGGGACTGACATAGGTGCCACCGCAAAGGCACACGGCCCAAATGTCTCAACACCCTTTGTACTGCTGGAACCGCATCACGTCTTGCCCGATCATCAAGCCATCTACGAAGACATCAAAACCACTCTCGGTCTGCCCTTCGTCAACACAGATTATCGTTGCTTCGCCCGCTGGCCGAGCTACTTCGATCTCGCATGGAGAGACTTGAAGACTGAGATTCAAGGCCCCAACTATGAGCCGCTGGTAATAAGCCAACATGAAGCACAGTTTGCAGCGACGGCAACATTGGCAAACCCGACAGGCCTCACCGCTGAAACACTCAAACAAGCCTGCGGCGAAGACCTCCCCGCCATCCTAGAAACCGTCCGCCTCTTCACATGGCTCCTACCCGGCCTTGCCACCAATGTTGCTTATTTTCGGGCACAGTTTTAGGAGGCGCAGACATTCAACAAGCCTTTGAGAGATGTGCTTTATTTAAAACTTCAAATTGTATCCAAGGTTCAACTGTTGATTACCTTTGTCACCAACACCAGCAGTTGCGCTTACTGTTCCAAGACGAAGAGCTTTGGATACGTTGCCAGACAGTGTAAGTCGCGAGAAGTCATTTGCTTGTTCGCCTGCCAATTCAATCGAGTAAATAAACCCGTCAGACACTTCCAAGGTAGAGAGTTCAAGGGCACCACCAAAACTACATTGGTCATCAAACGTGCCAAGCGATTGGAAACAAGCGACCCTTGGCGTAAGCGCAATTTCGCTGCGGTTGCGATTGAAAGCTGCGGCAAAACGCGCTTCGGCAAAAATTGAACCACCACTGAGCGTGTCTAATTCAATCGTACCGTTTTCTACTATGTTGCCCAATGCGGCGGTCACATCAACATCGTTTCCCGGTGAGGCAGCATAATTAAAGCCGATGCGTGGCTTCACTGAAAAGTTGTCGTGTTTAATTTCACCTGACAGGGCCGCACCAGCAAACCCAGCGAAATAGTGTTGAAGACCTGATGTATCGATTTCGCCCAGAGCCGTATCGAATGCCAGATCAAAATCTTGGAAACCTGTTGCAACACCAAGATGTCCGTCAACAAACAAACCACGCGTCAATTTTTGTGCTCCGTAGAAGCCAGCATTCACCCCTGCTCCATTAATCGAACCTGTTGCCGTTGTATCGACGTCACTGCGTGATCCAAAAGAACCAACGAAGAAGCCACCCAAGCGATCTGAATCGAAAAGCTTTT
This sequence comes from Hyphomicrobiales bacterium, assembly GCA_039964305.1. Taxonomy (GTDB): domain Bacteria; phylum Pseudomonadota; class Alphaproteobacteria; order Rhizobiales; family JACESI01; genus JACESI01. Next base: position 10,290 of record JBDVXS010000077.1, read on the forward strand.
CGCGGCGGTAAGAAAGGTTGATCGAACCTTGTGCGATACCACTTTCGGTTTCAGTATACCCCAAGGAGCCTTCGAATATGGACCAACGGTTTGTTGCGCAATCAAAAGTTTGATGCTGAAAATCACCATCTAACGCCACACCATTTTCATCGGCGTTCACATTGAGATTACGGCGTGGAGCGGAGGCACCATCGTGACAAGCTCTGTAGGAAGAAGCGGTACTCTCACCTTCAATAACATTAAACTCAACCCGACGGTTACGAGCTTTGCCTTCTGCTGTGTCATTAGGCGCGATTGGTTGTGATTCACCGTAGCCTTTTGTGACAAAGCCCGACGTATCAACATCACGTTCCCGCAATGCAACCAAGACCGCATCCACACGACGTTGGCTGAGAGCTGTGTTGTAGTCTTCTGATGCATCGTTATCGGTATGTCCTGCGATTTCAAAAGCACTACCGCGACAAGAAGCAAGAATTGCAACTATGTCATCAAGTGCCGTTTCACTTTCAGGTTTTATAACCGCCTTATTGGTATCAAACAGGATGAACTGCGCGCGAAGTGTCGCGGCCGCAGCACACTGTGCTTCAGACCGATTGTCGTGGCTTTGAAGGCGCTCAAGACCACTTCTCGCATAATCGCTTATGCGCTGACTTTGCTCTGTCAGAGTAACCGACAGATTATCTTGAAGCGTTGAGCTTAATTGATCTTCAACCGCTGATACGAGACCAATGTTAACGGCAACGACCACTGTCACGATAGCTGGATCGGAAAGCCCAGCACTCGCTTCTGACGTGAGTAAATAGGTAATATTGTAAGTGCCTGCAGGCGTATTCGCAGGAACAGTGATGACACCGTTGTCAGCAATGCTAACACCCGTCAGACCACCGTCATCCGTAACAGCGATAGTGGTTTGAGAACCATCGGTTGTTACAGGAGAGCCATTAAGCGTGTCATTTGTCAAAACAGTCGACGTCGTGCCGCCAACACTGCTGCTAATCAGTTCACCACTAAAGTCATCATCCACAGCGACAATTGCACCAACGACCACTGTCGCAATGGCAGGATCTGTAAGTGCAGTATTCGCTTCATTCGCAAGCAGGTAGCTAACATTGTAAGTACCAGGAGTCGCATCTGCAGGAACAGTGATGACACCGTTATCCGCAATGCTAACACCCGTCAGGCCACCATCATTGGTTACACTGATTGTTGTTTGAGAGCCATCAGTCGCAACAGGCGCGCCGTTTAACGTATCGTTCGTCAAAACAGTCGGAGTCGTTCCACCCGCACTATCGAAGGGCGTACTACTGAAATCGTCATCCTCTGCGACAATGGGACCAGCAACAACGATTGTCGCAATGGCAGGATCTGTAAGTGCAACGTCATTTTCGTCAGCAAGCAGATAAGCAACGTTGTACGTGCCGGGCGGCGAATTCGCTGGAACGGTGATGATGCCATCATCAGCAATCGTCACACCAGTCAGGCCATCATCATTTGTTACAGAGATTGTTGTTTCAGAACCATCCGTCGCAACAGGCGCGCCGTTCAACCTATCGTTCGTCAAAACAGTCGGCGTCACACCCCCTGCAACATTGTCAATTGGCGTGCCGCTGAAATCGTCATCTTCGGCCAAAATGGCGTTAGTAACTAAGACTGTCGCAACGGCCGGATCTGTAAGTACAACGTCATTTTCATCGACAAGCAGATAGGTAACATTGTACGTGCCCGGCGGCGTGTTCGCTGGAACGGTGATGATGCCATCATCAGCAATGCTAACACCTGTCAGGCCACCATCGTCGGTAACTGAAATAGTGGTTTGCGAACCATCCGTCGCGACAGGTGCTGCGTTGAGCGTGTCGTTAGTCAGCACTGTTGCGGTCAAATCGCCTGTGTTGCTGTCAATTGGCGTGCCAGTAAAATCATCATCGTTCGCTTCAATGCTCGGACAAGAAGCCGGGACAAATGTGACTGAAGCCTCGTCAAAATTTACCGGATCTGGCATTTGCACGACGAAAGAATATGTAACACCCTGCACAAGGTCGACTGTTGTGTTTGCTTGAACCCAAGTATTTGGCGCGCCTGTACTTTCAGGAATGTCAGCAACCGCAGTAGAGCCAAACACAAGCGCACCGGTTGTACCTACTCCATTCAGGATACGGATTGAGCCAGACGCTCCAACGCCGCCCGAGCCTCCAGAACCAGATCGAAGCGAGAAAAAACCTGAAAGCGTATAGGTGATATCGGCTGAGTTCGTGGAGCATTGAGGTACTGTAAACGATTGGAAAAAGTCGTTTGCTCCATTTGCCACGTCCAGATAGTGCTGATTTACGCCAGCACCTGCACCCGTACCACCATTTTGCGCGTCAAATTCAGGGCCGAATGTACCTGCAGAAAAACTCTGACCGCCCGCACCGTCTACCTGCACCACATTGGGCTGCTGACCGGTACCGATCACCCATGGAGCAATCGAATGGCCCACATTGTTACCGAAGTTTGCCGGTGGGTTTACTTCAAAACCGGGGTTTTGGATTAAGTTTTGCGCCGATACTTCAAGACCGGTTAAGCAAACTGTAGCACTCGCTAGGAGAGCTGCACAAAGAGCTCGACCTTTGAATTTACGCTTAAATTGTTCTTTTTTACTAGATTTCAGTGCACGTCCCAGTGCAATTTCACGCCCACAACCCAAAGATCTAACTCCGCTTCAACCTTTTTGTGCGCCACCACAAGAAAATTTAAAAAATTGATATTCGCGGCACAATCTTGGATTATGGTTAATATAAAGATAAAATTTATTATCGCTTAGACGTGCTTTAGTACCCTTCTCTAAACAAATGTATGGACAGGACACGCAGCCGAGCTGACCAGCATAGCTGTGCTCAAATAGTATCAATATATGTGCAGATTGGTGGGCATTACACCGCAGCAGGCAAGCCTATGCAAAACAGGGCCGCATAAGGCCTAAAATCAACAGACGGCCTCTCCAAATAACGGGCGGGCGATACTAGCCAGAGCTGCAAAGCAACCCAGATTGTCTTCGCGAACACGGGGCTTACCCAAGAAAAAGCAGATAAACTGATCGCCTTATGTAAACAGATATCATCCTTTTGAAGATGTGCCGTTTAATGACTGCTTTGAGCCCTTAGCAGACATGCGATTGGTGTCGCAAGTTGAATTACCATCAATGCTATTTGTCTTCAGTTATGGCCCAGATCCGATATTGATTAACTTTGCGAAATGTGGCTGCTCGAACCAGAGTTGCCGCTCCATCAGAATCTGTTTTTCGTTAATATTAAATGGTTTATCGGGTTGTGTGACATATATATCGTATACGTAGGCTCGTATTGTGGTACCGACTAATCTATTTGGATTTAGTTGGGATTCATTGAAGTCATGAAAAATCTATTAACAGCAGCATTATTTTCTTCATCATGCTTTTTGACAGGTGCCGCTTTTGCGGAAGATGATGTTTCAGCAGATGTCTTCAGAACTGGCGGGTTTTACGGGGCAGTTGAAGCAGGGGCTAGTTTCAGAAGCGGGTCTACAAACACAACCAACGGTGGCAGTGCTTTTGGGGGGGGCGGCGTATCTCGTGACGTCGAATTTGGATCAGCATATAGCATCGGTGGTCGCCTTGGCTACGAAGTGAGCCCTAAATTTAGTTACTTCATTAGCTATGATCACATTGACGGGGATCTAGATTTTCGAGCCGATTTTCCGGCTATTGCTAATTTTGACCAGAGATACGGAGGCAAGGCCACAACTGATTTGGTTTTGGCTAATGTCGCCTATTCAATGCCCATTCTTAAATCCAGCCGTTTAAAGCTAGGACTTGGAGTCGGGGTAGCGTTTAATGAATTTAGAGATATCGTGGAAAATGCCCCGCCTCCGAATCCATTTTTTGCTATTGTTGATGATGGACAAACAACCAATTTCGCAGCGAGGGTCACTGCGGGGATAGAACACGACTTCAATGATTCTCTTTCGTTCACTTTGAATGCTGGATTGGATTATTATGGAGATTTTGAGACCGGTTCATCAAGATTGAATTTCGGTGCCCCCCCCGCAGATCCGATTGGTGAATACGAGATAGAGAATGTTTGGGGCGCGACTGTTTCCGGTGCCTTTACATACCGATTCTGATTACCTCGGCCTCTGAAACTCCGTCAGCGCGGCATTGTAAAATGAATATTGACTTGAGATTGAGTCGACAATCGATCCGGTGGCGTAATTAAGGCGCCCGGTGAGCTTTTCAGTGTCACTTTGTCCGCATAGCCGCCATCGCCCCCCTCAAAACGCCTTAAACGTCAGCGTCGTCAGCGACCTTGCAATGCCCTCAATATCGAGCAGCTTGTCATTGACGAATTTGCCGATGTCCTCGCCCTCATCAATATAAAGCTTCATCATCAAATCAAAATCGCCGCTGGTGGAATAAAGCTCGGAGGCTATCTCACGGGCGTAGATTTCGTCGGCGACCGTGTAAGTTTTACCCGGATGACATCTGATTTGTACAAAAACGCATTGCATAAGCGTGACCCTTTGAGATTTTGATGGTGTGACCCTAACGATCACTTGCCGAACTTCGCCTTATCAACTAACAACACGCAACACGAAAATTCAACGCAAAGGACCCATATCATGGGATTTAAATGCGGTATTGTTGGTTTGCCCAATGTTGGCAAATCCACCTTGTTCAACGCACTCACCAAAACGGCGGCAGCGCAGGCGGCTAATTATCCGTTTTGCACCATCGAACCGAACACTGGCGAAGTGAGTGTTCCAGACGAGCGCTTGGCGAAAATTGCAGCGATAGCAGAATCCAAAGAAGTCCTGCCCGCCCGTCTCAACTTCGTTGATATTGCGGGCCTCGTGCGCGGTGCCTCAAAAGGCGAAGGGCTTGGCAACCAGTTCCTTGCCAACATCCGTGAAGTGGACGCCATCGCCCACGTGCTTCGTTGTTTTGAAGATGGCGACATCACCCACGTAGAAGGCAAAATCGACCCGATAGCCGATGCGGAAACGGTTGAGACTGAGCTTTTGATTGCGGACCTTGAAAGTCTTGAAAAGCGCGTTGTTGGCGTGCGCAAGAAGGCAGGCAGCAAAGACAAAGAAGCGGTTGAACAACTACCCATCATCGAAGCGGTGTTAGAACTCTTGCAAGAAGGCAAACCTGCTCGTCTTCTTGAAGTCAGCGATGACGACCGCAAAATCTTCGAAGGCTTGCAACTTCTCACCTCAAAGCCAATCCTTTATGTGGCGAATGTGGAAGAAGAAAGCGCTGGCAGTGGCAATGATTTTTCTGCCCGCGTTGACAAGATGGCCGAAGAACAAGGCGCGAAGTCAGTCACCATTTCTGCTGCCATTGAATCAGAGATCGCACAGCTAGACCTTGATGAGCAGGAAGAATTCTTGGAAACGCTCGAGCTTGAAGAGCCGGGCCTTGATCGTTTGATCCGCCGTGGCTACGAGCTTCTCAATCTTCAAACCTATTTCACCGCTGGCCCGAAAGAGACCCGCGCGTGGACAATCGCAGAAGGCACCAAAGCGCCACAGGCTGCTGGTGTCATTCACACGGATTTCGAAAAAGGTTTCATCCGCGCCCAAACCATTGGTTACACAGACTACGTAACATTGGGTGGCGAGGTTCCAGCCAAAGAAGCAGGCAAAGCCCGCGATGAGGGCAAGGAATACATCGTTCAAGACGGCGATGTGATGTTGTTTAAGTTCAACAACTAAGGCGATGAGTGAAGCCATGAGTGATTTTGAACTTAAAACGATCAACGCAAAGTCCGTGCTTTTCGTCATGGCTGTGCCAATGGAATATGGCGACGCGCTACAAGCCCGCATCAAGCCGCTTATGTGCGGTGTCGGCCCTGTGGAATCGGCGATGAATGTCGCCAAAGCGCTGAGCGAGATGCCAGCCAAACCAGACCTCATCGTCTCTCTCGGCTCCGCTGGTTCTGCAACGCTCGAACAAGGCGAAGTCTATCAGGTTGAAAGCGTCTTCTACCGCGATATGGACGCCTCGCCGCTGGGCTTCACCAAGGGTGTGACACCTTTCGTCGACCACGACATTGCAATCTCGCTCACCTGCCCGCTCTCAATTGCAACGGCACGGCTTTCAACAGGGGCGAATGTCGTCTCAGGCGCCGCTTACGACAGCATAGACGCTGACATGGTGGACATGGAAACCTTCCCCATCAAACGCGTCGCAGATACGTTTAACGTGCCTTTGATGGGTCTTCGTGGCATTTCCGATGGCAAGGAAGAGCTTTCTAAGTATGAAGACTGGACCGCTTATTTAGCCGATATCGACATCAAGCTTGCCAGTGCCGTTGATGAACTAGGCAACGCTCTTTAAGCAAAACAACCTTTTTGAAACCTATTAGCGTTACACTTCGCCCCATTATTTCATCGCGGAGACAGTCACGTGAGTTCAATCGGCTCATCATTCTCGCCCTTTCAAGCGGCAACGCCCTCCTTTTTGGAGCGTTTAAACTTGTCTGAAAGCGTGGATAATGCCGACCTTACTGAAGCGCAGCAATCTGCCCGCAATGAAATCAACGCGCTAGAAACGGCCCTTGCAGAAAGTGCGCCCGTTGGAGAAGGCGAAGAGGCTGCAACGCCAAACGTTCTTTCCTTCGTCTCAGAACAGTTTCAAGGCGAAAACAGCGATACAGCCGTTGCCTACCTGCTCGATCTTGCGGCTCAAGAATTAAACCAGCCAAGCGATATTGACCTTGAAGAAGGGCTAGAAGGTATCGGCGCTGACGATTTGACAGAGACCAGAGCGCTCGCGCAGGTTCTTCAGTTTGCGGTAGAAACAAACCGTCTTTTGCAATCAAGTGACGCATCAATTGGTCTGCGTCTTGATATTCTCGGCGATCTACAAAACGGTCTTCGAGACCTACAGGCTTAATCGCCTTCAAATTCCACGAGCACATGCACATCCACGCCCATGGCTTCAAGCTTGGCGCGACCACCAATATCTGGCAGATCAACGATAAACGCGGCACCGACAACCTCACCACCAGCACGGCGCACAAGTTCTATTGCCGCTTCTGCTGTGCCACCTGTTGCGATCAAATCATCAATAATGAGAACACGATCGCCTTTTTTAATAGCATCGCTATGGATCTCAATACGGTCCATCCCATATTCAAGCTGATAATCTTGGCCGATCGTATCACCGGGCAATTTGCCTTTTTTACGAATAGGGATAAAGCCGCGTTGAAGGTCACAGGCAACGGCCCCGCCTAAAATAAAGCCGCGCGCTTCTATACCCGCAACAAAATCGACTTGCGCTGTAACATAGGGCTTTAGCAACATATCAACAGCAGCACGAAGCCCCTGCGGATCTGCGATCAATGTCGTCACATCGCGAAATTGAATGCCAGGTTTCGGATAATCCGGAATTGTCCGAATTAAGTTTTTCAAATCAAAATTTTTCGCAGTTGTCATAGAGATTGAACCTAAAGCCAGCATTGCCATTTTTTCGGCTTCTTATCACCACGTCACAGACAAAACTGCAAGTCATCCTTTGACCCATGGCGCAAAATTCAGACCCTACCCACCGTATCGCGCCAAAATAACAAGACGAAAGGTGCTGAAGCGCCCAACTTGATGCCCATCACCCCCCAATCGATTGGGTGTCTAGCCCGCAGCCATTTTGGTTGCGGGTTCTTTTTTGGCATAGTCATCGGCAAGTTGAGTTGGTGTCAAACCATTGTGCCAAATGCGATCTGCGATTTTGCGGAACCAATCACGTGATGGTTTTTCGACAAATTGGTACGTGAAGAAGCTCGCCCCAATGACGGCAACCAACATGGCCGCATAAACCAAATCACCGTGCCAAAGCTCTTTACCCACCATGCGAATTTGTGTGCCGTCGTCTTTCACATAGAAGGTGAAAATATCAAGGTTCAACTTACCCGCGGCCAGTTGCATTGCATTGAGCAATCGAGCCGTCACGAAAGCATGGATCATGTAGATTGAGAAGGACAGCGTGCCAATGAGAACCAAAGGGCGCACCATCAACATACGGCTGATCAAACCGCGCTGATTTGCAAAAACCAAAACAGCGATAAAGAAAAACGGGATCGGCAAAGCATAGGTCAAAGCGCCATCTGCATTGTTGAGATAGACAAGCACCCAAGACACAGCACAGGCTTCCATCAACGTTGCAAAAACAACGCTCCAGCGCTGCAAACGATGCTCCGCAATACGGTAAGCATGAAGACACAACACGCCCGCACTAAAGCCTGCCAAACAGCGGGCAAGGCCCATAAAGCGGTTATCAAGCAAACCGTCCGCCATGCCGTAAATCCAAAACGGTGGAATGAGCACCAGCAGTGCCAAAATTGCCCATAGCGATTTACGCAAATAGATCGCACCGAGCGCGAATAAGAAGTAGGCAAGAAGCTCAGTTGAAACACTCCAGCTTGGGAAGTTCCAAGAGGCATAATCAAGAACGCCCACCCCTTGCAGCATGAAGAGGTTCACCCAAATCGCCTCAAGCGACATTGCGCCTGTGAAAGGCTGGCGTGCATTGGCGTTGACCGCGCTGATCATGTCCGCAAAAGCAAACTCAAACGCGATATAGGCCACCAACATCACAAGATGAATCGGATAAAGCCGCCCTATCCTCAAGAACATGAACTTGCCGAGCGAATGACCTTGCTGGAAGCGCTGATGGTAATTAGCCGCGATCACGAAGCCTGAAAGCACGAAGAAGAAATCAACAAACAATCCGGCGTTGCGCGTAATCGGGGTGAAGTAGGCGTGACTGAACGCATTAACGTGCAAAAACACCACCAAACAAGCGCAAATACCGCGCCATGAATCAAGCGCCAGAAAATGCTTACGCGGTTCAAAATCTATCGGTCTTGTTGACTTCATCACCATCCCACCAATCCAAACTACCCAAAAGCATAACAGATGGGCGTTAATTCCACGCAAAGCGGTATGCTTAATGAATGGTAGAGATCGGGCCTTTTAGGCTTTCGACAAACAAAAAAGGCGCCCAAAGGAGCGCCTTTAAAACTGTTTATGCAAAGCTGATTAGTGCTTCACGCTCGCAAATACACGGCGTTTTGTGCCGTATAAAAGGCCAGCAAAGAGGATCATAAAGATCATTGCTTTAAAGCCGAGAGACTTACGCTGTTCAAGCTTAGGCTCAGCTGCCCACATCAAGAAATGCGCGACGTCTTTTGCGTATTGATCAAGCGTTTCAGGCGTGCCGTCATCATAAGTCACAAGACCGTCTGATAGGGGCGGCGCCATAGCGAGCGCAGGACCACCAATGTAATACGGATTGTCATATGTACCCGCATCATTTGGTTCATCAGATGTGTAGCCTGTCAAAAGCCCATGAAGATAATCAGGCCCCTGCTCTTGGTACTGCGTGAAGATGTCAAACACGAAGTTCGGGAAACCGCGTTCTACCGCACGAGCCTTCGCAATCAGCGAGAAGTCTGGTGGGTATGCACCGCCATTTGAAGCTTGTGCTTGTTGCTTGTTTGCCCAAGGACCTGGGATTTTATCAGACAGACGTGGTTGACGTTCAACTGGCTCGCCATCTTCATCTGGAAGCGCATCAATAACAGATGTGCTCCAGTCAGTAGCAAGCTGTTTTACTTCAGCTTCTGAAAACTCAGGGCCGCCCGGTTCCATCAAGTTACGAAAGTTCACCAAGCCGATTGAGTGGCAGGCAGAACAAACTTCCTGATAGATTTTGAAACCACGCTGCAAAGCACCACGGTCATAGTGACCAAATGGGCCAGCAAACGTCCAGTCTTGATAGGCTGGTTGTTTTGATTTGCCTGCGGCATGTGCACCCGTTGCTGCAACACCAACAAGGGCAGCTGCAATAAGCGGAATACTAAGGAATTTAAAAGTCATTTTAAAACGTCCTGACTTTGAATTTGTAAGTGTCATAACGCGCCCCTAACCTTTGCTCTCGGCTAAAGCCGCATCGCCATCTTTGCCAAGCACAGCTTCAGAGATTGAAGCAGGCTGCTCATCTGGTGTCTCATAAAGACCTAGAAGTGGCAGAACGACGAGGAAGTGAGCGAAGTAGTAGAGTGTCGCCATTTGCGCGATGATGATGTACGGCTGCTCCGCAGGCTTTGAACCAAGCCAGCCAAGTAGCACAGCATCTGCAACGAATATCCAGAAGAACCATTTGTAAATCGGACGGTACTTTGCTGAACGCACTTTCGATGTATCAAGCCAAGGCAGAACGAAGAGCACTGCAATCGAACCAAACATCGCAATAACACCACCAAGTTTTGAATCGATCGGGCCGATATCAAAAGTAATGGCACGCAAGATCGCGTAGAACGGTAGGAAGTACCACTCAGGAACGATGTGTGCAGGTGTCACCAATGGGTCAGCCGGAATGTAGTTGTCTGGGTGACCAAGGAAGTTTGGCATGTAGAACAAGAACCAACCGAAGACCACGAAGAAGCACATCAAAGCGAAGGCGTCTTTAACGGTGGCGTATGGAGTGAATGGCAAGGTGTCTTGCTTTTTCTTCACTTCAATACCAGTCGGGTTTGTTTGACCTGTTACGTGAAGCGCCCAAACGTGGAGAATAACCACGCCGAGGATCATGAATGGCAAGAGATAATGCAGTGAGAAGAAACGGTTCAGCGTTGCGTTATCAACGGAGAAGCCACCCCACAACCATGTCACGATAGGCTCACCCACAAGAGGTAAGGCCGAGAACAGGTTGGTAATCACCGTCGCACCCCAGAAAGACATTTGTCCCCAAGGAAGAACGTAACCCATAAACGCTGTTGCCATCATCAAAAGGAAGATAACAACACCGAGGATCCATAGAAGCTCGCGCGGCTCTTTGTATGAACCGTAGTAAAGACCACGGAAAATGTGCAGATAAACGGCGATGAAGAACATCGACGCACCATTCATGTGCATGTAGCGGATCAACCAGCCGTAGTTTACATCACGCATGATGTGCTCAACCGCACCGAAAGAAATTGCTGTATTCGCGGTGTAGTGCATTGCAAGCACGATACCGGTGATGATTTGAATCACCAACATGATCATCAAGATGCCACCAAAGGTGTACATATAGTTCAAGTTGCGTGGGACGGGATATGAGACAAAGCTGTCATACATTAGGCGTGGAAGCGGAAGACGTTTGTCGATCCACTTCTCTACACCGGTTGCAGGCTCATAATGTCCGTGATGTTCCATTCCTGACATAAATTTTCCCCTTAACCGATTTTAATGACGTTGTCAGACAGGAATTCGAATGGCGGCACTGGAAGATTTTCCGGTGCAGGGCCTTTGCGAATTCGTCCAGCAGTGTCGTAGTGAGAACCGTGACATGGGCAGAACCAGCCACCAAACTCACCACCGTTGTTTTCAACGCCGAGCGGGATACAACCAAGGTGCGTACAAACGCCAACCATAACGATCAGGCTTTCACGGCCTTCACCAGCAGAGCGGGCAAGATCGGTTGCTTCTTCTGCTTTGCCATTTCGTGCGTCTTGGTCAGGCAAGTCAGCCAAAGCGACATCTTTCGCCGCAGCCACTTCTTCTTCCGTACGGTTACGGATGAAAACAGGTTTACCGCGCCACATGATACGCATGGACATGCCAGGCTCAAGGGATGAAATGTCAACTTCAGTTGTCGACAACGCAAGCGCCGAAGCGTCTGGGTTCATCTGGTCGATAAACGGCCATGCGACGCTTGCAGCGCCAACAACGCCAAATGCGCCAGTTGCGACATAAAGGAAATCGCGGCGGGTTGGATCTTCATAAACTTCTTCAGACAAGGTCTAATCCTCGTTGTTGTACCCTACACCCTATTACCTAGGGCAAAAAGTGTAACCATTTAGTTGTTTTTTGCGCGACAAATTGACTACGACGTCAAAATCCTCGGAGCGCGCTAAATCGCGACCTTTTAATCGCGGTTTTGCAGGTTTGTCCAGTACCGATAAGGATTGGAGGGGAAATTGTGTACGATAAACGCTCGAAGAGGTGAGTTGTCTGCTTTAATTCACAGTTTAATGGTCGACTAAAGACGAATTTGTATGATTATCAACATCAATGAAGGCTCCGTTCTGTCTTGACCATAATCGCGCATAGAGCCCATCGGCGGCGATCAGCTCTTTATGCGTGCCCATTTCAATGATTCGCCCCTCATCCATCACGAGCAAACGATCCATCGCAGCAATGGTGGAAAGTCGGTGCGCAATAGCCAAAACAGTCTTACCGTCCATGATCTCTTTTAAGTTCTCACGAATGGCCGCCTCCGTTTCTGAATCCAGTGCCGAAGTTGCCTCATCAAGCAATAATATCGGCGCGTTCTTCAAAATTACCCGCGCCATCGCAATACGCTGTCGTTGACCACCTGAGAGCTTCACACCGCGTTCACCCACATGCGCATCATAGCCTTTGCGCCCTTGCCCATCTTCAAGACCTTGAATAAACCAGTCCGCCTCTGCTTGGCGCGCCGCCTTAACAACCTCATCAAGCGTCGCCTGCGGGCGGGCATAGGCAATGTTGTCAAAAATCGAACGATTGAGCAGCGCTGTCTCCTGCCCCACCACACCAATTTGCGCCCTAAGCGAGCTCTGCGTCACGCCTGAAATATCATTCCCATCAATTGTAATCTCGCCCTGCGCTAGATCGTAGAAGCGAAGCAGCAAATTAAACAAAGTGGTCTTACCAGCACCCGAAGGCCCAACAATGCCAATCCGCTCACCAGCCTCAATAGTGAATGAAACGCCATCCACCACTTCGGGGCGGTCATTATCGTCGTATCTGAAATGCACATTATCGAATGAAACATCACCAACCGCAGACGACAAGGTTGAAGCATCTGGCTTATCAACCAATGTAATTGGCTTGGTGATTGTCTCCATTGAATTTTGGATCGTCCCAACCGCACGAAACAAACCATTGAACTGACCCAGCATTCGGGTTGCCAAAATGGTAAGCCGCATCATCAAGCCAAGCGCGAAGGCAACGTCACCAACACTCATTTGCTGCTGTTGCCAAAGCCTCAACGAACAATATGCAATGCCAATCACCATCGCTGCATTGATGATGTGCAGAGAAAACCGCATGGCGGTAATGTTGCGGGTGTACAATCTAATGGCGTCTGTAAACAGCCCAATCGCATGGCGCACGCCTTCATCTTCACGCGAGGCAACGCCGTCGATTTTAACCAGCGACATGTTGGAGTAAATATCGACCAAGCGCCCATTCACTCGTGCTTGCAGCTCAGAAAATCGTTTTGCTGAACGTCTAATACGCGGCACAAAAAACACCAAGATACCGATGTAGATAAAGCACCAAATCAAGAGCACGCCAACCAACAGCAAGTTCAGCTCACCAAACAAAACGAGCGAACCCGTAACATAAATCAGGAACAACCAAATCACCTGCAACAGGCTGATCAGAAAATCGCCCAACGATTGCCCGCTTTGTGTCACCTGTGTTGCGATGCGCCCTGCAAAATCATTGTTAAAGAAAGAAAGCGTCTGGCCCATAACATGTGAGTGGTTCTGCCAACGCACCATATTAAAGAAACCGGGCACGATGACTTGCTCATCCAAAACAGTGCCAAAAACCATGAAGCCGACACGGATCACGGCAACAAAAAATGCCATCCACAAAAAAGTCGAAGCATAATCGTCAAAAATACTCTCAAGATGAGCCTTTGACAGCAAATCCACAATTTCGCCAACATATTGGAAAAGGGTAATCTCAATATACCCCATCACTCCGCCCATAATGAGCGCAAGAACAAAAACGATAGGTGCTTGCCGAATGAAATACCAAATGTAAGCAAAGAACCCTGCAGGAGGTGCCCCTTCGCCTGCTTTAAAGGGATCAACCCAGGCTTCAAAAAAATGAAAAATTCGCTCTAACATGCTGTGACTATAAAAGGTTCTTACAAAACTGCCAGCGGCTGTTGAAACTGACTTTAAAATTCAATGAGAAAGAGAAACAAACTCTTATGGAATTTATCGAACCGTACAAAATCCAAGCTCTCGAAATTTGGGCCACTGTCCTCGTCTGGCTACAATCACCAGCATTTTACGCCCAAATTGGTGCAATCATCGGCGCGTGGTTCATTGCAAAAATTCTTTCTGCCACAATCAGGAAGCGCGTGCCGTTTCTCACCAATGAACCTGACAAAGACGGACGGTTATTTTTCATCTTAAAATGGGTCTACAAGGTGCGAGAGCTCCTGAAGCCTTTGTTACTGATCGCGGCCCTTGCCGTTGCTGTCAGCGTTTTAGATGCCAGCGTTGGCACATCTTGGCTGGCACGGTTAGCGCAAAGTTTGGCGGTCGTTCTTGCCCTTAACGCCGCAATTAAACTCTTTATTCCAGCTGGTGGCCTTCAACGCCTTATCCAGTTGGTTGTTCTGCCATCAGCCCTTCTTATGGTGTTTGGCCAATTTGATGCCTTTACAACATGGCTTGATACCGTTGCACTGGAACTTGGCAACATCAGAATTTCCGCCCTGTTTATGATCAAGGCTGCAATCTTTGGTGGCATCTTGTTCTGGCTAGGTCGCCAATCAAACAAAGCTGGTCAAGGCGTTATTCAAAAACAAGACAGTCTCGACCTCAGTATGAAATCGCTGGTGGGCAAATTGTTTGAGATCGCATTGTTCATCATTATCGGCATCGTGTTCTTGCAGCTCTTAGGCGTCGACCTCACAGCGCTTGCCGTTTTGGGTGGTGCTGTTGGTGTGGGTCTTGGTTTCGGCCTCCAACAAATTGCCGCAAACTTTATCTCAGGCATGATCATCCTATTTGAACGCTCCCTCTCGCCCGGTGACTTCATCGAGATGGAAGACGGAAAATCTGGCATCTTAAAAGAAATAAACATGCGCTCCACAACCTTGGAGACCTATGACGGCAAAGAGATCATGTTGCCGAACGAGAAGTTCATCACCACAACCTTCGTCAACTGGACCCGTGATGATCCCCGTCAGCGCTATGAAGTCGAGTTTTCCGTTGCTTACGATACAGACCTTGAGCCATTGCCAGACTTGATCGTTGAGGCTGTCTCGCAACATCCGCAAGTTTTGGATGACCCAGAACCAGTCGATGTTGAACTTCGCTCTTTCGATGATAGTGGCATTCGTCTTGGTGTTGAATTTTGGGCAGATGGCATTGACGACGGCAAAAACAAGTTTTCATCTGACGTGTTGTTCATCATTTGGCGCACCCTGCGCGACAACGATATCAAAATTCCATTCCCACAGCGCGAAATTCGCATAATCGGTGATTCGCAAATACCGACATCTTCAACCAAGAAACCAGCAAAACAAGGAAAAAGCTCCTAAGTGCCTAATCAGGGAAGAAGAGGACAAAAACAAACTTAGGCAACAAAACGAGACCTTTTTCCTAAGCTCACAAAAAAGTGCATGCTTTATTCGGCATATTTATATTTAAAATTTAAATAATTAATAATTTAAATTTTAAATATAAATATGCCCACAGAATGCCGTAGCGTAAGTTTTTCAAACTAATACTGTTAATAAGTAAAAACAACTAGACTATTTCAGTGCATAAACACAGACTTTTATGACCCTCGATACTGCTGTGCTTGTTAATTTTTTCATCATTTTTATCTGGAATTACAAGTGCTACGAAAAATTCAAACGTGGCGAAGTTTATGTTTTTACCAAAAAGAAAAGCGACAGTGCTTGCTGGCGTTTTAGCTGTGCTTAGTGGCCTTAGTGCACACTCGAATGAGCTAGAAACCCTTAAAGAAAAGTACAAACGTCCCCTTACAATACCATTTGAAGGCACCACCCCTTACTCCCCCCAATTGGCAACATTGGGTAAGATGCTTTTCTTCGATCCAAGGATTTCTGGCGCGAAGAATATAAATTGTTCGAGTTGTCACAATCCTTCATTCGGTTACGAAGTGCCCGTTGCAACAGCCGTTGGTGCAGCAAATGTCCCGCTAAAGAGACAGGCTCCGACAATTTTGAATATGGCTTGGGTAAAACCCTATTTTTGGGATGGCCGTGCTGAGACACTTGAAGAACAAGCCGCAGGTCCAATTACTGCGGAAGTTGAAATGAATGCGAACTTTGATGAGATCGTAAATACCCTGCAAAACATCTCAGAGTATAATGGCTGGTTCAACAAACTATTCCCCAACCAAGGCGTGAAAAAAGACACCATCGTAACCGCGCTTGCGACATATCAGCGAACGGTTGTTTCTGGTTGGTCTCCCTTTGATCGTTGGGTCGATGGCGATGATGCCGCCATTAGCAAAGCCGCAAAGCGCGGATTTCAACTGTTCAATGGCAAAGCAAAATGCGCTGATTGTCACACAGGATGGAATTTCACCGACAACAAATTCCATGATATCGGGCTTGATACAGACGACATTGGTCGCAGCGAATTTGAGCCAGATAACACCTTGGCGAAGTATGCCTTTAAGACACCAGGTTTGCGCAACACATCCTACAGAGCACCCTTTATGCACAACGGCAAATTGGAGACATTGAAAGATGTGATGGCACATTACATTAGCGGTGGCATTGATCGTGCCTCAAAGTCCAAACAAATGACATCATTGAACCTTTCCTTGAAGGAACAAGACGACGTCATTGAGTTTTTGAAAACTCTTACCGCAGACAAGCAGGAAACACCTGTTCCAATTCTTCCTAATTAAGAGATCATTTAATGACGATTCGCACTAAAATCATTCTACCGATCATTGGTTCAATTTTGATTGGACTCATCGCGGCTGGCTTCATTGGATGGCTCGCACTCTCCGATCATGAAGCTGTTTCACACAAAGTGGACCGGTCGCTAAAAAGCATTGCTTTGACAACGGAGATTTCTGAGGATTTTGATAACTCCCGCAAACTCATTGATCGCGTTAAAGCGATGACCATTTTGATCCCTCAAGAGGAAATCAAAAAGGAATTCAATGAAATCACAGCATCCTTGGCAGGAAACATTGCAAAATTGCAAAATGTTGCCCTATCAAACGAAGTAAGAAACGAAACCCAATCTCTAAAATTGCAATATGAAAACTGGTTGAAAGACAGCTCAATTGCCCTTGGCTTAACCCAGTCTAATCACATCCCAACGAATGAGAAAATTGACCGTTATCGCCAAGTAATGGCGAAAAAAATCGAAACCATAAATACAATGGTATCGCGCGATGCAAATTCCCAAATTGAAGTGGCTGGCCAAGAGCTGTCGACTTCGATCAAATTCTACTTGCTCGCTATTCTCATACTCGGCATTGTCGGTGTGCTAGGGTCAATGCTCTTTGCTAGAAGCATCTCGCAGCCTTTGCTGCTGCTGGTTTCAAACGCTCAAAAACTTGCTGCTGGCGACACCAATGTCCAATTTAACCAGCAATCTCGTAAAGATGAAGTTGGTGCTGTTGCAAAGGCAATAGCAGGTTTCAGAGATGGCGTGGTCAAACAAGAGGAGCTGGAAGCTCAATCTCGCAAGGAACAATCACAGCAAATTGCGCGTCAAAAAACTGTTAGCGAAGCAATTACGGTTTTTGAAAACCAAGCCACCAACTTCTTGCAAACCGTGGAAGATCGCATGAGCGAGACCGAGGCAACGACAGATGCCTTATCCGGCCTTGCCAATGACACAAGTGGCAGAGTGGATGATGCCGCACTTGCTTCTCAACAAGCAACAAGTGATGTGCAAGCTGTAGCGACAGCCGCAGAAGAGTTAAGCGCAAACATTACAGAAATTGGCCAACAAATTTCAGCAACATCCAAGAAAGTTGGCGATGCGGCGAGCACGACCAAAAAGACAAATCATAAAATTGATACACTCGCAGTCGGCGCGACCCGTATTGGCGAAGTGCTTACCCTCATTCACGGCATTGCAGAACAAACAAACCTGCTGGCCCTAAATGCGACCATTGAAGCCGCCAGAGCTGGCGAAGCGGGCCGTGGTTTCTCGGTTGTTGCAACAGAGGTGAAATCGCTCGCCAACCAAACAGCAAAGGCCACGGAAGAAATTTCTTCTCATATTACACAAATCCAAGGCCTCACAGCCGACGCTGTTGACGGTATGTCGGAAATTGATGGTGCAATGAACGAAATCGATAGCCTAACCGCCTCGATCGCGGCAGCAATGGACCAACAAAGTAAAGCGACGAACGAAATCTCGCAAAACATCATATCCGCATCGGAGAAGACATCAGTCTCAAACAACAATATGAGCGAAGTCTCCACCGCCATTGAACAAACCACGCAGTCCGTCGTCGAGGTAAAAGAAACCGCAACTGACGCGAAACTTAAAATGCAAAACCTGCAAACCTCAGTGCATAAGTTTTTGAACAGCGTGCGCGCTGCCTAGAACAGGGTTTTTAATCTAATCTGATTGTTTGAACGCAGCGTTTGACATGCCTATCGGTCATTGGCTTTATCAAAATTTAGCCAATTTGACCGCTAGTCGGCATTATATTGGGTATCGTTCCCATAATTAGCATAGCGACAAACGGCCTAAACGGGCCTGTCGCGGGTACTGTCTTCAAAACAGGGCTGCGGCCCAAGAAAGACGTTCTGCTTATCCATCATGCCTAGGGGAGAAAGAAAACGACTACTCATTCGCAGTTCGAAGCCCCTACTTTTACAACCTCGATAGAGAAAATCGGTGATTCCGCGCAAAATTCTCGTTATTTGGTCTCTCATATCTCAAAATATTCAAATAACGCATTTGGCCGTCAATACCGCGCATTTCTCCAGTAAATACTGCCTCAAAAATGCCTCAAACACACAAAATCGCACCTAAAATGCAATCATTTGGTGTATTAGGCTTAATTTACCTTGCTATATGTCGAATTAAGGTTTACGCGATAAGCGTCGAATCTTAATGAATCTTGTATTATTTACCCATCAATGAATGGTCGAACGTTTTCCGAGCTCTTCTAAATTTGTCGAATAACAACATAGTCACATACCCTGTGACACCTCCCGAATAGAATTCATTGTGAAAGGTAATATCAATGACTACAGGAACAGTAAAATTTTATAACAGCCAAAAAGGTTTTGGCTTCATTCAACCAGAAGACGGTCAGCAGGACGTTTTCGTTCACGCGACTGCTTTGGAACGCTCTGGCGTTAGCGGCCTTGATGAAGGTCAAAAAGTTTCTTTTGAAACAGAAATCGATTCACGCAGCGGCAAAACAGCTGTTAGCAAGCTAGAAGTTCTTTAATCAGCGCTTCGTTCGCTTTTAGATTAAACTTCTTATCGAAATAAATATTACGGCGGAGCTTAGCTTCGCCGTTTTTGTTTGTGCCCTTACTCTGCGGCACCCTTCTCAGCTTCATACAAGAACCCGCCAGATTGCCGTTCCCATAATTGCGCATAGCGACCACCAGCGTTGACGAGCTCCTCGTGGGTTCCATCTTCAATCACGCGGCCTTCATCCAGCACAATCAATCTATCCATCGCCGCAATCGTGGAAAGACGGTGAGCAATGGCAATCACGGTTTTGCCTTCCATCAAATCATAAAGCTGTTCTTGGATGGCAGCCTCTACTTCACTATCAAGCGCTGAGGTTGCTTCATCCAACACGAGGATTGGCGCGTTTTTCAAGAGTACGCGAGCAATGGCTATGCGCTGGCGCTGGCCACCTGAGAGATTGACGCCACGCTCCCCCACAAGTGCATCAAGCCCTGTGCCGCCTTTAACGTCTTCAAGCTCTGGAATATACGTCCACGCTTTTGCTTGTTTGGCGGCTGCGATAATTTCTTCTTCACTCGCCCCCTCACGGCCATAAGCGATATTTTCGCGAATGGTGCGATGAAGCAAGGATGTGTCTTGGCTCACCATGCCAATTTGCGAGCGCAGGCTTTCTTGGGTGACCTTGGCAATGTCCTGCCCGTCAATTTTCACGATACCTGCTTCCACGTCATAAAGGCGCAGCAGCAAATTAACGAGGGTCGACTTACCTGCACCTGACGCACCAACAAGCCCAACCTTTTGGCCCGATGCCACATCAATAGTGAGGTCGCGGATAACGCTTTTGGTTTTGCCGTATTGAAAAGACACATCGCTGAAACTGATGGCACCTTTATCAATCACGAGATTAGATGCGTCTTCTTCATCGCGCACGATGCGGGTCAGCGCTAAAGTGTTGATGCCATCTTTGACCGTGCCGATGTTTTCAAAAATACCAGCCATCTCCCACAAAATCCAATGCGACATGCCTTGCAGGCGCAGCACCAAGCCCATGGCAACGGCGATATCGCCAATGGAGACGACATCCACCCGCCACGCCCAAATGGAGACTGCTGCGACAGCAAAGAACGCGCCATTGTTGAGGAGAGCCAATGAGAAGTTCAGCCATGTCACCTTACGCATTTGCGCGTGGACGGCATTCATAAAACCAATCATGGAACGCTTGGCGTAGCGCTCTTCACGGTCGGCATGGGAAAACAGTTTTACCGTTTGAATATTCGAATAAGCATCGACCACATGCCCCGTCATCACAGAGCGGGCATCGGCTTGCTCTTGCGCAATATCGCGAAGCTGCGGAATGAAAATGCGCAGTAAAACCGCATAGCCAACAAACCAGCCGATAAACGGCAAGACAAGCCGCCAGTCCGCAGCAAAGGCAACGGCCACCGCGCCGAAGAAATAAACGCCCACAAAGACGAAAACATCACCAACCTTCATCAACACATCGCGCACAGCAAGCGATGTCTGCATCAGTTTGTTGGCAATGCGGCCAGCGAAATCATTTTGATAAAACGACATGCTTTGACGCAGCAAATAACGATGCCCGCGCCACCGAACGCCCATGGGGAAATTACCCATAATGCTTTGGTGCAAAATCAGTTCCCGCACCCAATCAACCGCTGGCAAAATGACGAGCAACACGATGGTCATAAACAACAACGTGTCGCCATGCTGGTCAAAGAAGCTTGCCCGATCAGAATTAGTAAGCAGGGTTACAAGGTCGCCCATAAAGGTGAAAATCATCACCTCAAGCACAGCCACCACAGCGGTCAAGCACGACATAAACAGCAAGAGTGGCCACATCGGTTTTGCATAGAACCAACAAAACGCCACATAGCCAGTTGGCGGCGTTTGTACACCGTCATCGGCAAAAGGATCATTCAACCCTTCAAAATATTCCATAAGGCGACTTGGTTTAAGCAAAAGAAGAGCTTTCTTGTTGGCTTGATACCCATTAAATAGGCAGCAATCATAATCCCTGCCTTTGTAGGGGCATGACTGCGCGAGAGCAATTCAAGAATATTCAACAATGAACGAAAACGTCACAACCAACACGGCCACGCCGCCGCCCCTGGTCTATCGACCGCCTGAGGGGCCGCTTAGCTATGTGCATACGGATGATCAATTGTTGGTTTTGGACAAGCCGTCGGGCCTGCTCACCGTGCCGGGCAAAGCAGACCATCATAAAGATTGCTTAGAAAGCCGTGTACAAGCTGATTATCCCAATGCACGTATTGTGCATCGCTTAGATATGGATACCTCTGGCCTGATTGTACTGGCGCTTAATCCAGAAGCTCATCGCCACCTCGGCCTGCAATTTGAACGGCGTTATGTCGACAAACGTTATGTGGCGGATGTTTGGGGGCAACTGGATAATGAGACAGGCGAGGTTGATCTGCCGCTCATTTGCGATTGGCCAAACCGCCCGAAGCAGATGGTGGACTTTGAGCAAGGAAAATCCGCACAAACAAGCTGGAAGGTACTCGCCCGTGATGAAAATAAAACCCGCGTTCAACTTTTCCCGAAGACTGGACGTTCTCACCAATTACGCGTTCACATGCTATCGTTAGGTCATCCGATTTTAGGCGACAATCTCTACGCCCATGCGGAAGCCCTAAACGCCTCCCCCCGCCTGAGCCTACATGCTGAAATGTTGGAATTTCACCATCCTATCGGCGGCGAACGTATCAAATTTGAAAGTGAATGCCCGTTTTGAAAACCCGCTCAACAAGCCCCCTCAGCATCGCGCTTTATCAGCCTGACATTCCGCAGAACACCGGAACCATCTTGCGCATGGGTGCCTGCCTCGGATTAACCGTGCATATCATAGAGCCAACAGGCTTCATTCTTTCAGATACAGGCCTCAAACGCGCGGGCATGGATTATCTCGAAATCGCAGCCATGCAGCGGCATGTTTCTTTTGAGGCATTTTGTGCGTGGCGGGAGAAGGAGCAGAAACGTTTGATCCTGCTCACCACAAAAACCGATAAGAGCTACGCGGATATTACCTTTGATGAAAACGACATTTTGTTGTTTGGCCGTGAGAGTTCGGGCGTACCAGAAAGCGTGCATGATCTCGTAGACGAACAGCTGACCATCCCCATGGTTGAAAACATGCGCTCGCTTAATCTTGCCTGTTCCGTCGCCATGGTTGCCGGCGAAGCGCTTCGTCAAATCGGATAACCAGATAAGAAGCAGCCCGTCGTGTTTTTCCTATGGTGAAGCGTGGCAGGTCTGATAAAAAGAACCACGATGTATTTTCAGGAAACCACCTATGTCTGACACGACAACACCCCAGCCCCTACCCGCAGACATTGAAGACAAGAAGAAAGAAGCCGAGAGCTGGTTTCAACATTTACGCGACCAAATTTGCGCGGAGTTTGAAACATTAGAGCGCGAAGTATCGCTCGGCAAAGAAGGCGTAGAGCCTGCAACCTTCAAACGCACGCCGTGGGAGCGTACAGACCACACAGGGTCAAAAGGCGGCGGCGGGGTTATGTCTATGATGCATGGCCGCCTGTTTGAGAAAGTTGGCGTTCATTGTTCCTCTGTTCATGGCGAATTCTCACCAGAATTTCGCAAGCAAATTCCAGGCGCAGAAGAAGACCCGCGCTTTTGGGCTTCAGGCATTTCTCTGATTGCTCATTTATGGAACCCAAACATTCCAGCCGTTCACATGAACACCCGCATGGTGGTAACGACAAAACAATGGTTTGGTGGCGGCGCTGATTTAACACCCGTTCTCGATAGTCGTCGCAATCAAGAACACGACGATACGGTGGCGTTTCACGCTGCCATGGAAAACGCCGTTGCGCCGCATTCTGACATCATTTCATACGAGAAAATCAAGAAATGGTGCGATGAATATTTCTATCTCCCTCACCGCGATGAACCGCGCGGCGTTGGCGGCATTTTTTATGACCGACACAATTCTGGCAGTTGGGATGCCGATCTAGCGCTCACCAAAGATGTTGGCTTGGGTTTCCTTGATATTTACCCAAAGCTCGTGCGTAAGAATATGGAAACACCTTGGTGCGATAAAGACAGAGAAGAGCAATTGATTCGTCGTGGGCGTTACGTGGAATACAATCTGCTCTACGATCGCGGCACCATATTCGGCCTAAAAACAGGTGGTAATGTTTCTTCCATCCTTTCCAGCCTTCCACCAGAGGTAAAATGGCCCT
The DNA here is from genome assembly GCA_039964305.1 of Hyphomicrobiales bacterium. Classification (GTDB taxonomy): domain Bacteria; phylum Pseudomonadota; class Alphaproteobacteria; order Rhizobiales; family JACESI01; genus JACESI01. Next base: position 33,709 of record JBDVXS010000077.1, read on the forward strand.
AAGGTTTGAGGAATTTACTTATTTATATTTTGAGCATTTTTTGACCGACCCCAACAAACAAATTGCAGCCAACCAAACGCCTAAACGTATCGTGTTCTTCATGAGCGGTTACGATCGGGCGGGCACCGCGCGCTATCACAGTATAATGAGCAAACAACACCGCTATTATGCCAAGCGGTTTGGTGTGCCCATGACGGTTGGCCCCTTTAATAAAAACACACGCCCACAATCCCACTTCAGCCATTTTACAATTGATGCTGAATGGCCTGAAGGCAATACCACCACAAATTGTTATATTTCTGATTGGCAGATGGAAGCTCAGCGTGACGCGGAACAGTCTTATTTTCACCGAACCCGACGCTATCTTTATGCCTATTCCAAATCATGGATTTTTGGTTGGTTCCAACCTATTTTCAAACATCAAATCCGCGCAACTATTCTCTTTTCGGTCCCCTTAATTGGGCTCCTTGCAAGAATGCTGATCCTTAGCTTTTTCATCCTAGCAATAATGGTCATCATCCGCAGTTTTGAACCGTCTCCCTTCGTGGGGGCTGCCATTGGCGGCGTAATTGGCGCTCTGGGCATTTTAGCGCTACGGCGCATAAACAGTTATTTCAAAACGCTATACGAACCCCACCTTGCAGATTGCATCACCTATTTTTGCAAGGCTGCTGAAAACGACACACAAGAAATAAAAACGCAGGCTGATCGTTTCTCAATCGAAATGATTGACCTCATCGAGCAAGAAAAACCCGACGAAGTCTATATTGTCAGTCATTCTTGCGGTTGTTTTCATTCTCTACCCGTCCACAAAGCGGTATTGGAAGCACGCCGTTCTGGTAAAAATTATGCGGCTTATGAGGTCACACAAATTACCTTGAGCTCACTGCTTGCCTATTCGATAATCCATAAGAAAAGCCATTATTTCCGCGACCTATGCGTTGAAATGCTTGAAGACAGTGACACAAGATGGATTGAATATTTTGCCCCGCATGACCCGTTCAGCATTCCTCAAATAAGCATGAGCCAAAATTACGGTTTTGACCTCAGCACGCCACTTCCAGCGCATTATCAGGTGCGATCTGCTGCATTTGGCGAGATATTTTCACATAAAAAACTCCGCAAGTTCAAATTTAATCCATTGCGCATGCACTTTCAGTATTTAACCGCCAATGATGTTGCAGGTTCTTACGATTTTTTCTACATCATCACTCACCCACACGCGTTTGCAAACAATTTGAACGCGAACATACGAATTCAACCAGATAGCTAGCAAG
>JBDVXS010000078.1:0-22183 GCA_039964305.1 Hyphomicrobiales bacterium
GAAACCATCCGGCTTAGCAATATTAGAGCCTTTGTCATGCCAAAGGGCGCTCTTTCTGGTCATAGCCTGCTTGGAAATTCGTTTTTAAGCAAACTGAGCGAATTTCGTGTGGAGCGCGGTAAGCTAATCATGCTCCCATAAGGGCGCTCCATATTTCGAACGCATTTGTTAGGGTTTTTGTCATTTTAACAGAGTAAAACTGTTAAAAATTGATTCTGATTCAAAGGTGAACCCAATGTTTCCAACTCCCGTACCTCAACTCCGCCCCAACACATTCGAGTATGAAACAACCCCATTGGTAAAGCCCACAGGTTTTCGCGAATATGACGCGCGTTGGTTGTTTGGTGATGAAATCAACATTATGGGGATCCAAGCTCTCGGTGCTGGCATTGGTACGGTTATGCATGAGATGGGTGTAAAACCTGAAATCGTGACCGGCCATGATTTTCGCGGCTACTCAGCCTCCATCAAAATTGCCCTAACAAGTGGCCTGATGGCAGCTGGCATCAAAGTCTATGACATCGGTCTTGCGCTCTCGCCAATGGCTTATTTTGCACAGTTCGAACTTGATGTAGCCGCTGTTGCAATGGTGACGGCATCTCACAATGAAAATGGCTGGACAGGCGTGAAAATGGGCGTCAATCGTCCCCTCACCTTTGGTCCAGATGAAATGAGCCGCTTGCGTGATGTGGTGTTACAAAACAAATTAAACCTCAAGGGTGGCGGCTCACTTGAGATTGTTCAAAATTTCCAAGAACGCTATGCAAAAGACCTAACAAGCCGGGCCAAACTATCTCGCCCAATCAAGATCGTTGCCGCCTGTGGCAATGGCACGGCAGGCGCTTTTGCCCCACAAATCTTGGCTGATCTGGGCGCTGAGGTGATCCCGTTGGATGCAGAGCTCGATCACACCTTCCCGCGCTACAACCCAAACCCTGAAGACATGCAAATGCTTCATGCCATCCGCGATGCCGTGCTTGAAAATGGTGCGGAAGTAGGTCTCGGTTTTGATGGTGATGGCGACCGCTGCGGCGTTGTTGACAATGAAGGCGAAGAAATTTTTGCAGACAAAGTTGGCGTTATGCTGGCCCGCGACCTTTCTGCCATCCACGAAAATGCGACCTTTGTGGTCGATGTAAAATCAACTGGCCTCTTTAAAACAGATCCGGTCCTTATCGAAAACAATGTCACGGCTGACTATTGGAAAACGGGACACTCTTACATTAAACGCCGTGTGAACGAATTGCAGGCCTTAGCGGGTTTTGAAAAATCAGGTCACTACTTCTTCAACGCACCAATTGGTCGCGGCTATGATGATGGTTTGGTTTCCGCCATTGCTATTTTGGATATGCTGGACCGTAATCCTGATAAATCCATGGCTGATATGCGCCGAGCTTTGCCAAAAACATGGGGCTCGCCAACCATGTCACCTAAGTGCGCTGATGAGACGAAATACGGTGTCGTTGACAAGGTGGTTGCACGCTTTGAAGCCATGAAAGCCAATGGCGAAAAAATCAACGGGCAAAACATCATTGACTTGATCACAGTTAATGGCGTGCGCGTGGTTGCCGAAGACGGAACGTGGGGCCTTTTGCGCGCTTCTTCGAACAAACCAGAATTAGTCGTCGTCGTCGAAAGCCCTGTTTCAGAAGAACGGATGCGCGAAATGTTCCACATTGTAGACGGTGTTTTGCGAGAAAATGATGGCGTTGGCGATTACAATCAGACAATCTAGTCAGTCAGTAGCTGTATTAACTGCCTAATTTGAAAGAATTTTTGCTCGCATGATACGATGTCGCCTGCTTTCCCTTCTTGTTGCAACTTGTTTGGTCACAAGCGGATCGAGCTTGGCTCAGACCATAAATGAAGTGCCCAGAGACGCGAATCCAGATGCGATTGAAGTGATAACCAGTGATGGTGTGAGCAATCAGGCTGTCATTGACAGTGAAACCACATCAAGCATTGAAGTTATAAGCAATTGGCGTGATTCATTCGGCGTTTTGGCCGTTGGTTATCTCATTCAAGGAGATCAAGACCGCCAGCGACGCAAAATGGAAGCATTTAGACGTGCTCTTGAGCGAGCAACAGGGCTTCGCGTTCTGTTTCGTCCAGCTAAAACGCTGGAACAACTTATCACCATGCAGATTAATCGCCGCATCCAATATGCGGTTCACTCAGCCTCGTCTTACGTATCCACGCAAGTGCGGTGCAAATGCTTAGAGCCCATTGCGGCGCCAACAGACTGGCAGGGCGCGCGCGGTGTCCACGCTGTAATTATCGCACCCTATGATGGCGACGTGCGGGGATTGAATGATTTAAAGGGCCGACGTCTTGCTGTACCAAAAGCGCCAGCAACCATCACACGGATGCTGCCTTTACAACGGTTAAAAGCAGCAGGCTTTGACAAAAAAGGCGACCTTGGCACCGTGATCGATGTTGATCATCCTGTTGCGGGCTGGGAGAAAATTCAAGCAAGAGAAGCGGACGCCGTTATTGGTTGGTCGACACTTCAAGGTGATTTTCAAGTTGGTTACTCAGGCGGCACACTCAGCCATTTATTCAGTCAAACAAAATTGGCTCAAAGTACCGAGGTCCGCGTGATATGGCAGTCTGATTTGGTTCCTCATGGCCCACACACCATTCGAAGTGATGCGCCAACTGAACTCAAAAAACTGCTCAGCGCTTTTCTCTTAACAATGCACGAGAAAAACACCTACGCTTATGATGCCGTTTCACCTCATCTATCCGGAGGCTTTGCAGCTATTTCTGATAAAGATTATTATGCACTGACCCGCTTAGCTTTGCCTGAGGTCGAAGAAGAAGACAGTCCGCTTAAGGGTCCAGATTGGTGATCTCTGTACCGGATCTCGACTGGAAATAGGCTTGGTCTGTCAATGTGAAGAGTTCGCCATTGTTAAACCGTGTCTCGAGAAACTGGAAGAATGTGTTGTAAGGCAACTCAACAGCAGACAGAACCAAGAACGTTCCTGGGCTGAGGTTTGCGTCAAGATCCATCACAAAACCGTCTTGGAATTCGTTCACAGTACTCGTTGTACTCGTTCCAGTTGGTAGCGCCACGCCTACAGCTGCCACTGAACCGGTTGCAGTACTTGCAGCATCGAAAAGGTGGCTCCAGCGCACAACTGCCTGATTACCGCTACCCAAAACTTCAGCGCCAGTAATCGTAATTCTAGATCGAGAAGCATCAAATGGCGTTAGCATCAACCGACCCAAATCCGCGATAGCAGACAACGTGTCGTCAGCAAGATTTTGTTCGCGGGCTGATAAATCGGCAATCGAATGGGTGGCAACCGCCACTTTTCGTTTAGCTGTTAAAGCAAAAACAGCATCAACACTCGCCAAAAGAAGCACGATAATAAAAGGAATAACCAATGCAAATTCAACAGCGGCAACGCCTGTACGCTCACGACCTAAATCGCTCAGACCTCTCAGGGTCTTAAAGATGCCCGTCTTTTCCATTTAGTTGCTCCCACTACTCGCGTTTGATGCGACAAGTTCGGCGAAATTCTCATTTGTGAATACGAGGCTTGTGGTTAAACGCGTACTACCGGTACCGTTTCCCGCCCCAAAGAGGCTGCCACCTACTACTGGAATTGCGACAGCTGCATTAATCACCACCACATCACCGCCATCGCCGGTCTCATAGTCGGTCGTGATGATTGGGGCATTATCAACATAGAGTGTTGCTGAGGTTGTATCCTCAATCGAGTCAAAAGCTTGTATTGAGACTTGGAGAACTTGTTCACAGTCCCTAACAATAGATATATTGTCGCACAAAGCAGTCCGGAAAGCCGCTAAGCCAACGGCGTCTGAGCGAGTTTGCCCTGTTCTGATTTCACGGGCTGCCGTATCGACGGCTGAATCGAGTGATTGGTTTGCGAGGAAAATGATTCCAAGCTGGATGATACCCAAAATTAAACCGAAAAACGGCAAAGCCAATAACGCGAATTCTACCGCATTAGACCCCCGATCGTCTTTCGCAAACTGTCTATATTTTCTAAGTGAAAACATCTTTACACCCATACTCATTTATAAACACAATACCCTATCTTTATAAAAATAAGGTTGATGCACATTTATAAAATACGGGGTACCAAGTAAAGTTTTGTTCACGATTAACATTAACAAACGAACGCCAAGAACAAGCCTTCAAGTTCTCGTGAATTATTGATTTCTAGTTGGTAGCGTGCCGACAGTATCGAACATTTTGCAAACATCAACTGTTGAGTTTTCACCAATATGATCGAAGTTTGCTGAAAGCCATGTTTCCGCGACAGTTCGGCCTCTTTCAAACAAAAATTGCAAGAAATTCCAGTCTGTATTCATCTTTGAAGAGGCATCAAGCGCTTCCATATTCTCGCCGCCACCCATGATATGAATATTCATTTTTCGGTGGTCGTCAGGCGAAATTTGACCGAGTTCTAGGAGTTGATTGATGTAATCAATACCGCGAAGTTCATGGATAAGTGAAGAGTTGAAAGTGATTTCGTTAACCCGATTCAAGATTTCACGGGCCGATTTTGGAACACCTTCGCGCTTCATAGGGTTGATTTGAACAACCAAAATATCGCTGCATTCCTTATTATGGAAGAAGGGTACAAGCGGCGGGTTCCCCATATACCCACCATCCCAATAATGCTCGCCATCGATTTCGACAGCCTGATACATGAATGGCAAACAGGCCGAAGCCAAAACCACGTCAATCGTGATCTCATCACGATCAAACACGCGTCCAAGCCCTGTTTCAACATTGGTCGCTGAAACGAAAATATCCATATCAGTGCACCCACGCACTTTTTCGATATCGACATGTTCTTCAAGCAATTTCTTAAATGGGTTGATGTTCAACGGATTAAGATCATAAGGAGATGCGACGCGTTGCAACATGTCAAAGAACAAGAAAAATGGCGATCTATCTAGGCCCCATTTACCACGTGCTGCATCAAATGGCGTTGTTTGCAGCGGGCTTGTTTTGCCTGCATCACTCACAGCTTTCCAAAAATCAGCCAAAGCTTCACGGGCTGCTGGTGCTTGGCCCTCATACATGCCTTGAGCCGCTACGACAGCATTCACTGCGCCAGCACTCGTTCCACTGATCCCGCTGATCCAAAGGCGATCATCTTCGAGCATCCGGTCCAAAATGCCCCATGTAAAAGCACCATGAGCACCGCCACCTTGTAGCGCTAGATTGATTGTTTTCGTATGACGCGGCTGACGTTTTGAGGGCATGGGCCTACCTTAAATCAAATGATGATGAATTCCTGCCGTTTTACACGGACTTACCGCATCGCACAACGCGCGGTCTGCTCTCGCTTGAACACAGCTTGGTGAAGCCACATTTATGTCAAACCATTATCCTTAACCAAGAGTTAAGATAGTACCCCACTCCCCCATGATTTCGCCTAAGTTAAGCGTAACGATCAAATAAGGTTGTGTTTAGGATCAAACTCTATGTCTCAAGTGTTACGTCGCGGTGTTATTCGCCTCGAGCTTACAACAAAAATCACTCTCGCTATTTTGGCGCTGGCCAGTGGTGTTTACACCTATCTTGGCGTGCGCGGTCTTTTGCAAGGATCAGGCGCATCGGTGTTTTTTGGAGCCGTGGTTTATTCAACAGCCGTATCTGTTGGCATCTATGCGTTTTGGACCTACCTCATTCAGTTCGCACCGCATGTGCGTGATGGCGGCACCCGACGGCTTTTAATGTTTGGCATGCTTGTTGGTAGCGCCATGATCATCGCCATGTCTTCATGGCTCAATGCGGCAGCTCTTGCTGGTGGTGCCGCCCTTGAACAGCATTTGGCGAACACCACAGAAGATTATCAAGCACGCCTCAACAAAGCCCATAATAACGCACTCGCAGCCCAAGGCCTATTGCCCGACATTGAACTTGCCTCTGATCGCTTCAAACGATTGGCTGGCCAAGAACAGGCTGACGGATCGCTAACGGGCACGGCAGGCAGTGGTACAGTTGTCCAGTTACTTCAACAAATGTCATCACAGCTTAAGGGCCTCGGCGAAGAAGTTCGCACGGCCCGCACCGCAACCGATGCTCTTTACGAACAAGGCGGACGACGCTTAGGCCAAATGCGCAAGATTGTTTCCAGTGTCGGACCGATTGAAGATCGTAGTATTGCGTTTTCAGAAGAAGCCGTCGCTCTTGCTGGTGTTATCACAGCCCTTCAGCAAACCTCTATCGCGCCATCGGTTAAACGTGCCGCCGAAGACTTAAGCAGCACATTCGTTGCCCCTGTTGCAGATGGCGACACCGAAGACCTTGCTAACCGCCAAGATGCCGTTGTTGGACGCGTTGAAAAAGCAATCAAGGCCCAATCTGATGCCCTATCAAAAGCAGCCGATGATATTTTGAATAGAACGCCTGTTGAGCCTTTACGCTTCAAACCCCTTTCCACGGCTGAAGCTGTGCTTCGATATGCTGAAGACTTTTTGCCAAGTTGGGCGGGTGCGATTTCTATCGACTTGCTTCCCGGTGTGCTCATCTTGATATTGAGCGCGGTACAAGCCTCAATCAGACGCGAAGAAGGCCATGACTTGGATGAAAACCATGTCACCATCGCTGAACTTAGCCGCGCTTTGAAACTCTATGAAACTCTGCCACCTGCTGTTTCTGCAAAAATTGCAGCAGCCGCCGCACAAGCAGAACCCCGAAAGGCGCCTGAGCCTGCACCCATACAACCTGTGACACCGATGAAGCCACGTGTGGTTGAAACAAAGCCACGGGATGGCTCGGACAGCTAGCTATGGCAAACGACACAGAACAACATGATGAAATGAAAGCAGGCTCTGCTGGCGAAGAAATGGTTTTGCTCTTTCTCTTCGGCGTTTTGTTGGCTGGTGTTCTAGCGGTTTTATATTTTGATTTTAGAACCCTGAACGGCAATAGCGTTCCTTTCAATTTGCCGTTCTTAAAGACAACGCCGAACACCTCACCCATCACACCTGCAAAAGACCAAGACCAAATTCGGCGTTATTCACCGCAAACGAAAGTTGATTTTGGTCCAGGGGGCAAAGCCCGTTTGCCAGGTGTTGCAGGCAATGCAGACACGCTACTGAGTGGCAGCATGACTTTTCACAACGCGGGCAATGGTGTCATCAGCGCGGTCGGCCTTATCGAACCTGGCACCACGTTCCCGTTTGAAGACTTCATTAAAAGCCTTGATGATGTGGACCCTGTAACGGATATCTATCTTCATTCGCCGGGCGGTTCGGTTCGCGATGCAATTGATATGTCGCGCTTTATTCGTGAGCGCAATATTACGACCCACATCACCAAGCATGGCTATTGCGCCTCTTCTTGTCCGTTGGTGTTTTCAGGGGGTGCAAAACGTAACATTGGCAAACCAGCTGTGCTCGGTGTGCATCAGGTTTTCACCAGCGATACAGCAACTGGCACGTTGCAACAGGGCATCGCCAATGCACAAGCAATAAGCGCTGATGCACAAGAATTACTGGTCGATATGGGCGTAAACCCACGTGCGTGGATAAAGGCCATGGCCACCTCAAAAGACCAGCTTTATCTCTTTACCGAAAAAGAGATCGAAGAATTAAACTGGACATTAGAATAGCAAGCCGCCAATTTACGTCTATCGGTTGAACAGATAGATGGGTAGATCTTTAATGGTGGCAAAACAAAGCTATGACATCGCAATCTTTGATGGCGATGGCATTGGGCCAGAGATTACACCACCCACACTGGAACTCATTGATCTGGTTTTATCAAAGCTGGATGGGCCACAGTTTGCCTATCAATATTTACCCGCTGGCGCGCAAAACTACGCTGATACTGGCGAAGCGCTGCCACAAACTTCCGTTGATGCGGCAAGAAACGCCGATGCTATTTTGCTTTCTGCCATGGGCCTTCCTCATGTGAGGAAAGATGACGGAACAGAGATTACACCGCAAATCGAACTTCGTTTTATACTCGATCTTTATGCTGGTGTGCGGCCTGTGAAGGTGCTTGCAAGCGACCTTTCACCATTGGGCGATGCCCGCGCTAAAGACATCGACTTCGTCCTCATTCGTGAATCCACGGAAGGTCTCTTCGCCTATATGAATGAGGGTGAGATTGTCGGTGATGAGTATGCGACTGAGAAACTCAAAATCACGCGAAAAGTGAGCGAGAAGCTTTTTGATTTTTCATTGAGCCTTGCTGAGCAACGTGCCAAAGCGCGCAAATTGCGCGGTGTTGAACGGCCAGCGCGTGTTACGTGCGTCGACAAGGCCAATGTATTTCGCTCGTTCTGGTTCTTCCGACAAATCTTTGAAGAACGCGCGAAAAACTTCCCAGATGTGAAAATCGATAGCGCCTATGTGGACGCTTTTGCCATGTGGATGGTGCAACGCCCGTGGGAATTTGATGTGGCGGTAACAGAAAACATGTTTGGCGATATTTTGTCTGATCTTGGTGCTGGCATCATGGGCACACTCGGCCTTGCGCCTTCCGCCGATATTGGAGACAACCACGCCGTCTTTCAACCTTGCCACGGCACCGCTCCCGACATTATGGGCAAAGGCATTGCCAACCCAGCAGCCATGTTTTTATCCGCCGCCATGATGCTGGAATGGCTCGGTGCTAAATTTGATGATGAAAAGCTCTTAAAAGGCAGCATTTTAATCGAAGATGCAGTCGCGGCGATTTTGCGAAAAGGAGGCGATGCGTTGACAGGTGACTTGGGCGGCAAAGCAACCACGCAAGAATTCACTAATCTCGTCGCAAGCCAGATTGAAGTTATCTTCAATTCTGACGATGTCTAGTAATTTAGGCAACTAGATTGCCTGCAGTTGAATTATGGCCTAACCTCATTTAACTGTACTTCAGTAATGTTGAGTTTGCATATGATTGAGTCCCATTCCATCGATATGGATCGACGCACAGGTGTTGCCCTTTGGCGACAAATTGCAGACCGTCTTCGCGCCAGTCTGAATGATGAAATTGTCGGAAAAGACGGCAAACTGCCTTCTGAAAAAGACTTAGCTCATTATTTTGGCGTCAACAGGCATACAGTCCGTGCCGCCATTGCTGCTTTAGCGCAAGAAGGCTTATTACGTTCACGGCAGGGGCAAGGCACATTCGTAACCCATGAATTTAGCCAAGCACAAAACCCTGGTGGCAAAACAGAGCTTATGGGCAATCCGCTTGATCTATTCGAAGGAAGCGCGGTTGAACTGGTGGCAACCAAACGTGAGGCCGCATCAGAAGAAATCGCCGAAAAACTCCTCGTTGCAGAAGGCACACGCGTTGTTCGCCTTGATACGGTCAGCTACAAAGACAATGCGCTGTTATCTCGCTCAACCTGTTGGTTTGATGCGCTGCGGTTTGCTGATATGGGCAAATTGATCCGCAAACATAAATGCCGAACCAAAGCGCTCACCGAATGCGGTGTCAAAGCCTATAGGCGCGGCGAAACATCCGTTCAAGCACGTCTTGCCAACAATGATGACCTCAGCGAACTTGATCTCGGGCCTGGCTCGATTGTCCTTGTGACAAAGGTCCAGAACCTTGAAGAAGGGGGCAGTCCTTTTCATTATTCAATCACCCGAATTGCAACGGATCGATCTGAAGTGAGATTAGACGGCTAATCAAATTTAAATTTCTGCTGTAAATTGAGGCCAAAAGTTCTTATCTAAAGAACGAACGGTTTAGGGAGCCTTTGAATATGTCGACGCTTACACGTCTTATTGGTGGGTCACCACTTGAAGTTATCATCAAGTTGGTCATTTTATCGTTTGTCGTCGGCATCATCTTGAGCGCCCTCAATATCGATCCCTTAGATATTGTGTCTGGCATTCGTAACCTCTTCGTCCGCATTTATGAGCTGGGCTTTGAAAGCATTGAATGGGCTATCCGTTATTTGCTGCTTGGTGCTGCCGTGGTTGTGCCGATCTGGCTGGTTCTGCGCGTGCTTAAAGTGTTTGGCAAATCCCAAAACTAACGCGCCGCGATGTTCGTGCCGACGCGGTGGATAATGCTGTGGCGTCGAGCAAGCGTATCAATATCATCAAGATACCCACCACCGAGCACACAAGCGACAGGAATGTTGCGCGCTCTGCACTCAGACAAAACAAAATGATCGCGCTGGAAAAGTCCGTCTTCTGATAAAGCCAAACGGCCAAGCTTGTCACCCTCATGTGAGTCCACACCTGCATTATAAAACACAAGGTCTGGCTTTCCCCGATCCAACAAACGCGGTAGCACCTCATCTAGTTTTTGCAAATAGCGTTCGTCCCCCATTGCATCCGTTAGGGCTATATCTAAGTCCGACACCGCCTTTTCATGCGGGTAGTTCTTACGGCCATGAAAAGACAGGGTGAAGACGGACGGATCGCCTGCAAATATCTGGGCTGTGCCATCGCCCTGATGCACATCAAGATCAACGATCAAAATGCGCGTTGCCAGCGCTTCTTGCTGCATGACCTTTACTGCAACAGCCACATCATTGAACACACAAAAACCCGCACCTTGCTCATATCGTGCATGATGGCTTCCACCAGCCGTGTTAGCGGCCAAACCGTATTCAAGCGCTAAGCGCGCCGTAAGCACGGAACCGCCCGTTGCACATTGCCCTCTCAAAGCGACAGATGGGTTCATCGGAAACCCTATGTCGCGGGCAATTTTATCAGGCACGGTGCCGTTCAAAACGGCATCAACATAATCAGCACTATGAGCAAGGGTTAGCCACGCGTGTGGGGCGGGATCTGGTTTGAAGGTGTTCGCATCCGTTGCAATTCCGTCTTCTTGCAAAATTTCCTGCAAGCGCTGAAACTTGTTCATAGGAAAGCGGTGCTTTGTTGGAATTGTTGCGTGGTATGAGGGGTGATGAACAATCGGCAGCATCAAAGGATCAATCTGCCGGTGTGCCGTTTCGCTCCAGCACTTCGCCAACCAGATAGAGCGAACCGCCAATCAAAATGCGGGGTGGGCGTTCATATTGCCAATTTTCAGATAACAGCGCCAAGGCATCTTCAACACTGTCAGCAGCTTGGGCAGAAACACCAGCTTCCGTGGCAAAGACTGCCAAATCATCAGGATCAATGGCGTTCTCGGTGTTGGCAAGCGGTACAGTAAAGCAATGGCGTACAAGGTCAGCAAACGGCTTGAAATATCCAATAGGTTCTTTGGTGTTGAGCATTCCCGTAATCATAAACAAAGGCCGCTCGACACGCTCTTCTAAGTCCGCAAGGGCAGAAGCGACAACCGAGCCAGCCGCCGGATTATGCCCCCCATCTAGCCAGATTTCGCTACCTTCAAGCGCGTGATCGACAACCACTCCTTCACTTAGCTTTTGCAGGCGCCCTGCCCATTTTACATTTGCAAGACCTGCCTCAATCTCTTTATCCGCAAGCGTAAAGCCTGCCGCTTTGAGCGCGGTGATTGCTGTGCCTGCATTGGTGATTTGATGCTGCCCCAAAAGACGAGGCAGGGCGAGGTCCATAAGGCCCTGCTCATCTTGCAGAACTAGCCGTCCATTTTCTTCCCAAACCATCCAGTCTTGACCTGCTTGCTGCATGGTCGTGTGAGCGCGGGCTGCGTGATATTCCAATACGTCGGTCACCAAATCATCAGATTGTGGGCCGACAACCACGGGCGAACCGCGCTTGATAATACCTGCTTTCGCCGCCGCAATTTTCTCAATTGTCCCGCCTAAAAAACCTTGATGATCTAAAGCAATCGGCGTGATCACGCTTGCAAGAGGCGGGTCGATAACATTGGTCGCATCGAGTTCGCCGCCAAGGCCCACTTCCAATAAAGTGACATCAGCAGGATTGCTGGCAAACAAGACGAACGTTACAGCAGTTAGAAGTTCAAAGACGGTGATGTCTTCACCCTGATTAACCCGCTCAACCCGCAACAAGGCCTGTGCAAAGCGATCATCATCCACCGTCGCGCTTTCACCCGACCCTGTTGCCAAACGAAAGCGTTCATTGAAACGAATAAGATGCGGGGAGGTATGGGTGTGAACGCGTTTACCTGCGGCTTCCAGCATGGCGCGCATAAAGGCAATTGTAGAGCCTTTGCCATTGGTGCCCGCCACATGAATAACTGGCGGAATATCAAGCTGCGGATTACCAAGCCTATCAAGCAGCTTACGCACGCGATCCAAAGCCAAATCATAGCCCGGCGGAAACGACATAGAGAGCCGCGCTATTATGTCTTCAGGCGCTTCATACGGCATCGGCACACTTTCAAAAAGCGTGGTGAGACCAACGGTTAAGTTGTAGCCTCTTCCTCACTTGCTTCAACAGGCTCTTCGCTCACTTCTGCGCTTTCTTCAACTTTCTCAGGTGCTGCTTCTTCTTCAAGAATAGGCCAAGGAAGGTGAGTAAGTGTTGCGCAAAGCTTCGCAATTGTTTCTGGCAAATCGTGGCGATGAACCACCATGTCCACCATGCCATGTTCTTTTAGGTATTCTGAGCGCTGGAACCCTTCTGGCAGTTTCTCGCGGATTGTTTGTTCAATCACGCGAGGCCCCGCAAAACAAATCAAGGCGTTGGGTTCAGCAATATGCACGTCACCAAGCATGGCATAAGAGGCTGTTACACCGCCCGTTGTTGGGTTGGTGAGCACCACAATATAAGGGCAGCCCGCATCACGCAGAGCTTGCACCGCAACCGTTGTACGCGGCATTTGCATCAAGGACAAAATGCCCTCTTGCATTCGAGCACCACCAGAGGCTGTGAAAATCACAAAAGAAGATTTGCGTTTTACCGCTTCCATCATGGCAACGATAATCGCTTCACCAGCGGCCATTCCAAGGGAGCCGAGCATGAAACCTGAATCTTGAACGGCTGCGACCATTGGCACGCCTTTAACAAGACCGTGGCCAACAAGAATTGCATCTTTAAGGCCCGTCTTAGATTTCGCCTCTTTAAGACGGTCTGTATAACGTTTGCTATCGCGGAATTTCAGCGGGTCAATTGCTACATCAGGTGTGTCAATTTGCTCCCACTCGCCGTTATCAAAGAAGAAATCAAGCCGCTTACGGCCCTCAATTTTCATGTGATAGCCAGAACTTGGTACGACAAATTGGTTTTGCTCCAAATCTCGATGGAAAACCAATTCCCCACTTTCAGGGTCTTTAATCCAAAGATTTTCAGGCGTTTCACGCTTGTTGAAAAAGCCCATGCCTGGGCGGACGACGTTGGTAATCCAGTTCAACGGTTTATCCTTTTAATTACTCAGCTGCCTCAGCACGTGCTGCATGACAGCCTTTTGCAAGATCACTCACCAAATCGGTTACAGCTTTCACTGTCATGTCGGTGCCCTTGCCGTTTTCGTCAAGGCTTTCTTTTACAGCATTTACTAGCGCAGATCCAACCACTACGCCATCGGCATCTTGTCCTATGGTTGCAGCCTGCTCAGCAGTCTTAACCCCAAAGCCAACCGCGACAGGCAAATCAGTATGGCTTTTGATCCGATTGACGGCATCGGCAACACGGCCTGTATTTTGAAGTTCGGCACCTGTAATGCCCGTCATTGAGACGTAATACACAAAGCCCGACGTGTTGTTTAAGACAGTCGGCAAGCGCTTATCATCGGTTGTTGGTGTTGCAAGACGAATGAAGCTTACACCTGCTTCCATTGCTGGAATACAAAGCTCGTCATCGGCTTCTGGTGGCAAATCCACAATAATTAAACCGTCGACACCTGCTTCTTTCGCTTCTTTTGCAAAAGCTGCCGAGCCACGGAAATAGATCGGGTTATAATATCCCATCAAAACGATTGGCGTTTCATCATCATTTTTACGGAATGAGCGCACCATATCGAGCACATCATTCATGGTCATGCCAGATTTAAGCGCGCGCTGTGTTGCAAGCTGGATTGGGATGCCTTCTGCCATCGGGTCAGAAAACGGCATACCAAGTTCGATCACATCTGCACCAGCCGCTGGCAAAGCATCGAGGATGGCTTGTCCGGTGGCTTTGTCAGGATCGCCGCCGGTGATGAACGTTACGAGCGCGGGACGGTTTTCCGCCGCACATTTTGCAAATCGTGCATCAATTCGGGTGACAGGACGCTTATTACTCATATTCAACTTCAACCTTTAGGGTTCGACTTAGCCGTCAAATTTCTGGGTTCAACCGATATCTTTATTCGGCAAAATGTCCAGCACTTTCTCTTTTGGGCGGCACAAATCAGCGCCTTTTGGCGTGATCACAATGGGCCGGTTCATGAGAATTGGATGCTCAACAATGAAATCGATTAGCTCGTCATCGCTCCATTTATCATTGCCAAGATCAAGCTCTTCATAGGGCGTTCCATTTTTGCGCAAAACATCACGAACAGGCAAACCCGTTGCTGTGATGATCTCTACAAGCTTACCGCGTGATGGCGGTGTTTTCAGATATTCGATCACTTCTGGCTCTTCACCAGACTGGCGAATAATCTCAAGCGTGTTGCGCGAGGTGCCGCATTTTGGATTGTGGTAGATGGTGATGGTCATCAATTATACTCCAACTAACAATTAGCGCCGTGGCGGTGGCTGCATCGCTTCAATCGGCGTGCCGCCATCAGACACTTCACTAACACTATCCATGAATTTCTTCATTTGGGTTAGCTCTAAACGCATCTCTTTAATTTGCGGCGCGTGTTCATGGGTCATCAGGCGCAATTCATTCTCAACGGAATCCATGCGGGCTTCCAGTTGACCAATGTCATATTGCATCAAATCAAGACGCTCTAAGATGGCATCCAGCTTATCGTCACTCACGACCTAAAGCTCCACACCAAGCGCTTTGCCAACAGTGAAGACATCTTTATCGCCACGACCGCAAAGGTTCATAACCAAAATTTGGTCTTTGTCCATTTTTGGGGCACGTTTGATAACTTCAGCCAAAGCGTGGCTTGGTTCTAGCGCTGGAATAATGCCTTCTAAGCGGGTGCAAAGCTGGAAAGCTTCCAAAGCTTCTTTGTCTGTAATTGGCACGTAGTTCACGCGGCCTGTATCACGCAAGAAAGAGTGCTCAGGGCCAATACCTGGATAATCAAGGCCCGCAGAAATTGAATGGCCTTCCAGAATTTGGCCGTCATCATCTTGCAGCAAATAGGTACGGTTGCCGTGAAGCACACCCGGTTTGCCGCCTGTAAGCGATGCGCAATGCTCGTCTGTATCAAGACCGTGACCACCCGCTTCAACGCCAATAATCTCAATGTTTTCGTCATCAAGGAACGGATGGAACAAACCGATAGCGTTTGAACCGCCACCAATACAGGCAATCAACGTATCTGGGAGACGACCTTCTGCTTCCATCATTTGTTCGCGTAGTTCGTTGCCAATGACCGATTGGAAATCGCGCACAAGGGTTGGGTAAGGGTGTGGACCCGCAGCCGTGCCGATGATGTAGAAGGTGTCTTCAACATTGGTCACCCAATCACGAAGGGCTTCGTTCATGGCGTCTTTCAACGTGCCAGCACCCGCAGTGACGGGATTAACTTCAGCGCCTAAAAGCTTCATGCGGAAGACGTTTGGCGCCTGACGCTCAACGTCTGTCGCACCCATATAAACATGACACGGATAACCAAAGCGTGCGCATACGGTTGCCGAGGCAACCCCGTGTTGGCCTGCGCCTGTTTCCGCGATGATGCGGCTTTTGCCCATGCGTTTTGCAAGCAGAATTTGGCCCAAGCAATTATTGATCTTGTGGCTGCCTGTATGGTTCAGCTCATCACGCTTGAAATAGATTTTCGCACCACCCAAATGCTCGGTCATACGCTCCGCAAAATAAAGCGGGCTAGGACGGCCTGTGTAATGCGTGTTGAGATGTTTCAGCTCCGCAATAAACGCCGGATCTTCTTTCGCCTCGTCATAGGCTTTTTCAAGATCAAGGATCAACGGCATTAGCGTTTCGGCGACAAACCGGCCGCCATAAATACCAAAATGACCGCGCTCATCTGGGCCGGTACGGTATGAATTTGGTTTTTGCACATTCATGGACGTGTACTCTTAAATGTCAGTGTTTCTTCTCAACTACATTGAATCTAACGCGCGGTCCAGTTTTGTCACGGGGTGAGATGCCCCAGATTGATAAAAATTAGCAATTATGCCGCTCGCGCATTCTCAATAAAGCGTTTGATTAGAGCAATGTCTTTGACACCTGACGAACTCTCAACACCAGAAGAAACATCCATGCCAAAAGCACGGGTTGAACGCACCGCATCAGCAACCGTTTCAACGCTCAAACCACCAGACAGCATAAATTCAATATCTGCGGGCAAATGATTCAATATGGTCCAATCAAAGGCTGCACCATTACCACCGGGCAAAATCGCATCTTTCGGCGGTTTTGCATCCAACAGCACATAATCGGCGACGCCACGATAGGGCGTAATTTTTTCAAGGTCTTCGATCGTGGAAACACCGATAGCCTTCATAACAGGCCGCTTATAACGGGTTTTTACCTCAGCCACGCGCTCGGCTGTCTCTTTCCCGTGAAACTGCCAAATTTCAGGATCGACATGGGTCATAATCTCATCAAGCAATTGGTCATCAGCGTTGACGGATAGGGAAACAATTTTCGTTTTACCACGGGCTAAATCAGCCAGCGGCTTTGCATCCACTGGCGATACATGGCGCGGGCTTGGCGCAAAAGTGACAAGGCCCACCCAATCAGCCCCTGCATCAATGGCCGCAGTCAAAGTTTCACGCGTTGAGAGCCCACATATTTTTAGGATCAAGTCGCTCATGTCTTCTTTGTATCATCAACAATATTCATGGTGGCGACACCGCTATTACCAAGCTCAACAGAGGCGAAAGGCCCGCCGTGGCACATATGACCGGGATCTTGTGGGTCCATCGGTGGCTCTTCTGCAAGAACTTTCTCTGCAAACTGTTCGGCATTGTCTTTAGGCTGGTAACCCAAGAAGTTGGCTTTGTGATTATCCACTGGCGTACGGTCATTGTTAGACACGCCATAGACGACAGAAAAGCCAGTAACGGGCGTTTCAATGGAGCGCTGAACCAATTGGATTAAATCATCATAGGAAAGCCATGAGCCAAGCGCGCGGGCGTTGGTGACCTGTGCACAAGACAAGATCCGCATGTGAACACTCTCAAGGCCGCGCTTATCCCAATACATGCTGCCAAGGTCTTCTGCAAAGCACTTTGCCAATCCGTAAAACGTATCAGGGCGGTGGGCGACTTCTGTATCAATGCGCTGGTTTTTCGGATGCATACCAACGGCATGGATGGAACTTGCATAGACAACCCGTTTAAGGCCGTGGCGATAAGCTGCTTCCCAAATATTATACGCACCTACAAAATTTGGACCAAGCAATTGTTCAAATGGCGCCTCATCCGCAACAGCACCGAAATGCACCACCATACCCGCACCGTCGAGCACCTTCATCATATCCTCTAACAAGGAAAGGTCGCCTTTGATATAGGTTTCACCATCATAAAGCTTACCGATATCGTCAATAATGTCAGTTGACACAAGTTCATCTGCCATTTTGCTCAAAGGCTCGCGAAGATAAGAACCTAATCGGCCTGCAGCGCCTGTTAGAACCAATTTTTTAAGTGCCATGATGAAACTCCAAGTGCTTGCAAATAGACGGTGTATGAGACCGTCTCATAGTCGAATTAGCATAATATGTTATGGCGATGTGCGCCGTTGTCATTCCGATTTCAAAGCTTTTGCTAGGGAACCGACGACAATTTTCTGATCTTCTTCAGAAAGATAAGGGTGCATTGGCAAACTCATAACTTCATCAGCAGCTTGTTCAGACAAAGGCAAGCTTACATCAGCCAGATAGGCAGGTTGCCGATGCAATGGCTTGGGGTAATGCACCATAGTCGGCACATCATCCTCAGCCATCCGCGCCATGACTTGCTCACGATTTTTAACACGAACAGTATATTGGGCAAAAACGCAGCTATTATCAGGGTGCACAAAATGGGCATTCAACCCATGCTCAGTGAGCAAGGTTTCGTATCGCTTCCCAACTTCGGCACGCAATGCAACTTCGTCGTCAAAAATGCGCAGTTTTTCAAGCAACACACCAGCTTGCAATGTATCCAACCGGCTATTCATACCAACGCGCTCATGTTGATAACGGCGCGTTTGGCCATGGCGTGCAATCAATTTGATTTCAGCAGCTAAATCATCTGAGTCCGTAAACAAAGCGCCGCCATCACCATAGCAACCCAGAGGTTTTGTCGGGAAAAAGCTGGTCGTTGCAATATCGCTCAAAGCACATGAGCGGACATTTTTATGCGTCGAACCAAAACTCTGCGCAGCATCCTCTATCAATGTAATTCCGTTAGTTTTCGAAATTTGAACCAATGCATCCATATCCGCACACTGGCCATAAAGCGAAACCGCTATAATCGCCTTCGTTTTGGACGTAATCGCTTTTTCAGCTTCCACGGGGTCAAGGCAATAGGTTTTAGGGTCGATATCAACCATAACAGGAATAGCGCCTATTACGGCGGCGGCTTCGCAGGTCGCAACATAGGTAAAGCTTGGCGTAATAACCTCGTCACCAAAACCAACACCAGCAGCCATAAGCGCAATTTGCAAAGCATCTGTCCCATTGGCTACAGAAATGCAGTGTTTAGCGCCAACGTATTCTTGCAGCGCTTCCTCAAGTTGCACGACTTCTGGCCCCATAATAAAGCGGCCATGGTCTAGAATAGTTCCAATGCTTTGAGAAAGTGAGGGCTCAAGACGTTGGCGTTGTGCCTGAAGGTCAATAAATTTCAATGGTCAATCTCCATCAACAAAAGTTTGTCGACTTATACAGCCTCCCAACACAGGGAAACAAGGTGAAAACATCATTTGTCGAGTAGACATTGATTTGGCCTGGCATTTACGCCACCTATAACAGGTGGATGGTCCCATCAAAATATTGTTGATTGACCTAGAATAGCCGACTTATCGCATTGCTGTAGGTGGCATCAGCGTATCGCTCCCAAAAAAGATCTAACCGCATATTATGATCTGCTGTATCAACAGAAAACGCCTCCAAAAGCCCCCTGACATTCTCTTGGCCATCAAGACCAATGCCAAGATCATGTGGCTCGAGAAACTTTCTCATATAAAATGACTTTGGATAGATAATGTGAAAGCCAAAAGCGATGTATTGGAAAAGTTTATTCGGCATGGCGTAATGATAGCTCAAACAAATATCATCGAGCCATAACCAACCATATCGTTTGTTATAACGCTGAAGTATTGGTTCAATTACACCATTATACGAACCAAAATAAATTGTCGCGTTGCTCACGCCTGAAAATATTTCGGCCCGCCGACGCTGCTTATCATCGTCTTCAGGGGAGAAGATATGTCCATGAATATCAGGGTTACGCTCCAAGATCGCCTTTAAGCGCTCCATTCCTCGTCCTTGTATCATCGTACCAATATAAAAAATCGCCCGCTCGTCGCCATCATGGAGAGGGAAATGAGTGGCAGGGCGCTCATAAAAATTATTACAGACAATTTTATAGATCTTCGCGCCTCCACGACAAAATAGTCTGGTAAACGCAACGCAAGGCAAGCTCGGACCAATAATTAAAGTGGCTCGCTTCGTCGAAAGACGCTCAAAAGATGCTACAAACAAGCCGTTCAACCAACTTAAATTACGGCGGTTTCTAAATGGATGCAGTTCATGTGCATCGTAAACCAATTGAGCACTTGGCGTCATCCGACATAATGCTTGTGCGAAACTTAAGGCAGCAAGGTCATTGGCGTGAATGACAGAAATATCGCTTAATTCTTCGCGGTGATGGACTGCATAGCCTCTACCACGCAGTAAATGAACATAGGTGTCATAAAGATAAGCCGGTGGCAAATTAAACCATGCAAGCTTGTATCGAGCCATTTCTCGATTTTTCCAAAAGTGTACGTAACGAGGTAAACAGTAAAATGCTGCGAAAAGCCAGCGCACTATAAAAGCTACGAAGAAAATCAAATTAGCGGGAAGATCAAAAAATCTAAAGGCAGCGCTCGTCTTCGTTTTCTTGACATTTATAACTTTAATTTCAAAGCCGCGCTTCTTGTAAGCCTCAATTTGAGTATTTACGCGATTGTCGTGTTTGAGAGGCGTATCAATTAGAATAAGTGCAGTACCAGTTTGGTTCATTTAAATTTGCTCTCGTCAAAAAGTTGTCTAGCACAACAGTGCGACCTATTTTCAATCTTTTCACACATATAACCGACTATACGCGCACCAAAAACCCATCCAAATAAAGCCGGATGTCTTTGTACTCTAGGTTAAACGGGATGGATGCAAATTTAAGAATTCAAAACCTTCTCATAGAGACCAAGAACATTATTCATCTGAGTGCGCCAAGAATATTTTTCTTCTAATATTTGTTTGGTTTCTTCATTCATTTTATATTGGTCGCGGTGTCTGAGCAATTTCTCTATTTTGTAACCGATAACGCCTGTTGATTTGAAATCAGTTATCTCACCATTTTTCAGCTCATTGACGACTAGTTTCACATTGACCAAATCATTCGTGATAATCGGAATATCAGCGAAACTCATCTCAAAAAGCTTGTTGGGCATCGCAACTTCATAAGACAAACTAATCGGCTCGACAGAGAGAATGCCAACATCTGCGCCTCTAATATAATTTACAACTTCTTTGAAATGGACGGGAGGTAAGACAAAGAAACGATCCGTAACGCCGAGAGCTTGAGCATGATCTCTAACTTCTTCAAGCGCGGTTGGGTCATTGGGGCCAACGGCCACAAAATTTAATTCTGGCATGTCTGGCAACAAATCGATTACATCAATTATTCCGCGCCCAAGGGTGATCTTACCGACATAAACACAAATCAATTCTCCACTCGTAAGCCTCAAATCTTCGCGTATGTTACTCGACGATTCTCCAATGACGGGACTGTTTAGAGCAACAACAAGGTCATCGCGGCCAATTTGGCGTGCGAGAATTTCACCTAATATCTCACCAACTGTAATCACGCCATCACTTTTGCTCGCATATTTACGCTCAATGTAATAGGTGAACATTTTCTTATGGATTGGAAGGGGTGGAGCTCGGTGGACCTCGAGTTCATGGGCGTCGTAAATTAGCTTAGCGCCGCATTCAACCGCGGCACGATGCCCAGCTGGCAGAGTTATCAAATCATGAGCATGAATGATATCCGGCTTCAATTGCGCTATTTGCTCACTAAACACGTTAGCAAACACACCAAATTTCACAAAAAACGCAAACATGTAAACCCAAAACCGTCCAATCCAACGATGGATTTTATAGCTGTATTTTACGATACCCATGTTTTTTCTGAGAAAGGCAGACAAATTCCATGACAGCCTATGATAAGTAATGCCATTGACCGTCTCATACCGTGAAACGCCCTTCTTTGCTGTTGCAAAGATGTGGACTTCATGTCCTGCTTCAGCAGCACCCTCAGCCATTTTAATAACCCGGGCGTCTGCAGTGCAGGGGTTGGAAACAATCATTACAATTCGGGCCATGGAGAAATTACCTACCAAGTGGGTTTTAACGATGAAGATTTTGTCTCAATATCCTCAGTGAATTCATTCATCCGTGTCTTGTTCATACAACTCTTGAATGGCGTCTTCAGCTTTAAACTTCATCCCAAAAGGTAATTTACTAGGTGGATTAAAATTCGTCGCCAAGATGGTCGCTCCGCGACACAATGCATTTGTAAAGTCACATGCATTAAAGTGCGTTCCAGAAATGTTTGCCATTGTTAGGTTTGATGAATGGAAATTACATTCCACAAAATGCGTTGCTTTAATCTTCGCTTCGAACAAATATGCTTCAAACAACTCATCTTTGATAAAAGTTGAATTTGCGATGGAAACTTTCTGCATTTTCGATTTACTGAAATCATTCGCAAAAAATTTCACAAAAGAAAAAACTGTCTCATTTATCTGGCATAGGTCGAACTTACTTTCTATAAGCTCACAATTTTCAAACTCAGCACGATCTAGATTTGCGCATGTAAATTCACAATTTTTAATCTCAACCGCTTCAAAACGAACGTCTGTTAGATTTGCGCGATAAAATAGAACTTCATCCAAAATTGCGCCGCTAAGATCCAAACCTGATAAGTTTGATTTGGAAAGATTCGCATTAGACAAGCTTAACCGCTTCCCTTTTAATCCGCCAGTCTCTAGCCAAATACGGTGATTTTCGTAACACAAATCGGTT
>JBDVXS010000079.1:0-8566 GCA_039964305.1 Hyphomicrobiales bacterium
CCGCCAATGTTCTTGCTCAGAAAATAAAGCACACCATAAGGCTTTATTCCATGAAGGCGGAATACGAGCATCGCTTCCAAACAATTTCAACCTTTGGGGTCGAGACTAAACAATTCTTAGATCCATCAAGCTCTGGTTCAACGCGGCTGTTGGTTGTGGGCAAAGGGGAACGTTACTTTGAGCTCGCAGGTCTCTTCCAAGGTGACGCGCACATGCGTTCCATTAGCAACTTCGAAGCCGCGCGCGATGAGCTCGACAGCAATCCTTATGACTGCTTGGTGATTGATACAGTCAACACATCAGATTTGACCGTGTCAGCTCTTAAGGATCTCAAATTCAACGCAAAGTTTTTCAATCTACCCGTGGTGATTTTCCAAGAAGGCTTAGACAAAGCCTCACAATTTGAATTTCTACAAAGCGGCGGCTGCGATCTGTTTGATCTTCATGCGTCCGCAAAAGAAGTGGTCACCCACATTAAAACGGTTGTTGAAGGTGAATTTATCCGAAAGGGTTTATTAAAAGCGTTTAGCTCTGACGCCTTCCTCACCATTAAAGACAAAACGACAGGCCTTCCAAGTTTGCCTTTCTTTGAACGTCATCTTGAAAGACTGGCGAGCCAAAGCACAGCATGGAACCAGCCCCTCACCTTTGGTATTTTCCAAGTTCATCCCATGCTCATTGCAGACAAAGAACCGACGGATCAATTGGTGCAAAACCTAATGCGTCAAGTTGGGCAAACCATTCACTCTTTGATGCGTGCAGAAGATATAGCAACCTATTTAGGTGACGGACGGTTCGTGATCGCAACGCCGAACACATCAGGTCTTTCAATTTCCGCGCTTATTGGCCGCATTGGTTCCGTTATTAAGATGACAGAATTTCATATTGGCAGTGATGCATCTCGGGTTGATGTGGATAGTCATTATTTTGACAATACCACGGCTAAATCCGCGCCTGAAATTATGCAGCGACTATACGCCTAGCCCACATAGATCGCCGCCTCACGAACTTGCTAGTTCACAAGCGCTCATGTTGTCTCTATAAGTTCATCAACTGATCTGGCGCTCTATAGCCTGATAACTTGTTGGCTTAGGAGAACCCCATGCAAACCAAACCAATCACAATTGATGTTGTATCCGACGTAATGTGCCCATGGTGCTATATCGGCAAACGGCGCTTGGAAAAGGCTTTGGAGCTTGCAGGTAATATTGATGTTGAAATCAGATGGCGGCCCTTTCAACTCGATGGAACAATTCCTGAAAAGGGCATGTCGCGCAGCGAGTATCTTTCCAATAAATTCGGTGGTGAAGAGCGGGCAAAGCAGGTCTATTCCCAAATCGAAGAAGCGGGCGAAGCTGAAGAACTGCCTTTTGCTTTTGACCTGATCGAAAAGTCACCCAACACCCTCAACGCCCACCGCCTCATTCGCTGGTCGCAAACGACAGGCAGCCAAAATGCGCTTGTTGAAGTGTTGTTCCGCATGTTCTTCATTGAGGGCGCGGATATTGGCGACAAAGAAATTCTGGCCAATGCGGCAGAAGAAGCAGGCATGGAACGTGATGTTGTTGAGCGTTTGTTTGATGGTGACAGCGATGTCAAAGAAGTCAAAGCTGAGATTGCTCATGCGCAGCAAATTGGTGTGACAGGTGTGCCGTGTTTCATCATTGATGAGAAATACGCTGTTATGGGTGCCCAGCAACCAGAAACGCTTGCCCAAGCCTTTGAACAAGCCTTGGCGGAACGTGACGCAGAAGACTAAACGTCTAAGCCTCGGCTTATTCTTTCGCCAATTTTGCAAGCTGACTTAAAATAACGCCGCTGCCTTTAAGCCGTTTTTCAGGAACAGGCCAATCGCGCAATATGACAATGCGTTGGTCTGGCTTGATCTTGGCAAGCGTACCCTGCTCTCCAATATAGCGCACTAAGGCGGTCGGGTTCGGGAATACTTTATTGCGGAATGTAATCACCAAGCCTTTCGGCCCTGCGTCTACCTTCTCAACATTGGCAATACGGCAAAGCCCTTTGATGTAGACAATCTTCAACAGATGCTCAACTTCATCAGGCAACGGGCCGAAGCGGTCAATCAGTTCCGCACCAAAACCATCGATTTCTTTTGACTCATTCAAATCAGCAAGACGGCGATAGAGCGACAGACGCAGGTTCAAATCTGGGACGTAATCCTCAGGAATGAGAACAGGCGTACCCACGGTGATTTGCGGCGACCATTTACCGTCATCTTCAACGTCACCACCCTCTTTTTGTTGGGCAACCGCCTCTTCGAGCATTTGCTGATAAAGCTCAAAACCAACTTCGCGAACATGGCCTGATTGCTCTTCACCCAGAAGATTACCAGAACCGCGCTGGTCTAAGTCATGGCTTGCAAGCTGGAAACCCGCGCCGAGACTATCGAGAGATTGCAACACTTTAAGACGGCGCTCTGCGGCCTTGGTCAGCACCTTATTTACGGGTGTCGTCAAAATTGCATAGGCCCGTGTTTTAGAGCGACCAACGCGACCTCTAATTTGATAAAGCTGCGCAAGGCCAAACATATCGGCACGGTGGACAATCAACGTATTAGCGCGCGGCACATCGAGACCGGATTCGACGATGGTTGTTGAAAGAAGCACATCGAACTGGCCTTCATAAAAAGCGTTCATCACATCTTCAAGTTCAGTCGGCGCCATTTGACCGTGGGCAACAGTGACCTTTAGCTCCGGCACTTTCTCATCGAGAAATTCTTTGATTTGGCGAATATCAGAAATGCGCGGGCAAACATAAAAGCTCTGCCCCCCGCGATAGCGTTCCCGCAACAATGCCTCGCGTATGGTCAAGCCATCAAACGGCGAAACAAAGGTGCGCACAGCAAGGCGGTCAATAGGCGCTGTGGTGATAAGCGATAATTCACGCACACCAGTCAGCGCCAATTGCAACGTTCGTGGAATGGGTGTTGCTGACAGAGTAAGCACATGAACATCGGCTTTGAGTTCTTTCAGCCGCTCTTTATGCTTCACACCAAAGCGTTGCTCTTCATCGATGATGAGAAGGCCCAAATCTTTAAACTCAATTGCCTTACCAAGCAGCGCATGAGTGCCAACGACAATCTCTACGTCACCTTCTGTGAGGCCGCGTTTTGTGTCACTTAGAGCTTTGGTACCCACAAGACGAGATGCCTGCTCAACCCTTATAGGAAGACCAGAGAAGCGCTCTTTAAATGTCTTATAGTGTTGCCGCGCCAGCAAGGTTGTTGGCACGACGATTGCCACCTGTTTTCCGTTCATCGCGGCAACGAAGGCGGCTCTTAGAGCGACTTCCGTTTTGCCAAAACCAACATCACCGCAAACAAGGCGGTCCATCGGGCGACCTGAGACTAAATCATCAAGAACGCTATCAATTGCGCCGAGCTGATCTTCTGTTTCATCATAAGGGAAACGAGCGACGAACTCACCATATAGGCCATCAGGCGTTGGCAGGGTCGTGCCTTTTCTAAGGGCTCGTTGTGCGGCGACGGCGATCAATTGGTCGGCCATATCAAGCAGGCGTTTTTTGAGTTTAGCCTTACGCGCCTGCCAAGCCGTGCCGCCTAAACGATCAAGCTGCGCTTCGCCCTCACCTGAGCCGTAGCGCGATAGAAGCTCGATGTTTTCAACGGGCAAGAACAGCCGATCACCACCATGATAAACAAGTTCAAGACAATCATGCGGTGCGCCCGTTACATCAATTGTTTTCAGGCCCTCAAACCGACCGATACCGTGGTCGATGTGAACAACGAGATCACCTTCTGACAGGCTTGCAACTTCTGAGATGAAATCTGCATCTTTGCGGCGGCGTTTTGATTTGCGGACAAGGCGATCGCCTAAAATATCCTGCTCACCAATAATGGTGACGCTTGCACCTTCAAAACCTTGTTCAAGCGGCAAAACAATCAACGCTGCTCGCTTTTTTGGTAGAGCGAGCACATCATCCCACGTATCACAAATGGTAAGCGCTGCAAGCCCGTGGTCCGTGAGCATCTGCCCCATACGTTCCGCCGTACCGCGCGACCAACAGGCAATGGCAACGCGTTGATCTTCTTTGTGCTGCGCGACAATGTGGTCACTTACCGCATCAAAGACATTGACCGCCTCACTAGAGCGTTCAACGGAAAAGCTCTTCCCTGACTTACCCGCCAAATCAATGACGGGGCGATCGGTTTGCATCACATTAAAAATTGACAAGTCGATGCGTTGTAAGGGTTGCAGCGATCCAAAGAATTCGTCTTTGGAAAGATAAAGCGTATCAGGCTCGACTGGCTTATAAGGCGAAGAACCATCTGATAGGCCAATCTCCATAGCCTCCAGCCGCGCCTCATAGTGATCTTTCATCTGGGTGCTACGCGACGCCATTGCTTCACTGGCTAAATGATCAATCACGAAAGGCGCATCGCCGCTGTAATTTGTTAAATCACTAAGGTCATCGAGGAAGAGCGGGAGCCAATGCTCCATACCCGCAAACCGACGACCTTCGCTGATGGCTTGATAGAGCGCGTCGTCTCTGGTTGTCGCGCCAAACAACCGCACATAGGATTCGCGGAACCGACGGATCACCGCTTCATCAAGTTGAATCTCGCTCATTGGCACAAGCTCGAAACTTTTCAGCTGGGCAATAGAACGCTGACTATCAGGGTCAAAGGTGCGGATTGATTCGAGCGTATCCCCGAAGAAATCGAGGCGCAAAGCATCGCCACTTCCTGGAGAATATAGATCAATGATACCACCACGCACCGCATATTCACCCCGTTCGCGGACTGTGGGGGTACGATCAAAACCATTGTTTTCAAGCCACTCAACAATCTGCTTCATGTCAAAACGATTGCCAGGCCGACCAGCAAGCGCTTTGCCATTCAGCGCCGCAGCACTTGGCATTTTTTGTAAGACGGCATTTGCTGAGGTAAGCAAAATCGTTGGCTTGGCAAGACTGTCAGGAGCCGCCAACCGCGCTAAGGTTGCCATACGCTGTGATGAGACAGCCGATGATGGCGACACACGATCATATGGCAAGCAATCCCAAGCAGGCAGGATCAACGTTTCCATTTCTGGCGCAAAGAACTGAAGCGCTTCTTCAATCATGGAAAGGCGATTGCCATCACGAGCAACAAACACCAAACAAAGGCCCGTTTTCTTCCGCGCGCGCGCAAGATCGGCCAACACAAGCCCTTCCATGCCATCGGCGACACCAGAAAGAATAACGTCTTCCTGATTGTTGATGATATCAGCGATCGGGTTTTGCATTAAATAAGCTCAGCGCGTTTTGTGGGCGTTCGGTGGGCAGTTGTTTACGTGCCGTGAAATTTTTGAATTTGGCTCAACACATCAGATTGATAATTAGCCGGTGTTGGCTCTTCACCACTGATCCATTTAAACAAGTCACGATCAGGCGCAGACATCAGATGCTCAAGCACATCAAGCTCATCAACGCTTAATGTCGCAATGTGAGCATCTGCAAAGGTGCCAAAGACAATATCCATTTCCTTGGTGCCGCGATGCCATGCGCGAAACAGAATTTTCTTGCGTCTTGGATCTAGTCCATCAGAGGTAATTGCGGGGCCGCTGCTGTAGGTCATGTTGGGTTTGTCCATTAAGCGTTGTGTGAAAATAGGAAACGATTGTGGAAGGCCATAAAAGTTCACTGTTAAAACGGTTCTATAGCGCCTTGAAAGCGGCTAGGCTATAGCCGAGCTTTCTAAATAGACATATAGGCCTGCAACAACCTATGGCAACACGCCCTAATGATCTTGATCCTCTCTTTCGTCCGGCAACGGTGCTGGATGGTATTGGTCCCAAACTATCCAAAGTCTTGGTGAAGCTTTTTCCCACTTTGAAGGTAGAACAAGATGCCCGCGTGCTTGACATGATCTTGCATATGCCAAGCGGTGCCATAGACCGCCGTAATCAACCTGGCATCGCTAACGCCATCCCTGGAGAGATTGTTACACTCAAAGTAATGATCGATGAGCACCGCGCTCCGCCACGGGGTAATAAACGTGTGCCCTATCGTATTGCTGTGCATGATGATACGGGCGCCTTGAATTTGATTTTCTTCCATGCCCACGGCGATTATTTGGCGAAGCAAATCCCTGTGGGTGAAATGCGTTATATCAGCGGCAAGATCGAAGATTTTGGCGGCCTGCCGCAAATGCCACATCCCGATCACATTGTTGATGAGGAAGCTTTCAAAGCCCTACCCTTAATCGAACCTGTTTATCCAATGACAGCGGGCCTATCACCGAAGACATTCGGCAAAGCACTTCGACAAAGTCTGACCTTGATTCCAGACATGAAGGAATGGATTGATCCTTCCATCATGGAGCGTGAGCGCTGGCCGTCGTTTAAAACCGCGATGCAAACAGCCCACGTGCCGCCTGATGCGAAAGCCTTTGGTGCTGAGAGTATATCGAACAGGCGCTTGGCTTACGATGAGTTATTAGCAAGTCAATTGGCGCTAGGCTTGATGCGGGCGAAGGTTCGCAAGACCAAGGGTATTCAAAAGTTTGGTACGGGTCAGATCAAGAACCAGATTATCAACTCCCTACCGTTTACGTTGACGGAAACTCAGCAAGCTGCCGTTAAGGACATGGAGCAAGACCTTGAAGCGCCAGAACGCATGTTGCGCTTGCTACAAGGGGATGTGGGTGCTGGTAAGACGGTTGTTGGCCTGCTGGCTATGGCACGGGCGGCTGAGGCTGGGTTTCAATCTGCCCTCATGGCACCGACGGAGATTTTGGCCCGCCAGCATATGAAGACGATACAACCCCTTTGTGAGGCAGCAGGCCTTAAGGCGGCTATTTTAACGGGCCGTGAAAAAGGCGCAGAACGAAGAGCTATTCTCGAAGGTCTTGCCGATGGATCCATCCACATCGTAACGGGCACGCATGCGCTGTTCCAAGACGCTGTTGAATTTCATCGCTTGGGCTTTGTCGTGATTGATGAGCAACACCGTTTTGGCGTGCAGCAGCGCTTAGCACTCACCTCTAAGGGGGAAGCGACCGATTTAATGGTGATGACCGCCACCCCTATTCCACGAACGCTGGTCCTCACTTATTTTGGCGATATGGACGTTTCCAAATTGACGGGCAAGCCCAAGGGACGAAAACCGATTGAAACCCGCACCGTATCGCTTGATCGTCTTGATGACGTAACCAATCGAATTGTCAGTGCTGTTGATCAGGGTGAAAAAATCTATTGGGTTTGTCCACTGGTTGAGGAAAACGAAGAACTCGATTTCACCGCCGCAGAAGAACGCCACCGCGCGCTGTTCAATTTGGTTGGTGACCGCGCTGCGCTGGTTCACGGGCAAATGCCATCGGAGCAAAAAGACGCCGCCATGCAGCGATTCCAAACGGGTGATGCACGGATATTGGTTGCAACAACCGTCATTGAAGTGGGTGTTGATGTCCCCGATGCCACCATCATCGTCATTGAACATGCAGAACGCTTTGGGCTTGCTCAATTACACCAGTTACGGGGTCGGGTTGGCCGGGGTGAAAAACAATCAAGTTGTCTCCTGCTTTATAAAGGCCCGCTTGGTGAAGTAAGACGTGCACGGCTTCAGGTGATGAAGGATACCGAAGACGGTTTCATCATTGCAGAAGAAGATTTGAAACTACGGGGCGAAGGTGATGTTTTAGGTACGCGCCAAAGCGGGATGCCTGGTTTCAAGGTTGCAGACCTTGCCGTTCACGCGGAGCTACTGGCAACAGCACGCGATGATGCCCGACTGTTCCTGACACGAGACCCAGATTTAACCAGTGAGCGCGGTGACGCCCTACGCAGGCTCTTGTATATTTTTGATAGAGATGAGGCGATCAGACTGCTAAGGGCTGGATAAAACCCTACTCTGCCGCGTCTTTCGTCTCATCGATCAATGCATCGGGTTCCGAACCGAATTCCGGTGCAACAAGCCCTGCGGAAATCACCAACTTCGCCGCATCCTCAACAGACATATCAAGCATTCTGATGTCTTTTTCTTTCACAAAAAGCAAAAAACCGGATGTCGGGTTTGGTGTTGTCGGCAGGAATACGCTGATCATCCGATCACCGTTGGGACCTTCCAGCTTGTCTTTCACCTCGCCCAGCGCTTCTGTTGAGATGAACACGACGGCGTAGAGACCTTTGCGCGGATATTCGACAATGCCGGCCTTTTGAAAACTTTTTTGCTGTTGCGAAAGTATCGTCTCAAATATTTGCTTCAAAGCACTGTAAACATTGCGGATAAGAGGCATGCCAAAAAGCATGCGCTGACCAAATGCGATGACACTACGGCCCAAATAATTAGCCGTAAAAAAGCCAAGCAACGTCAGCATCAAAATCGCAACGATAAGGCCGACGCCTGGTACTGAGAATGGCAGATAATTATCTGGATTATAAATCGCTGGAATGAGCGGCTTAACACGCACATCGACGAATGAAACGAATGTCCAAGTTAGATAGATGGTAATGCTGATTGGTGCAGCAATAACCAAGCCCGTGAGAAAATAGTTCCTCAAGCGAGCGGATGCTTTCGGCTTTTTCTTTTGCCTCAAGGGCAAGCC
>JBDVXS010000080.1:0-8229 GCA_039964305.1 Hyphomicrobiales bacterium
GGGCGCATTGATGGCAATGTCTAAGTTTTGTTTGCGCACAATGGCAAATATTGAACGCCCAGCGATCGCGGCACTTTGGCCGACGGAACGCGGTGAGAGTGTTGTTCTTGATATGGGCGCAACCATTGGTGCTGACGCTCAACAATTGGTAGATTTTGCGATGATGGGCGGTGCGATGGCACGCGCTTTGTTTGATATTAAGCGCCCCACTGTTGGCTTGCTCAATATCGGCGTTGAAGAAGTAAAGGGTCTGGAAGAGGTGAGAACCGCTGGACGTTTGCTTCGTGAAGCAGATGATCATTCAATCGAATATTATGGCTTTGTTGAAGGTAATGACCTGGGGCGTGGCACAGTTGATGTGGTTGTGACAGAAGGTTTTACTGGCAACATTGCGTTGAAGACAGCTGAAGGCACTGCCAAGCAGATTGCAAGCTATTTACGCCAAGCAATGACGCGCACATGGCGTGCTCGTTTGGGTTATCTCCTTGCAAAAGGGGCGTTTGACCGGTTGCGGGCCAAAATGGATCCTAGCCGTTTAAATGGTGGCGTCTTTTTGGGTCTGAATGGCATTGTTATTAAAAGCCACGGCGGTACTGACCCTATCGGTTTCGCCAGTGCGACAGAGCTTGGTTTTAACATCGTAAGCAATGGTTTGCTTGAAAAGATCAAAACGGACATGACAGTTGAAGCTAGCTCGTCTAAGACGGACTAGTAGGAATATCGAGAGAGGAAGAATTTGGTGGGTATTATACGCTCCGCAGCAATAGGTTGTGGCCGCTATCTTCCAGAAAAGATTCTGACGAATGATGAGCTGGCCAAGATGGTCGATACGTCGAATGATTGGATTGTTCAACGTACGGGCATTAAAGCGCGCCATATTGCTGCAGAAGGTGAAACGACTTCCGACCTTGGAACAAAAGCAGCTCTTGCAGCCATTAAACATGCTGGAATTGAAGCTGATAGCATTGATTTGATCATCCTTGCGACCTCGACCCCGGATTATACTTTTCCAGCAAGTTCCGTCCAAATACAGCACAATCTTGGCATAAAAAAGGGCGCTGCATTTGATATGCAAGCGGTCTGCTCAGGCTTTGTTTTCGCGATGAGTACGGCTGATACCTATATTTGCGCTGGAAAAGCGAAGCGCGTTTTGGTGATTGGTGCAGAAACTTTTTCTCGAATTTTGGATTGGGAAGACCGTACAACCTGTGTTTTGTTTGGCGATGGCGCGGGCGCTGTTGTGCTTGAAGCTGTTGAAGGCGAGGGCACATCGAGTGATCGTGGCATCTTAACAACGCACCTTCGTTCAGACGGTTCGCACCGTGAAAAACTCTATGTGGATGGTGGCCCATCAAAGACACAAACCACGGGTCATTTGCGTATGGAAGGCCGCGAAGTCTTCAAACATGCGGTTGGAATGATAACCGACGTTGTCTACGATGCCTTTGATTCTACAGGGCTTTCTAGTGAAGACTTGGATTGGTTTATCCCTCATCAAGCCAACGAGCGCATTATTGACGCGAGTGCTAAAAAACTTCGTATTGATCCTGCAAAAATTGTGAAAACGGTTTTCAAGCATGGCAATACATCAGCGGCTTCCATCCCTCTCGCGCTTTGTGAGGCAGTAGAAGATGGCCGTGTGAAGAAAGGCGACACCTTAATGCTTGAGGCTATGGGTGGTGGATTTACTTGGGGTTCCGTCCTTTTGAACTGGTAAATACCCTTAGAACCGATCAGCAAAATATTATCTTTTAAAATCTTGTTTATTGACCCGCATTACTGAAATAGTTAAGCTTTCTCAGGGGAATAACATATTTAGGAGGGTAATATGGGAGGCAAGACAGTTACGCGTGCGGATCTGTGTGAAAGTGTTTACCAAAAAGTTGGCCTATCCAGAGCTGAATCTGCGGAACTGGTTGAATCATTTTTGAATGAAGTTTCTGATTGCCTTGTAGGGGGCGAATCCGTGAAACTATCCTCGTTCGGGTCTTTCATTGTGCGTTCGAAAAATGAGCGAATAGGTCGAAACCCAAAGACGGGCGAAGAAGTACCAATCTTACCTCGTCGTGTTTTGGTGTTTAAACCAAGCAATGTGATGAAAGACAAAATCAACAAGGGCTAGGCGGTTTTCCATACCGTCTTTAAGGACGGTAAACTGTGACGAAATCACCCGATGCCTTCAAAACTATAAGCGAAGTCGCCGATGAGCTAAAGCTCCCTCAGCATGTTCTGAGGTTTTGGGAGACGCGCTTTTCACAAATCAAACCCATGAAAAGAGGCGGCGGTAGACGCTACTATCGTCCTGATGATTTGAGCCTTTTGCGTGGCATCCGCCACCTTCTTTATAGCGAAGGCTATACAATCAAAGGCGTTCAGCGAATTTTGAAAGAACAAGGCGCTCGTTACGTTGCAACACAATGGTTGGATGCAGGTGAAGAACAGCCTGTGCCTCAAGCGGAAAGCCCAGCTGAAGTAACAGCTTCTGTTGAGGCGTCTCCTGCAGCTATCCCCGTTCCACCCACTGCTACCATGCCACCAGTAGGGCAAAGTGTAGAGCCCGTGGCAGTTGCGCCAACAGCGCCTGTGATGGCACAAGCACAAGCGCCTGCAACACAAGCAACGCCTGCTCCTACAGCTGATATTTCTACACCTAAGCCATCGGCCGTTGATCAAGCTGTGCAAGTTGCGCCTGTGGCCCCAGTTACGCCTGCTGCCCCAGTTGCCCCTGCAGCTCAAGTTACACCCGCGGCCCCAGTTGCCTCTGTGGCCCCAGTTACCTCTCAGGTTCCGGCAGCGCCCGTGTTACCACAACAACAAGCGCCGAACGCTGTAGACCAAGCACCACAAGCGACACAGCAAGCATCTCAATCGCAAGTAGCCGCGGCACCCGTTCAACCTACCGCACCCCAAAGACAAGCAGTTATGCCGCCGTTTGCGGTGACCCATGGCGCACCTGCGCATTTGGTTGATGCGATTACGCCTACATCAAGCTTGGTTGAAACTGTCGTGTATAATGATGACGATACGAGCAATCGACGTGCTGATAATGTACCCGCTGATATTTTAGCCGATGGCGAAAAAAGTGGTGGGATTGCGAAATCTATTGGCATGGGTTTGCTTGGCAAGATTAAGGGCTCAGATGATGGTGACGCTCGAAAGAACGCCCAATCAATTTTGCCGAAAGGTGATATCGAGCGTTTGCAAGCAACCTTGGTCGATCTTTTAGAATGCAAGCGTCTGCTAGATCAAATTAGATAGCAGCACCCACCTCATTCACCTCAGTCAGGTTTTGATCTGTCTTTTCGCATCGGTTCAATTTTATTGACCAATGTGACGAGCACGAAACTAATGATCATCAGCAAAAACCATGATCCCATTTTGGCAAATGAAACGACACTCCAGCCATTTTGCTGATCTGGATATGTCCATGCGGCGGCAAAGGTGCCAAGGTTCTCAGCAATCCAAATGAAGAATGAGACCAACACGAAGCCAAGCAGAAGCGGCATTGAGCGGTAGGCCTTATGGGGTTTGTAATAGATCCATGTTCGTGAAAACAGAACAATCGTGAATGCGAATAAGCCCCATCTAATGTCCCATGTGAAATGATGGGTAAAGAAGTTGAGATAGATCAACAAAGAGAGCAGGGCGGTTTGCCAAATGGGTGGATAGCCTGTGTAACGAAATTCCAATATGCGCCAAACCCGCGCGAGATAACTACCGACCGCGCCATACATGAAGCCCGTAAACAAGGGAACACCGCCAATGCGAAGGAAGCTCTCCTCAGGGTAGCTCCATGAGCCGACATGGGTTTTGAAAATTTCCATAACGGTGCCGACGAGGTGAAATATAAGTATCACCTTGATTTCGTTGGGATGTTCCAGTTTGAAAGTCACCATTACAATTTGAATGGCAATCGCCCAAATCACCAGAAAATCGTATCTGGCAAGGATGAAGTCGTCAGGCCAAAGCCACTTGGTGGCGAGGATCGCAGCAAGCATTAGGCCTGCAAAGATGCAGGCATAGGCTTGTTTTATACCGAAATACCAAAGGTCAATAATGGCAGTGACGAGAAAATTTTTGATATTATACAACCCTGCACCTACCCCAATTATTGATTGGGAATGGTCGGAGTGGCGGGACTCGAACCCACGACCTCTCGTCCCCCAGACGAACGCGCTACCAGGCTGCGCCACACTCCGATAGGGCGATTATAATCTCTTTAGGAATGGAGATGCAACGCGTTGCACTCAGTAATTGGTGCTTATTATCGACGCTGTTGGTTTTGACGACGCTGCCAAATGCGTTCAGCAGCAATCATGCCCCATGTGAGGCCATAAACCAGATAGAGGTGACGCCAACGGTCTGTATCGACAACCATGCCAACCATTGCATGACCAACAATAACAATCACACAAACTTGGAGGTAACCCTGCCAAGGGCGCTGTTTCAGGATGTTTTTAAATCCTGCATAAATGGTTGTTCCAACAAGGC
The DNA here is from genome assembly GCA_039964305.1 of Hyphomicrobiales bacterium. Classification (GTDB taxonomy): domain Bacteria; phylum Pseudomonadota; class Alphaproteobacteria; order Rhizobiales; family JACESI01; genus JACESI01. The sequence continues at coordinate 4,492 of JBDVXS010000080.1, forward strand.
TTAAATAGGCGATACCACCAAGCCAGCCGTATACGAGGAAGGCTTTAATATAAACGTTGTGAGTGTCTTCGCCGAATGTTTCGCGCGATTTACCAAAGCCGTAGCCGAGCGGTTGCTGCATAATCCATTCAATGCCGTAGCTATAACGAGCGAAACGACCAAAGCGAGCGCCATCGTAACTTTGAACCAGTCTAGCACGCTCTGAAAAGAGGGTGGACACGGCGTCAAAACTGAGCGCGAAAAGCAGCATGGCGATGACAAGAATAACCAACAAGACAGACACAAGGATGATTTTAGTGCGTACACGGCCATTGTTTGACGAGATAAACACAACAAAGGTGATCATCATCATACCGATGGCTGTAAGTCCCCATGCTGCACGAGAGAAGGCTAAAAGAACGGCAATCAACAAGATCGCGAGGCCAATGATGTTGAAAAAGTTGCGGTTAAGTGGCTGAACCAAAATTTGACGCAGCAAAAATACGATAGGCAGCGCAAGGAAGGGGCCGAACACGTTTGGATCTTCAAACGGGCCTGCTGCACGTCCACCAAAGAGGAATGTTTCTGAATTTGGTAGAAGGTGGAAATAGGCCAAGATACCGATAAGTGCACCGATGATTGCGGCGGTTATATAGGCATTGAAGACGATACGAAGGCGGTCACCCGGTTTTTCGGCAATGAGGGCTGCGTAAAATATCGAGGTGGTGGCCAAAAACGTTGTGACCACAATGTAGAAAAACGATCCGCCAACATCTGCTTTTTGTGTGGCAGCGATCATGCCGCCGCAAACAAAGCACAACATCATCAAGGTGAGGGGCAGGAAGCCACGTTTGATTGTTAAACCAAAGGCAAACCATACCACAAGCATCGGCACGATGAGCAACTCGTAAGGTGCTGGCTCGAAAAATACGAAACCAACCAAAAATACCACGAGGCCCAGCATAAAATTGCCAATTGCCGATGTGGAAAGCGTCGCACGGCCAGTTCGTTGGCCAATTGGGCTATATGTTTCTGTAACGAAACTCAAAATCTGATCCAATCAATACAAATGATCAAAAATATGCTGCCTAGTAGGCGTTTTTCGTGTCCATTAAACGGAGAGGTGTTTGGAACAAAATGTAGAGGTCAAACGCGAGCGACCAGTTTTCAATGTAATAGAGGTCGTGATCTGTGCGTTTCTTGATTTTCTCGACATTGTCGATCTCACCACGCCAGCCATTAATCTGCGCCCAGCCTGTTACACCTGGCTTCACACGGTGGCGAGCAAAGTAACCATCCACCACTTCGTTCCAAGGCTGATCTTGCAAATGCGCATGAACGGCATGGGGGCGAGGGCCTACAAGTGAAAGCTCACCTTTCAACACATTCCAAAGCTGCGGTAATTCATCAATTGATGTTTTACGAATGAAGGCACCAACTTTGGTTACGCGCGGATCACCTTTGGTGACCACCACCTTAGCAGTCGGATCGCACATGTCTGTGTACATGGAGCGGAACTTCCAAACATCGATTACTTCATTGTTGAAGCCGTGGCGCTTTTGGCGGAAGAAAACAGGGCCCTTGCTATCGAGCTTGATCATAATCGCGGTTACAGCCATCAAAGGGGACAACGCAACGATCATCAAAATCGAGAAGATCACGTCAAATATCCGTTTTCTAACAAAGCGCCAGCCTGCGATCGGGCGTTCTGCCAAATTCACAAATGGCATGGCGCCAATGTAAGAATAGGCACGCTGTTTGAAAGCCATTTTATTAGTATGAGCAGACAAACGAATATCGAGCGGCAAAATCCATAGCTTTTTCAACATTTGTCGCACGCGACCACCCGCTGTAAGTGGTAGGGATACGATCAACATGTCAAGGCGGGCTGAACGGGCAAATTCTACCAGTTCTGGCACTGTGCCAAGCTTTGGATAGCCTGCAACTGTATCTGGTGAACGGTCATCGGTGCGGTCATCAAAGATACCGCAGATGCGAATATCATTGTTTTGTTGACGTTCTAGGCCAAGGATCACTTGTTCGGCTTCTTCACCGCCGCCAACAATAATTGCGCGACGTTCCAAAAGACCCGCTTCTGTCCATTTTTTAACGACAAAGCCAGCAAAGAAGCGGAAAGAGAAGACGAGCGCGAAGCCCATGATGAACCATGGAGTTACCCAGCGCGTATCAAATAGGTTTAATTCCGGCAGCATTTGTGATGACAAAATAACGGTACTGAAACAGACCATCCATGTGGCCACAATACGCATAAGTTGCTGCGGTAAATCTCGAATGACGCGCAACGTATCAAGATGAAGGGCATGAACAAGGAGTGAAAACAGAACGGTCACACCAAAAAGAACACCAGTTGGCATGCTAATGAATTTAAACGGTTCACTTTGGTCAAATGCAATAGACAGTGCGCCTGACAAAACGACCAAAATCAATTCAAAGATAACAATGAAGCCGGCTACAACGGCAGGTGACATGGTTTTTTGGGCTAATAGGCGTGCAACATCGTCACGTTCCATCTCGGATGGTACAGTGAAGAGTTCATCGGGCCTTGCAGGCGCCGATCCATCATCACCGTCCATACCAATGATATCGGTATCAACGTCTACATCCTCATTATGAAGGCTATCAAACTTATCCATTTTTTCCCCACACCAGTCTATTCCCGAAACTCTCTGGTATCAGGGCAAGATACCTGAAAAGCATAAAAAAACGCTTTGATGAAAGAGTGAGATTTGAGGGGTTGGATTCACTATCTGCTAACGATAAAGGCCCGCCATAAAATATGACGGGCCTCGAAAGAGTGGCGGGTACTCCAGACCTGTGGCCCGCGTTCGTGAGCAGGGCGCGCATTGCGCTCCGTGCGAATTTGTTTTGATTTTAGAAAAGACGTTCCTTGACCGTGATCGTATCACCCGGTCGTACTGGGGTATTAAGATCGACCTTGCCGTGTTCAATTGAACCGTTGATTTGTCTTGAAATTTGAACTTGTCGGCGGTTTGCACGCGGCGAGAAGCCACCTGCAATTGCGATTGCTGTTTGTGCGGTGAGGCCGTTTACATATTCAAACTGACCCGCGTTATTAACTTCGCCGTGAATGAAGAAAGGGCGGAAAATCGCGACTTCTATGGCAACATCTGGGGTTCGAACGTACCCTTGGCGCAGTTTCGCTGCCACATCACCTGATAGTTGCTGTGTTGTGCGGCCTCGCGCTGGGACAGCACCAATAAGCGGCATTGTGATGAAACCTGCTTGGTCTACTGTGTAGTTAGTTGATAGGTTTGCTTGTTCAAACACTGTGACACGCAGCTCATCGCCACTATCAAGTTGATAGGGTGAGGTGAGGGCTTTGTGAGAAGCCGACTGTGGAAGTGTATTGCTTGCGCACCCAATAAGGGCACTGCAAAGAATGGTGAGAACAAGGGCTGGTACAAAACGCATTTTAAATCGCCTGAAATGATTAGACGCTTCCTTTATCCGAAAACATAGTTAATTGAGCGTAAAGTCCGAATTGATTTGGCAAATTTTTATTGTTAACAAAATATAAACGGCGGTAATGACGTTCATATACTTATTGGCCCTTTATATAAGGGGTTGGATCCGTAGCTAATCTGAAACTCGGTCAAATTAACTAAACAGTTACTATAATTGTGATCTATGGAGTTACATATAATTTATAGATTCGGGCGCCATGAACGATTTTGTGACAAGCCAACGTAACGATGATGAGATCGACCTTTCCTCCTT
>JBDVXS010000081.1:0-30933 GCA_039964305.1 Hyphomicrobiales bacterium
TGATGCAACAGGCAAAAAGTTTGTTCGTCAAAAAGGTTCAGGTGGCGCTCGTCACGGCGACCGTAAGGCACCTCAGTTCCGTGGTGGTGGTAAAGCATTTGGTCCAAACGTTCGTGACCATGCGCACAGCCTACCTAAGAAAATTCGTGCTCTTGCACTTCGTCACGCACTTTCTTCAAAAGCAAAATCAGAAAGCCTGATTATTGTTGATGATGCGAAGTCAGACGGTAAAACAAAAACATTACGTGGCCAAATGAGCGACCTCGGTCTTGCTAATGCCCTCGTAATCGGTGGTGCTGAAATCGAAGATAACTTCGCTCAAGCAAGCCGTAACATTCCAAATGTTGATGTATTGCCTGTGCAAGGTATCAATGTTTATGACATTTTGCGCCGCGACAAGCTTGTTTTGACAAAAGCAGCAGTCGAAGCGCTTGAGGAGCGGTTCAAATGAGTGATTTGAAACATTATGACATCATCCGCTCGCCGGTGATTACAGAAAAATCGACAATGGTGTCTGAGAACAACCAAGTTGTTTTCAACGTTGCATCAACGGCTACTAAGCCTGAGATCAAAAGCGCTGTTGAGGCTTTGTTTTCTGTGAAAGTTAAGGCAGTCAACACTTTGAACCGTAAGGGCAAAGTGAAACGCTTCCGTGGCATCATTGGCAAACAGAGTGACGTTAAAAAGGCGATCGTAACGCTGCAAGAAGGCAGCACTATCGACGTTACGACCGGTCTTTAAAGGGTGAGTGAACCAAGATGGCATTAAAAACCTTCAAGCCGAATACTCCCAGCCAACGTCAGTTGGTCCTGGTCGATCGTTCGGCACTTTACAAAGGCAAACCTGTAAAGGCTCTCACAGAGGGTCTTACAAAATCAGGTGGCCGCAATAATACAGGTCGCATCACATCGCGTCGTCGTGGTGGTGGACACAAACGTTCTTATCGTCTGATCGATTTCAAGCGTAATAAGCTTGATGTATCAGCAACGGTGGAGCGTATTGAGTACGACCCTAACCGAACAGCGTTTATCGCTTTGATCAAATATGATGATGGTGAGTTATCTTACATCTTGGCGCCTCAGCGTTTGGATGTTGGTGACAAAGTTATCTCATCTAAGACAGCCGATATTAAGCCAGGTAACACGATCCCACTTGCATCTATGCCGGTTGGTACAATCGTACACAATGTTGAAATGAAGCCAGGCAAGGGCGGTCAAATCGCTCGTTCAGCTGGTGCTTACGTTCAATACGTTGGTCGTGATCAAGGCTACGCAATTATTCGCTTGAACTCAGGCGAGACTCGCCTAGTACATGGTTCATGCCTTGCAACTGTTGGTGCGGTGTCTAATCCAGACAACTCAAACACTAACATGGGTAAAGCTGGTCGTAGCCGTTGGTTGGGTAGACGCCCATCCGTTCGCGGTGTTGCGATGAACCCGGTTGATCACCCACATGGTGGTGGTGAAGGCCGTACATCAGGTGGTCGTCACCCGGTTACTCCTTGGGGCAAACCTACCAAGGGCAAGCGGACACGCTCGAAAAGTAAAGTTTCAGATAAGTTCATTGTGCGCTCACGTCATCAGCGCAAGAACAAGCGATAGGAGACGGGACCGTTGGCTCGTTCAGTTTGGAAAGGTCCGTTTGTTGACGGATACCTGCTTAAGAAAGCAGACAAGGTTCGCGAAGGCGGCCGTAATGAAGTTATCAAGACGTGGAGTCGTCGTTCGACGATTTTGCCTCAGTTCGTTGGTTTGACATTCGGTGTCTACAACGGTCAAAAACATGTGCCTGTATCTGTGTCGGAAGACATGGTTGGTCACAAGCTCGGTGAATTTTCCCCGACCCGTACCTACTATGGTCACGGTGCGGATAAGAAAGCGAAGAGGAAGTAACGATGGGCAAGCCTAAGGGTAGCCGTCGATTGGCTGATAATGAAGCAATGGCGATTAACCGGAATATCCGTGTTAGCCCGCAAAAGCTAAATCTCGTGGCTCAATTGATCCGCGGTAAAAAAGCTGAGCGTGCACTCGCAGACCTAACGTTCTCATCTAAGCGCATCTCTGATGACGTGAAGAAGACGCTAGAAAGCGCAATCGCAAATGCTGAAAACAATCACCAGCTCGATGTTGATAATCTTGTTGTTGCAGAGGCTTTCGTCGGCAAGGCAATGGTCATGAAGCGTTTCCGCGCTCGTGCTCGTGGTCGTGGCGCACGTATCTTGAAGCCTTTCTCACATCTCACCATCGTTGTTCGTGAAGTCGAGGAGGCCGCATAATGGGTCAGAAGATAAACCCGATAGGCCTACGCCTCGGTATTAACCGCACATGGGACAGCCGTTGGTATGCGGACAAAGGCGAATACGGTACGCTTTTGAACGAAGATATCAAAATTCGTGCTCTCATCATGAAGGAACTCAAACAAGCAGCTGTTGCTAAAGTTGTTATTGAGCGTCCTCACAAGAAATGTCGCGTTGCAATCCACTCTGCCCGTCCAGGCATTGTGATTGGCAAAAAAGGCGCTGACATTGAGAAAATTCGTAAGAAAGTGTCAGAAATCACTGACTCAGAAGTGCACATCAACATTGTTGAAGTTCGCAAGCCTGAGCTAGATGCGACACTTGTTGCACAATCAATCGCTCAGCAGTTGGAACGCCGTGTTGCTTTCCGTCGTGCCATGAAGCGTGCGGTTCAAAATGCAATGCGCATGGGTGCTCTCGGTATTCGTATCAACACAGGCGGTCGTCTGGGTGGTGCAGAGATTGCTCGTATCGAATGGTATCGTGAAGGTCGCGTGCCACTACATACTTTGCGTGCAGATATTGACTACGGTGTTGCAGAAGGTCTAACAGCCTACGGTATCATTGGTATCAAAGTTTGGATCTTTAAAGGCGAAATCCTTGAGCATGATCCAATGGCATCAGAAAAACGCGCGCTTTCAGCGAATGAAGGTGCACCTTCAGGTGGCGGTCGTCGTCGCGAAGGTGGTCGTGATCGTGATCGTGACAACAAGTAAGTCACTTTTGATAAGAACAAGAGTTTAAGGAACAGAAACAATGCTGCAGCCAAAGCGCACAAAGTTTCGTAAAATGCATAAGGGCCGGATTCACGGGGAAGCCAAAGGCGGAACCAGCTTGAATTTTGGGTCATATGGTTTGAAAGCTGTTGAACCTGAGCGGATTACTGCGCGTCAGATCGAAGCAGCTCGTCGTGCCATGACACGCCACATGAAACGTGCTGGTCGTGTATGGATCCGCATCTTTCCAGATGTGCCTGTATCTTCCAAGCCGACAGAAGTTCGGATGGGTAAAGGTAAAGGTTCGCCAGATTTTTGGGCGGCTCGGGTTAAGCCAGGTCGTGTAATGTTTGAAATTGATGGTGTATCAGAGCCAATCGCACGTGAGGCAATGCGCCTAGCAGCGATGAAGCTTCCGATCAAAACACGCTTTATACAGCGTATTCCAGACTAAGGTGAGATCAGATGAAAGCCGCTGATTTGAGAACAAAAACACTGGACGAGCTTGAAGATAATCTTCTAGCGCTTAAGAAAGAGCAGTTTAACCTGCGCTTTCAAAGAGCCTCCGGCCAGATGGAAAACACTGCTCGTGTTCGTGAGGTTCGCCGCACGATCGCTAAAGTAATGACAATTGCTGCTGAAAAACGCGCAGCAAGCAACGCTTAAGGTGAGATAAAGACATGCCAAAGCGCATACTCCAGGGCACCGTAGTGTCTGATAAGACCGACAAGACCGTAGTGGTAAAAGTTGAGCGTCGCTTCAACCACCCACTGTTTAAAAAGGTTGTTCGTCGTTCAAAGAATTACCAGGCGCACGATGATGCCAACCAGTTTAAAACTGGCGACATGGTGTTGATCGAAGAGTGCAAGCCGATTTCTAAGACGAAACGGTGGACGGTGCTTGCTGAACGCAGCGCATCGGCTGGAAAATAATCGAATAGGGTCGGGTTTTCCTGATCCATAACTAGAAGAAGTGGCGTAAGCTCATGATTCAGATGCAAACTAACTTGGAAGTAGCCGATAACTCCGGCGCTCGTCGCGTTCAGTGCATCAAAGTGCTCGGCGGTTCCAAGCGGAAATATGCTTCAGTTGGCGACATCATTGTTGTGTCAATAAAAGAAGCTATTCCACGTGGCCGTGTGAAGAAAGGTGATGTTCGTAAGGCAGTTGTCGTGCGTACAGCCAAAAGTATCCGTCGTCCAGATGGCAGCCTCATCCGTTTCGACGGTAATGCAGCGGTCATTCTGAACACTAACTCTGAGCCGATAGGTACTCGTATCTTCGGTCCAGTTCCACGTGAATTACGTGGTAAGAGCCAGATGAAAATCATCTCGCTTGCACCAGAAGTTCTCTAAGGGGAAAACCATGGCAGCGAAGCTGAAAAAGGGCGACCGAGTAATCGTGCTCGCCGGTAAAGATAAAGGCAAGAAGGGCACGATTGCTCGCGTGATGCCTAGTGAGGGACGTGCTGTTGTAGACGGCGTGAACCTTATCCGTCGTCACACAAAGCAATCAGCTGGCCAAGAAGGCGGCATCATCACGAAGCCGGCTCCAATCCAGTTGTCAAATCTTGCAATTGAAGATCCAAAAGACGGCAAAGCAACACGCGTTGGCTTCAAAATTGAAGGTGACAAGAAAGTTCGTTTTGCTAAGCGTTCAGGAGAAGTGATCGATGGCTGAAGCTTCTTACATTCCGCGTCTTAAGACGCTCTATGAAGACGTTATCCGCGACAATCTCGTAAAAGAATTCGACTATAAGAATTCTATGGAGATCCCGCGTATTGAAAAAGTCGTCATCAACATGGGTGTTGGTGAAGCTGTAAATGACACGAAGAAAGTAAAGGCAGCCTTTGGCGATCTTGCTCTCATCGCTGGTCAACAGCCGGTCATCACCCGCGCTCGTAAGTCAATCGCTGGCTTTAAAGTTCGTGAAGATATGCCACTTGGTTGTAAGGTGACATTGCGCTCTACTCGTATGTATGAGTTCATTGACCGTCTTGTAACTATTGCATTGCCTCGCGTTCGTGACTTTCGCGGTTTGAACCCAAAAAGCTTTGATGGTCGTGGCAACTACGCTATGGGCATTAAAGAACACATCGTTTTTCCAGAAATCGATTACGATAAAATCGATCAAAACTGGGGCTTTGATGTGGTTGTTCAAACAACTGCGAAAACCGACGACGAAGCACGCAAGCTTCTAAGTGAATTCAACTTCCCGTTCCGCCAATAGGCGCCGGTGAGAGGATAGAGAAAATGGCTAAGAAAAGCGCAACTGAAAAAGATAAGCGTAAGCGTGCGTCGGTCGCAAAATTTGCGGACAAGCGTGCAGCTCTTAAAGCGCAGATGAAAGACGAAAGTCTGTCATTTGAAGATCGTTTCAAGCTTCACATGAAGCTTGCTGAACTTCCACGTGATGGTTCAAAAACGCGTGTTCGTAACCGGTGTAATGTTTCCGGTCGCCCACGCGGTTACTATCGCAAGCTAGGAATGTCCCGTATTGCTCTTCGTGAGTTGAGCAATTTCGGTAAAGTTCCTGGCATGGTCAAATCAAGCTGGTAAGGGGATAGATTATGAGTATGACTGATCCTCTCGGCGATATGCTGACACGTATTCGTAACGCCCAAATGCGGGAAAAATCGAGCGTTGTTACCCCTGCATCACGTCTTCGCGCTAATGTGCTAGAAGTTTTGCAGTCTGAGGGCTTTATTCGCGGCTATTCACAAGCTGAATATGCAGCGGGTAAATCTGAAATTACCATCGAGCTAAAATACTTCGATGGTGAGCCGGTAATTCGTGAGATTAAGCGGATTTCGAAACCAGGCCGTCGGGTTTATTCTTCAGTGAAGAACATTCCGACCGTGTCAAATGGTTTGGGCGTATCAATTCTGTCGACACCAAAAGGTGTGATGTCAGATTCGCGCGCTCGTGAAGAAAATGTGGGTGGTGAAATTCTTTGTCAGATCTTCTAATGACTGTCATTGAAATAAACATCGCTAGGTTGAAACGGAACCACAGGCAGGAAGTCTGATGTCTCGTATTGGGAAAAAACCGGTTGCAGTACCGACTAACGTCACAGCAACCATCGACGGCCAACAGGTCGCAGTAAAAGGCCCTAAGGGTGAACTCTCTTTTGTGGTCAATGATGAAGTATTGGTCAAAATGACTGATGATGGGATCGTTGTAGATCCGCGCGACGAAAGTAAAGACGCGCGGTCTAAGTGGGGTATGTCCCGCACGATGATCCAAAACATCGTCACTGGTGTAACCGATGGCTTTGAAAAGAAACTTGAGATCAACGGTGTTGGTTATCGTGCAGCAATGCAGGGTTCCAATCTCCAACTTGCTCTCGGCTTCAGCCATGATGTCGTTTACGAAGTGCCAGAAGGCATCCAGGTTGCTTGTCCTAAGCCAACAGAAATTACGATTTCTGGCATAGACAAACAAAAGGTTGGCCAAGTCGCAGCTGAAATTCGTGCTTGGCGTCCGCCAGAGCCGTATAAAGGCAAGGGTGTCAAATATGCGGATGAGTACATCTTCCGCAAAGAAGGCAAGAAGAAGTAGGATCGTACGATGGCTTACAAGAAAAATCCGCAAGAGCGTCGCCAAAAGCGTGTACGTCGCCAAATCAAGGCAGTGGCCAATGGTCGCCCTCGTTTGAGCGTTTATCGTTCTTCTGCGAACATCTATGCTCAGGTTATTGATGATGCGAACGGCAACACTGTTGCTTCAGCATCTTCACTCGACATCAAAAACGGTGGCAACATTGATGCCGCTGGTGCTGTTGGCAAGTTGATTGCTGAGCGCGCTAAAAAGGCCGGTATCGAAGAAGTTGTCTTCGATCGCGGTGGAAACATTTATCATGGCCGAGTGAAAGCTCTGGCAGAAGCTGCCCGCGAGGGCGGACTTAAGTTTTAGAGGGTCGAGAGCATGGCAGGAAGAGATCGGGATCGTGAAGAGCGCGACAGCGAATTTGTCGACAAGCTTGTTCACATCAACCGCGTAGCGAAAACCGTTAAAGGTGGTCGTCGTATGGCATTTGCAGCCCTTGTGGTTGTTGGTGACCAGAAAGGCCGCGTTGGTTTTGGTCATGGTAAAGCACGTGAGGTGCCGGAAGCTATTCGTAAGGCAACAGAAGTTGCTAAGAAAACGATGATCCGCGTTCCACTTCGTGAAGGTCGTACTTTGCACCACGATGTGCGCGGTCGTCACGGCGCTGGTAAGGTTTTGCTTCGTGCAGCTCCTGCTGGTACTGGTATCATCGCTGGCGGTCCTATGCGTGCTGTATTTGAAACTTTGGGTGTTCAAGACGTGGTTGCAAAATCACTTGGTACATCCAACCCATACAACATGGTTCGCGCCACATTCGACGCTTTGAAACGCGAAGACAGCCCCCGTTCGGTTGCTGCTCGCCGTGGTCTCAAAGTATCTGAGCTTCAAGCACGTCGCCAAATGGCTGGCGTCGATGATGTCGCTTAATCGCTATACGTGAAGAGAGACTGAAGACAATGGCTGAGAAAAAAACAGTAACGGTTGAGCAAATTGGCAGCCCATTGCGCCGCCCGCAAGACCAACGCCAGACCCTAATCGGTCTTGGCCTTAACAAAATGCACCGTCGTCGCACGCTCGAAGATACGCCATCTGTACGCGGAATGATCCGTAAGGTGAGCCACCTCGTTCGTGTTGTCGACGAAGCGTAATTGCTTTGAATTTAGGATTGAGAAAATGAAACTCAACGATATCCAAAATAAACCGGGCGCTATGAAGTCACGCAAACGCGTGGGTCGTGGTATCGGTTCTGGCGTCGGTAAAACCGGTGGCCGTGGTGTTAAAGGTCAAAAATCCCGCTCTGGTGTTGCCATTGCAGGATACGAAGGCGGCCAAATGCCAATCTACATGCGTTTGCCAAAACGTGGCTTTAACGCACGCAACTCTAAGGATTACAACATTGTAAGCCTTGCACGTGTGCAAATCGCCATCGACGCTGGTAAGCTTGATGCTAAAGCAACAGTCGATGCAGCAGCGCTTAAAGCGGCTGGCATTGTTAAAGTGATCAAAGACGGTGTTCGTCTTTTGTCAGACGGCGAACTTAAGGGCGCTGTAAACTTTGAACTAGCAGGCGCATCTAAGTCTGCTGTCGAAGCTGTTGAAAAAGCAGGTGGCAAAGTTACAATCCTCGGCGCTTAAGCCGTGAACTAATTAAAGGTCTGAACTCTTGCGCTGTTTCAGCGATTGAGTTTTCAGGCCTTTTTTTGTACTTAGACTAAGGTTTTTATTTTGGTTTTCGCAGAAAGCTATTAGATAGTACTAACGAGAACCTATAACATGCGATTGGGCACGGTTATTTTTGAGGTAACACGGGGCCATTTAGAGGAAATCCATGCCATCAGCAGCAGAACAACTCGCCGCCAATATTAATTTTGGTACGTTTTCAAAAGCGACCGAATTGAAAAAGCGCATCTGGTTTACGCTCGCAGCGCTCGTGATCTACCGCATTGGTACATATATCCCAATCCCAGGTATCGACTCACAGCAGCTAGCTCTTGCATTTGAACAAGCGCAAACGGGCATCTTAGGCCTGTTTAATATGTTCTCTGGTGGTGCGGTTGGGCGTCTTGCTATCTTCGCCCTTGGCATTATGCCTTATATTTCAGCCTCCATCATCATGCAGTTGATGACATCGGTCATTCCAAAGTTCGAAGAGCTGAAGAAAGACGGTGAGGCGGGTCGTAAGGTTATCAACCAATACACACGCTACGGCACGGTTCTGCTGGCCATCGTCCAGTCATACGGTATTGCTGTCGGCCTAGAAGCCAGTGGTGGACTTGTTGAGAGCCCAGGTTGGTTCTTCCGTGTTACAGCCGTTATCACGCTTACAGGTGGTACAATGTTCTTGATGTGGCTTGGTGAGCAAATCACAGCACGCGGCATTGGTAACGGTATCTCATTGATCATCTTCTCAGGCATCGTTGCTGAGATCCCAGGCATCATCTCACGCTTGTTCCAGTTGGGCCGTGAAGGCGCGATTGCGACACCGTTGTTGCTTGCATTCATCGTGATTACACTTGCAACCATTGCTTTGATCGTTTTCGTCGAACGTGCTCAGCGTCGTTTGATTGTACAATATCCAAAGCGTCAAATGGGCAACCGCATGTTCCAAGGTGATAATTCTCACCTGCCGTTGAAGCTCAACACAGCTGGTGTTATCCCGCCAATCTTTGCAACGTCTTTGCTTCTGCTTCCGATTACAGTGGCAAACTTTACAGCAACCGGTAATGGCCCTGAATGGCTGACAACCGTGACAGCGCTGCTTGGCCGTGGCCAACCGCTCTATTTGTTGTTCTTTGCAGGCCTCATCATCTTCTTCGCCTTCTTCTACACAGCGATTGTGTTTAACCCACAAGAGACCGCTGACAACTTGAAGAAGCAGGGTGGCTTTATTCCGGGTATTCGCCCAGGTGAGAAAACCGGCAATTACATCGACCACGTTTTGACACGCATTACTGTTGTGGGTGCGATTTATCTAACGATCGTTTGTTTGATACCTGAATTCCTGCTGCCAAATAGCGGTATTGAGGTTGCGTTTGGTGGCACGTCATTGCTCATCATGGTGAGTGTGACGATGGATACCGTTGCACAAGTACAGGGACATTTGATTGCTCAGCAATATGAGGGTCTCGTGAAGAAATCTAAATTAAGGGGGAAACGTAAGTGAAACTGATTTTGTTGGGTCCGCCAGGGGCGGGCAAGGGTACACAGGCCCAACGTATTGTCGATTCACGCAATGTGGTTCAGTTGTCTACTGGTGACATGCTTCGTGCAGCTGTTGCGGCAGGGACACCTGTTGGCAAAATGGCCAAAGAAGTAATGGATCGTGGCGACCTAGTTTCTGATGACATTATTTGCGGCATCATCTCTGATCGTATTGAAGAGGATGATTGTGCGAACGGGTTTATTCTCGATGGTTTTCCACGCACGGTGGCTCAGGCTGAAGTGCTTGATAAAATGCTCGAAGACAAGTCGATGTCCCTCAATGCAGTGATTGAGTTGACGGTTGACGATTCGGTCTTGCTTTCGCGTATCGAGCAACGCGCTAAAGATTCAGGAACTGTGCGTGCTGACGACAACGCCGAAACACTAGCAAAACGCTTAGTTGTTTATCATGAGCAGACAGCACCAGTTTCAGATTACTATGCCAAAACAGGCTCATTACGTCAGATCGACGGGATGCAATCTATTGATGAAGTCTCGACTTCTATCAATGAAATCCTGAACGGCTAAATCGACAAGTTTTCCCATCATTTGCGCGAAACGTGCGTTAGTGATGGGGTCGGGAGACTCATAAAACCTTTTTTTTGTCAAGAAGGTATTGACGTAACCCTATTTTGGTCTTAGACCCGCCTAAATCCGAGCTTGGGTATTGATGTCTACAACTGAGTCTTTTTTGAGGTCAGTTAGCTTCCTTTCCAGTTTGAACAAGAAATAATGCGGCAGCCGCACATGTGGTTTTCGCTCATACAGGAGAATTGCCTTGGCACGTATTGCGGGCGTTAACATTCCAACAAGTAAGCGTGTGGTTATTGCCCTACGCTACATTCACGGAATTGGACCTAAGAAAGCGGAAGAAATCATCGAGAAGACAGGGATCAACCCTTCTACTCGTGTGAATGAGCTTTCTGATGCAGAAGTTATTCAAATTCGCGAAACCATTGACCGTGACTACATGGTTGAAGGTGACTTGCGTCGTGAGACTGCAATGAACATCAAGCGTCTCATGGACCTTGGTTGTTACCGTGGCCTACGTCATCGTCGTGGTCTGCCTGTTCGCGGTCAGCGCACAAGCACGAACGCACGTACTCGTAAGGGTCCAGCAAAAGCGATTGCAGGTAAAAAGAAATAATTCACGTCGCTAGGATGTGAATTTGGTTTAGCTGCTGGTGCTACGGCGGCGTTTGAAATCTAGGATAAAATAAAATGGCAAAAGAAGCCGGGCGCGTTCGTCGCCGTGAACGGAAGAACATCTCATCGGGCGTTGCCCATGTGAACTCAACGTTCAACAATACAATGATCACCATTACAGATGCACAAGGCAATACCATTTCATGGTCGTCTGCTGGCATGATGGGTTTTAAGGGGTCACGTAAGTCGACTCCTTATGCTGCGCAGGTTGCAGCTGAAGATGCGGGTAAGAAAGCGGCAGACCACGGCATGAAAAGCCTTGAAGTTGAAGTTTGCGGACCAGGTTCTGGTCGTGAATCAGCTTTGCGGGCGCTTCAAGCGGCAGGTTTTGTGATCACGTCAATTCGGGATGTAACACCGATACCGCACAATGGATGTCGTCCGCGCAAACGTCGCCGCGTCTAACGCATCCACCCAGCCGCGCATTGTGACCTGCGTGGTTTACGAGCCGGGAGGTGGGGAGCGCAAGCAAACTCCTCTCAAAGCCACGCAAGGCCACCGTGGCACTCGAGACTAAGGATTAGAAACGTGATTTCAAAAAACTGGCAAGAGCTTATAAAGCCAACCAAACTGAACATCACTGCAGGTAAAGATCAAAACCGCATTGCAACTGTTGTTGCAGAGCCACTCGAGCGCGGCTTCGGCCTCACGCTTGGTAACGCTCTTCGTCGTGTTTTGTTGTCTTCGCTGCAAGGTGCTGCTGTAACGGCAGTGCAAATCGATGGTGTGTTACACGAATTTTCTTCAATCGCCGGCGTGCGCGAAGATGTGACAGACATCGTTTTGAACATCAAAGAAGTAGCGATCCGCATGGAGAGCGAAGGCCCACAACGCATGGTTATCCGCAAGGAAGGCCCTGGTGTTGTTACGGCTGGTGACATCAACGTTGTTGGTGATATCGAAATCCTTAATCCAGACCTCGTGCTTTGCACACTGGATGAGGGCGCTGAAATCCGTATGGAGTTCACTGTGAACATCGGCAAAGGTTATGTTGCCGCAGATCGCAACCGCCCAGAAGATGCGCCAATTGGTTTGATCCCTGTAGACAGCCTTTACTCACCAGTAAAGAAAGTGTCTTACAAGGTTGAAAACACCCGTGAAGGTCAAGTGCTTGATTATGACAAGTTGACCCTTACAATTGAGACAGATGGTTGGTTGACACCAGAAGACGCGCTTGCTTACTCAGCTCGCATTCTTCAGGATCAGCTTTCAATCTTCGTCAACTTCGAAGAGCCAGAAAAAGAAGTGGTTCAAGAGCAAGTGCCAGAACTCGCGTTCAACCCGGCGCTTCTCAAGAAAGTGGACGAGTTGGAGCTTTCTGTGCGTTCTGCAAACTGCCTGAAAAACGACAACATCGTTTACATCGGCGATTTGATCCAGAAGACAGAAGCAGAAATGCTTCGCACACCGAACTTCGGTCGTAAGTCACTTAACGAGATTAAAGAAGTACTCGCTCAAATGGGTCTTCACCTCGGTATGGAAGTGGCAAACTGGCCGCCAGAGAACATCGAAGAGCTTGCTAAGCGTTTCGAAGATCATTTTTAATCAAGGGAGACCATTCGCAACTCAAGCGAATACGTCCTTAGGAGAAGTAATATGCGTCACCGCAAAGCAGGCCGTAAGCTGAATCGGACTTCTAGTCACCGTAAAGCAATGTTTGCCAACATGGCGGCAGCTCTTATCAAGCACGAGCAGATTGTAACAACTTTGCCAAAAGCAAAAGAGTTGCGTTCAGTGGCTGATAAACTCATCACACTTGGCAAACGCGGCGATCTACACGCCCGTCGTCAAGCGATCAGCAAAATCCGTGATGTCGACATGGTCAAAAAACTATTCGACATTTTGGGCCCACGCTACACAGAGCGCAAAGGTGGTTACACTCGCGTTTTGAAAGCTGGTTTCCGTTATGGCGATAATGCACCAATGGCAGTCATCGAACTTGTTGACCGCGATGTAAGTGCTAAAGGTCAAGACTCAGGCCCAACAGCCGACGTCGAAGCATCAGAAGAAGCGGCTGCGTAAGCAACAATTCTTTCAATGCTGAATAATTTAAAACCGTGGTTGGTCTCAACCACGGTTTTTTGTTTATATCTGCCCATTTTTCAATCGATATAGTCTGTGTCTTTGCTTAATCAGCATCGTGCACTTATATGATGATAAGCCCTCAATTGAACCAACCTAGTGGTTCTGTGATTTATCAAGGTTTTGATTGAATGAAGTTCCTAAGCTCCTTGTTGCTCGTCTTATTGTTTGTAGCCCCGCTCACGACGCCCTCAATGGCGGAAGAGGGGTTGGTTGATCGCTTGCGAGGCGGATTGAAGTCCGTGCCAACATCAAGCGGAGAGCTGCGCCTAACGTTTGCGCCAGTTGTGAAGAAAGCAGCCCCTGCTGTTGTGAATGTTTATGCCACGCGCATGGTGCAACAACGCCGCAGTCCGTTCGCTAATGATCCGTTTTTTGATCGCTTCTTTGGCAATAATGGGTTTGGCCGCTCTGAGCCACGGGTGAAGAACGATCTGGGTTCTGGTGTGATTGTTGATTCCGCCGGTATTGTTGTCACCAACCACCATGTCATTCGCGATGCGATTGGTGTGAAGGTCGTGTTGTCAGACGGTCGGGAGTTTGGGGCAGAAGTTATTTTGAAGGATCAGGAAACTGATTTGGCGGTCTTGCAATTACAAAGCGAAGGTGAAGCCTTTCCCGCGCTGGAATTTGCCCCGCAATCAAGTGTTGAGGTCGGCGACCTTGTTCTCGCAATTGGTAATCCCTTCGGTGTTGGCCAAACGGTGACACAAGGCATTGTTTCTGCACTGGCGCGTTCGCAGCAGGCAGGATCGATTTCGAACTCGAATTTCTTCATCCAAACAGATGCCGCCATTAATCCAGGTAACTCCGGTGGTGCTTTGGTGGACATGGACGGCAATATCGTAGGCATCAACACGGCGATTTATTCTCGTTCGGGTGGTTCTATCGGTATCGGCTTTGCTATTCCCTCCGATATGGTGAGAACGGTGGTGAATTCTGCCCTTAAAGGCAGTGCCAAGGTAGAGCGCCCTTGGATTGGTGCGCGGTTCCAAAATGTTGATTCTGAACTGGCGGCTACCTTTGAGCTGAAACGACCATCGGGTGTGCTTGTTACGAGTATTTTTGAAAATGGCCCTGCAGATGATGCGGGCCTAGAAATTGGTGATTTGATTGTTGAGGTGAACGGCGATTCCTTCCGAGACATAAATGCCTTCAATTATCACCTAGCGACACAAGGTGTGGGTAATCGAACGAAGATTACAATTTTGCGGAATGGCAACTCTGATGAGTTGAGGCTTGATATTATTGCGCCGCCTGAAACAGTTGAGCGGGATGATCGAACCTTAGACGGTCGCAATCCTTTGGCAGGAGCTGTTGTTGCGAATCTGTCTCCAGCGCTTGCTGCTGAGCTGCGGTTTAAAGATGCAGAAAAAGGGGTGATTGTTATCAATGCGCCGCGGCGTTCTATTGCCCGTCGGTATGGGCTGCGCACAGGCGACATCATTGTGCGGGTGAATGGTGAAGATGTAACCTCCACTCAGCAGTTGCAAGAGCTAGTACGGGGGCGTCGCGCCACATGGCGGTTTGCTGTAAGCCGTAAGGGGCAATTGCTAGAAACAAACGATATTCCTGGGTGAAATGGCTGACCTGTTTGCCTCCAGTGACCTAGCGAAAGAGGCGCCTCGGCCCTTAGCAGACCGATTGCGCCCACAAGTGCTCAATGAAGTGATTGGTCAAGACCATCTGGTAGGAGGCGACGGCGTTCTTTCTAGAATGCTGCGTACCCGTTCGCTGGGCTCGCTTATCTTCTGGGGACCACCTGGTACGGGCAAGACGACGACCGCGCGATTGCTTGCCAATGAGACTGATTTAGCATTTGAGCAAATCTCAGCAATCTTTTCAGGCGTTGCTGACCTCAAGAAAATGTTCGAGGTCGCCCGCGCCCGCCGTATGAGCGGGAAGGGCACTTTACTGTTTGTGGATGAGATTCATCGCTTCAATCGTGCTCAGCAAGATAGCTTCTTGCCTGTGATGGAAGACGGCACGGTGGTGCTGGTGGGGGCGACAACGGAAAACCCATCCTTTGAGCTTAATGCCGCGCTTTTGTCCCGTGCGCAGGTTTTGACCTTCAAGTCATTAGATGAAGAGGCAATTGGCGGGCTTTTAGAGCGCGCTGAGGCGCTTGAGGACAAAAAACTGCCACTGGATGCCTCAGCCCGCGCCTCGCTTGTGCGCATGGCTGACGGGGATGGTCGCGCCTCGCTCATGCTGGCTGAAGAAGTGTGGCGGGCGGTTGGTGAGGATGAGGTGCTTGATGCCGAGAGCTTGCAAAATCTGCTCCAGCGCCGAGCACCCGTTTATGACAAAGGCCAAGATGGCCACTACAATCTTATTTCAGCGCTTCATAAAGCGGTGCGTGGCTCTGATCCTGATGCAGCGCTTTATTATTTAGCGCGTATGTTTGTGGCGGGCGAAGACCCGCTCTTTTTAGGGCGGCGCTTGGTGCGTATGGCGAGCGAAGATATTGGCCTTGCTGACCCGCAGGCACTGGTTATCGCCAATGCAGCAAAAGACGCCTACGATTATCTTGGTTCACCTGAGGGCGAATTGGCTCTGGCTGAAGCCTGCGTTTATCTGGCAACGGCACCAAAGTCGAACGCGGTTTATGTGGCTTATAAAGCGGCGATGCGGTCTGCCAAAGAAAACGGGTCGCTGCTTCCGCCTAAGCACATTCTCAATGCACCAACAAAGTTGATGAAAGAAGAAGGCTACGGCTCGAACTATCATTATGACCACAACGCACCGCAGGCGTTTTCTGGTCAGAACTATTTCCCTGAAAAAATGGGCCGCGAAACTTATTATGAGCCTGTGGAACGCGGATTTGAACGCGACATCAAAAAGCGCATAGAATACTGGAACGGTTTGCGGGCTGAACGAGGGGAGAGCTGAACATGGTGCATTTGCTTTATGTGGCGCTAGGTGGTGCCATTGGCGCAAGTCTTCGTCATCTTTCTGGCTTGGCCGCTTTGCGCCTGTTTGGTGCTGGCTTTCCCTATGGCACGTTTTTTGTGAATGTGGTCGGCTCGTTTCTGATGGGCGTGTTGATTGCTTGGCTTACCCGCAAGGGAACAACTATTGGCCCAGAATGGCGACTTTTGCTTGCAACAGGCGTTTTAGGGGGCTTCACCACATTTTCCGCTTTCTCCCTTGATGCGGTGCTTTTATGGGAACGAGGCGAGAGTGGAGCGGCAATTGGCTATGTTATCGGCTCTGTCGCACTTTCTATGCTTGCACTTGTTGCTGGTCTCATGCTTGTAAGAGCCTCAAGTTAAACCACAGGCAAAAATAACATGGCCGCTGTCGCCCAAAAAACTGTCACCGCTGATGAAGCAGGTATGCGCCTCGATCGCTGGTTCAAGACCCACTATCCCGGGATAGCCTTCGGCCAACTGCAAAAACTTATGCGCTCAGGTCAGGTTCGTGTGGATGGCGGGCGTGTCAAAACCTCCACAAGGCTTGCTGCTGGGCAAACAGTTCGCATTCCGCCTGTAGGTGATGAGGTGTCCGCAAAGCCGGTAACGCCAAACACTATGCGCGACCGCCATGATGCCGATGTCATTGCTGAAAACACGCTTTTTGAAGATGACAAAGTGCTGGTGATTAACAAACCATCTGGCCTCGCTGTTCAAGGTGGTTCAGGGCTTAATCGCCATGTGGATGGTATGCTGGAATCCTATCGTGACCGGAAGGGGCAAAAACCGCGTCTTGTGCACCGCTTGGACAGAGACACGTCAGGCGTGCTGGTTATTGCGAAGACAAGGCTTGCTGCAAGCTTTCTCACCAAGGCATTTAGAGATCGCACCACCAAGAAAGTTTATTGGGCCATGGTGCGCGGTGTGCCGCGCCCACCACAAGGGCGTCTTGCCACTTGGCTGATGAAGGGCGAAGACGAGCATGGCGACCAGAAAATGGAAGTGTTGCGCGACAAAGCCAAAGGCGCGGACCATGCTGTTACCCTTTATTCAACCCTAGAATGGGTGGGACAAAAAGTATCGTGGGTAAGCCTTCGTCCTGTCACAGGCCGTATGCACCAGTTGCGGGTTCACATGGATCACCTTGGTCATCCGATCATTGGCGACAAGAAATATTTCTCGGTCGATAACTGGGAACTACCAGGCGGCATTCAAAACAAGCTGCACCTTCATGCGCGCCGCATTATTATTCCGCATCCAGATGGTGGCGAGATTGATGTCTCAGCGCCGTTGCCGCCGCATATGGTGCAAAGCTGGAACTTGTTTGGTTTTGATACATCCACCTATGATGCGATCCAAGCTGAGACTGTCGATAGTGGTGAGGACATTGAGTAATGTCCGACTTGCATCTCGTCATCTTCGACTGTGATGGAACACTGGTCGACGGGCAACATCTTGTTATTGCGGCCATGAACGAGGCATTTCACCGTCATGGGTTAGAACAACCTGATGAACGAGCAACGCGCCGTGTCATTGGTTTGTCGCTCAAGATTGCGGTTTCCGTTGTGCTTGGCCCAGAGCAAGAGCATCTGGCTGACGAGGTGACGGAGACCTTCAAGATTGCTTTTCATGAAATCAGGCTTTCTAACAAAATTGGTGAACCATTTTATGAAGGTGCACGTGAGCTTGTTGAAAAACTATCAAACCGCGATGACGTGCTTCTTGCCATTGCCACAGGCAAAAGCTTGAAGGGTGTTGATATTATGTTGGAGCGTGAGGGGTGGCAGAACACCTTTGTGTCGCTGCAAACCGCAGACAGTGCTCCCTCTAAGCCAAATCCTGGTATGATTTTAAATGCAATGGCTGAGAGTGGCGTGAGCCCTGAAAACACAGTCATGGTGGGCGACACGACCTTTGACATGGAAATGGCGCGTTCTGCCAATGCAAAGGCGTTTGGCGTTGCGTGGGGCTATCACGATGTCGAATTGCTCGCTCAATCGGGTGCCCATATGATTTTGGATGATTATGCAGCACTTGAGACAGCCTTAAATAGCCGTTTCACTCGTACCAATTTGGAGGCCCTATGAGTAGCCCATTTGACATATTTGGCCTTGGTGCGGACCCTGATAAGCCAGACGAAAGCCCCGCTAGAAAAGCACAACTTGCTTCATCGCGGCCTTTGCCTAAGCGGTTTTATGACATTGTCGAAATCGCGCAAGACGACGGTTTTGTCCTGCACTTGGATGGACGCCCTGTGCGCACACCAGCTCGTGCTATCGTCAAGGTTAGCAAGAAGGCGATAGCTGATGTGCTGGCTGCCGAGTGGCGCGCGCAGGAAAAGGTGATTGACCCGAAGAAGATGCCGCTGACGCGCCTTTTGAACTCTGCCATTGACGGTGTCTCGAACACTGAGGAATTGGTGCGTGAGGAAATCGTTCGGTTTTCTGGCACAGATTTGGTTTGTTACCGTGCTGATGATCCAGAACGGTTAGTTGAGCGCCAAAATAGCTTATGGGACCCTGTGATCAATTGGGCGCAAGAGACCTATTCATGCCGCTTTGTCTTGGCAGGCGGCATTATGCATGTGGAGCAACCTGATGCGACCAAGCTTGCGATGGAACAGGCTGTCAATCAGTATGCTGACCCTGTGCGGCTCGCAGCTCTTCATTCGATGACAACCTTGTTGGGCTCAACACTGTTAGCGCTTGCTGTTGGGGCAGGGTTTCGCACCATGCAAGAGGCTTGGGATGCAGCGCATCTTGATGAAGACTGGAACATAGAGCTTTGGGGAACAGACGTTGATGCAGAAGCTCGTCGTGCCTATCGCTTTGAAGAAATGAAGGCCGCAGCCATCGTGTTGACTGCGACCTAAATTTCCATTCGCTAGCTGATTAAACTGACGCGTTTAACTTTTGTGCCGAAAGCTTTGGCAGGCTCCATCGCGACCATAGATTTTGGAGTGCCACCAGTACCAACACGCCCGTCAAAGCCGCATTAATCGCAATCACCCAAAGCGTGAGTATGTTTTTCATCGGCACTACATAGCTGAACTCTGGCGCTTTCCCTAAGATGAAAGGGACCATCCATGAGACAAATGAAACCGAACCACTGACAGCTAAAACCACAAGCATGGGTATGCTTGAATCAATCAACAACCGCTTGCCAATTGACCGTTTCACTTCGTTCAGCACCACATAGTGCACGAACACCCCATTCAACGTTAGAACAACAACGATGACCATTTTCGCCCAGAACTTTTCATTGGTGAGGAACTCGGGTTTGGTGAGGGAAATCTCATAGGCGAGGGCAGCACCTGAGACCCATAGTAAGAGCAGTCCATAAGTGACGAATTTGGAGAGCCGTTTTACCTCTATCAATGTTTGTTGTTCAAGCCGCTTCAACACCCCATTTGCGACCATGAGAAAGTCACTATAAAGCGCACCGCCAAGCCCTGCCGTTAAGCCGATTAGATGCATGATTTTTAAAAACGTTAGATATTCCATTTCTTACCTCCGTGGATGGCGGCATTGTTGAGGATTTCACAACAAAGGAAATGCACGTTTTCTATCTGTTAGTTAACTGAATTGTTTTAAGGCAAGTTGGTTTTGCACCTATATAATTTGTGTTTCCAATTTGGCCATATTGACGCAGCAAATACGGCGGTTTGATGCGCATAGTTTGCTTAGAATGGGATGATATGCACGATGAAATGAAAAGTATGTTTTGACACGCAAAAGTCCATCACACAGCGCGTGTTTTGTAACGCGTTGTGATGACCTTGATTGATGCAGCTGCCGTCTAAATTTCGATAAATTGCTGACTTGGAAAATCCCACATAACACCGTTTTCGGTTTTCGTGTCACCTGCACCGCGCCCCACCTTAAAAGCGCCCACCCAAACTGCTATTTTTTGTTGAATTGTTAGGCGCTGAGAAAAATAATTCTCAATGCAAAATGACCCGCGCATAGAATTGACTGTTTACGTCGATAAAACTTTAAGGGTATGCTGTGGGCTGGGCACTACCATTAGTAGAGCGCCTCTAAGTTGAATATTTAAATCATAATTGTTGTTTTGACGAATAGGGTCATTAGTTATGGAATTTTTTTTACTCATTATATTGGGCGCATTAGCGTCTAACGCTGATACAGAAAAAACGGTAGATGTTGTTTCCAGCCCTGATGTGGTTGTTAAAGCGCCGGCGGATGTCGCCAAAGCGCCTGCGGCTGTCGCCGAAGCACCCGCAGCTGTTGTTGAGGCACCTGCGGTTGTAACTGAAGCACCCGCGGCTGTTGTTGAAGCGCCCGCGGTTGTAACGCAAGCCCCCCAAGTTGGGACTGAACCTAAGATGATTTTGAGCTTGTTCTCTGGCAGAGACTCAGGCGTCAAAACCACGTCGTTGAGCTTTGGTGTGCCAGAGACCGATAACGTTATGTTCAATGCAAGCTGTCGCGCTGATAACGCATCAGCCACTCCCATCTCGTTCGATTTATCTACATCCTTTGGTGGTGCATCAAATCTTGATAACGTGGACATGCTGATGAGATCTGGGACTGCAGTCCAATCCTATGGCGGGCAGTTCCTCGTTTCCAGTGAAGAATATGCCGTAGGCAATTTTAAATTGGCCATTGATGATCCCGTTTTAGCCAGTGCAGCACAAAATGGTCTCTTGTCATTTGGCACAGAAATTGGTGTTCCAGCGTTAGAAGCTGAATTCTCAAACACCAAGGACATATTGAAGCTGTTTCTATCTGATTGTGCCGCGCATGCTCAAGTTGCACAGGCAATACAACCGGAGCCTCGCCCTGCAACAGGGGGGGCTGATGATGGGCAGACTGCAAAAGTTGATGCCGATGCGCAAGCGGACGGCAATCTGATTGCAACCCCAGACCCAGAGGCGATTGTATGGCGTCGAGAGCGCCTCGATTTAGGGAGATTCAATGAGGCAAAAAGGGGGTTGCGCGGTTCTATTCTCACCGCAACGCGTAATTCTGAAAAGCGTCCCATTTTTCGCTCTTATTGTTCAGAAGACAGCGTGCAAAATGCACGTACGAGGCTACAATTTTTCAGTCAAGCGCAGCTGCCAGCGATTGATCAAGAGCATCGCGCGTATTTGAAATTTATACCGGGTGAAGAATATCTCGATAATATTCTCAGCCCGCTTGATGCCACGTTTACGGGCCGTGTGGTGAAGTATCAAGACACATCGGCTGTTCAGGTGACCTTTGGAGCTACTGCTCGTTTTTGGTCTGCGATGGAAGTGGCGCAAGAGTTTTTCTTTCAAATCAATCCGGACGAAAGGCGCACTATTGAGTTGAAAGATGCTGGTCGGATTGTGAGCCAATTTAGAAACGATTGCCTAACATACACGGATGCTGCCGAAGCGAAGGTTGAGGCGGAAAAACAGGCAAACGCAACGCCTGCTGCGCCGACAGGTGGAGATGCTCAGCCTCAACAACAGGTGGCTGAAGTGCAGCCTGCGCCAGAAGCAACTCAATCTGCTGAAGTCGTTCCAGTAGCGCCAGTACCAGTGACCCCAGTACCAGTGGCCCCAGTACCAGCGACCCCAGCACCAGTAACTCCGCAACCTGTCGCGCCTGAGGTTGTTACACCCCAAGCCGTTGCAGAAGCTCCTGCTGCTCCTGCTACTCCGGCGCCAGAGGGCAATGTTGAACTACCCACAGCAACCGATCCAACAAAGCGTTGGATGGCGAGCCGAGGTGCACTTAACAATGTGCGTTCGGCCTTCCTGCGTTATGGCGCTGTGGGTGGTGGAGAGACTGAATTCATTGCCGTTTGTAGTGCGGGCAATGCCGCAATCAGCTCTATTTCGATTTGGCACTTTATCAGCGATTTTCCTCAGCAAGAGAGAAAGCGGATTAAGCTTACTTATGTCGTTGATGGGAAAAATTTAACAACGGCTTATGGTGAAGTGTTTGATGATGGCAATGGCTATGAAGGTATTCGCGATAAGAATGCTTCATTTGGTAAGCTCTACGAAGGGTTAGCTGCAGGCACTGAGGGTGCGGTGCAGATTGGCGAGCTAGGTGCTTTGGGCATTCCACTTGCTGGGTCTGCCCAGCCGATTTCGTATTTTATCCATGATTGCAAAGCCTTACGTGACGAGGCCAAGGCAGAGCTAAAAGCTGCTGGCAATGACAAAACACCGCCTGAAGATCCTAATTGGAACAATTTGAGCCGCACTATTTCTGCTGCCTTGCAGGCGGAAGAAAAAGGTGTTGTCAGAGCCCTTCCATTGTTACCTGAACAACCAAAGTGGAGTGCAGGCAAAGCGACTTTCAACAACAAACCATTCAGCTATGTTCGTCTCGATCATCAAGGATCTAATTTTCCTCCAGCGTTTGCCGTTTGCAATGCGTCATCAGCGAAAATTTCGAATATTCAATTCTGGCTCGCGATGGATGTGGGCAATGCGCAAACCAAACGAACGATTGCTGGGCATTACGTGTTTGGCGATGAGAGGCAACGTAAGACCTTTAGGCCATTTGGAACGCAATCCGGTTATAAAGGTGTTGCAGTCAAATTGCCGTATTTCGGTTCGTTTTGGAGAGCCGTGTCACGGAGCTATACTTTCGATCTCGAACTGAAGGGCGTTGAAGAAAAGTTTCAATATTCACTGGCAGGTGGGCATAAGATGCTTCTTCAATTTATAGAAGACTGCCGTGCGTACCGTGAACAAGCCAAAGAAACTGAAAAGACCACGGGCGTTGATCAGGTGTCTGATTTAGTGGATCCAAATCAATTGATCAGATTAACGTCAACGGGGGGTTCTACGCCTCAGCCAGAACCAGCAGCACCGGCCCAACAGGCAACGGCTGCCGCAGTTGGTGGGCTTTATCGTTGTGATAATGGCCGACAAATGCAACTAGCACTCGCGCCTCAAAATGTTGCAGTAAAAGTTGATTACCAAGGGTTGCCGACTATGGAGCTACCAAGCGTTGATAACAATGCGGGGTCAAGCTTCTCGGACGGCTTCTTCACGCTTGTCGCCAATGATGCAGAAGCGCGCTTGATTTGGGGTAATACAACGAGAATATGCAAGCGCTAAGCGCTGTACACAATCGAGACTGCTGCGTTTTGATGAATGCAGCAGTCTTTTTAAACTTCGATAAATTGCTGACTTGGAAAATCCCACATAACACCGTTTTCGGTTGTCGTGTCACCAGCTAGACGAACAAGGTCTGGTGCTAGGTCATAGGGTGTTTTTAACGTTGCAGGATCTTCACCCGGTATCGCCTTTGCCCGCATAGCAGTACGCAAGGGACCAGGATTAATGATCAACGTTTTGATCTTGGTATGAGCCATCTCATGGGCATAGGTAACAGCTAAAGCCTCTAATGCCGCCTTAGAGATGGAATAAGCACCCCAAAACGGACGACGAGAGCGGGCAGCACCCGAAGACATCATCAAGACGCGGCCAGCAGTGGATTTGTTAAGCAACGGGTCCATTGAGCGCAGCAAGCGCCAATTGGCTGTTACGTTGACAGTCATCACTTCGTCAAACTCTTTTGGCGAAATATGGCCAAGCGGCGTAATGCCGCCCAAAACGCCAGCATTACCAAGCAGAATATCAAGCTTGCCCCAGCGCTCATAAATAGACTTGCCCATGCGGTCTATGCCGTCACCGTCTTTCAGGTCTAGGGGCACCAGTGTTGCGCTGCCACCCGCTTTTTGGATGTCGTCATCAAGCTCTTCAAGGCCACCAACGGTGCGAGCAACGGCAATCACATGCGCACCTTCTGCTGCAAAAGCCTTCGCTGTTGCATAACCAATGCCACGCGATGCGCCTGTGACAAGCGCAATCTTACCTTCTAGCGATTTTGCCATTTAGATAACCTCAGAGAGCAACGATAGTTGTCGCACATTGCCGCCGCCTTCGCGGTCTGTGAGCAATGTCGGATATTCGCCCGTAAAACACGCATCGCAATATTGCGGTGTGTCGTTGTTGCGATTGGCTTCACCAACGGCGCGGTAAAGACCATCAATTGTTAAAAAGGCCAAACTATCCGTATTGATATAGGTGTTCATTTCTTCAATCGACATGCGAGAGGCAAGCAGTTTGCCTTTCTCAGGCGTATCAACACCGTAATAGC
Source organism: Hyphomicrobiales bacterium (assembly GCA_039964305.1). Classification (GTDB taxonomy): domain Bacteria; phylum Pseudomonadota; class Alphaproteobacteria; order Rhizobiales; family JACESI01; genus JACESI01. The sequence continues at coordinate 24,076 of JBDVXS010000081.1, forward strand.
AAGAGGAGAGGGTTGGCGGGCTTGCAATGCGCATATGAACTTCCGCAGCACCTGCTTCACGCACCATTTGCACGATTTTCACAGAGGTTGTACCGCGCACGATGGAATCATCCACCAAGACAACGCGCTTGCCCTTCAAGACCTGCTTATTGCCGTTGTGCTTGAGGCGCACACCCATATGGCGCACGGAATCACTTGGCTCAATAAAGGTACGCCCAACATAATGGTTTCGAATAATACCAAGATCGAACGGAATACCAGCCTCTTGCGCAAAGCCAATTGCAGCTGGCGTTCCAGAATCGGGAACAGGCACAATCACATCGGCATCAATTGGGCTTTCTCGTGCTAGTTCAGCGCCAATCTTCTTGCGCACGTCATAAACGGCATGGTTGGAGAAGACTGAATCAGGACGGGCGAAATAGACATATTCAAAGATACAAAAGCGGCTGCCTGTGTTTTGAAACGGATGGAAGCTTTCAAGACCACTATCCGTGATGACAACCATTTCACCCGGTTCGATTTCACGCATAAATTGGGCGCCGATAATATCAAGGGCGCAGGTCTCAGAAGCCAGAATATAGGCGCCATCCAAGTCACCAAGAACCAAAGGACGAATGCCAAGCGGATCACGGCAACCAATGAGTTTGTGCTCACTCATGCCAACAAGGGAATAAGCACCCTCAATCTGCCGCAGTCCATCGACAATTCTATCAACCAACGGACCCTTTTGGGAGGTCGCGATCAGGTGAAGAATAGTTTCTGTGTCAGATGTAGACTGGAAAATAGCGCCACGCATTTGCAATTGTTTTTGCAAGGTGAGGGCATTGGTCAAATTACCATTGTGCGCGATGGCAAACCCGCCGCCTGCAAATTCTGCAAAGAGCGGTTGAATGTTGCGTACACCCGCGCCGCCTGTGGTTGCATAGCGATTATGGCCAATTGCACGATTGCCGGGGAGGCGGTCAATAACTGCTTTTTTCGAGAAACGATCACCGACCAAGCCAACATGGCGTTCTGAGGAAAACTGTTTTCCATCAAATGACACAATGCCGGATGCTTCTTGTCCGCGATGTTGCAGGGCATGGAGGCCGAGTACAGTAAGTGCTGCGGCATCATCGTGACCAAAAATACCAAATACCCCGCATTCTTCGTGGAATGCGTCGTCTTCATCCAGTCCGGTCATGGCTAACTCTTTAGTTGCTGTTGTTACTATCGATCTCGCGACCGATTTCATCTGATGGTTTGGTGCTGTTGGAAGCTTCAGGCTCGTCTGAATTACCAGGGATAAACTCTTTGCCCTTTTCAACGAATTCTTCGATATCCGTTGGTAAGAATTCAATCAGCGAGTTTGCAGCATTGTCCAAAAACGGCTTTGATTTCGCGTTCGCTATCCAATCAGGCTGCTCTTGTGGGACCAGCCAGTTAAACATACCAACAGCCACAACGAATAGCAAAATTCCGCGCGCCGCGCCAAATATGAAACCGAGCGTGCGATCGAGAGCACCGATTGAACTATCAATAATGAAGTCAGAGATTTTCATGGTGATGATGCTCACCACGATCAAAACCACCAAAAACACGATAGCGATTGTTACAATCATCGCGATTGTTTCGCTTTCAACATAGTTGCGAACGAACGGGACGAAAGGGTTTTCTTTCCAAAGCGCAACAGCAAGGGCTGCACCAGCGGCTGCGGCCCATGAGCCGACAGATAGAACTTCGCGAGAAAAACCTCGCACCATCGCCAAAATGGCGGATAAAAAGACAATTACTAAAACAGCAATATCAAGAATAGCAAACTTCATCGTATCTCAGTTCTCGCTATGAGACCCTGTGTAAATTCAACGTTGGGGGTCTTTTACAAATCTTTCGCGCCTTTGAATAGGTGCGTTTCTCTATATGGTGAATTAGCTGAAAATTTAACGCTTGTCACAGCACAATCACTCAATCTTCGCGTTTTTCCCGTGGTTTTGATGCCAGTATTTGCGCGATGAGGCCTGATAGGTCGGCAATCTCGTTTATACGGTCAACTTCCTTCACACCACTTTTGCCACTTTGGATGGGACAATTGGCCTGTGAAAAGCCAAGTTTGGCAGATTCCTTCAATCTAGATGTCACATGCGGCACAGGACGCACGGCACCTGAAAGGCTGACTTCGCCAAAATAAACGGCTTCTTTTGGCAACGCGACACCAGCTAGGGACGAGGTGAGCGCGGCGGCGATGGCAAGGTCGGCTGCAGGCTCATTGATCTTCAAACCGCCTGCAATGTTCAAATAGACATCGTATGATCCAAGCTTCACACCGCAATGGGCATCAAGAACAGCAAGCACCATAGCAAGGCGGGAGGCGTCCCAGCCAACAATGGCGCGTCTTGGGGTGCCAAGCTGCGATGGTGTGACTAGGGCTTGCACTTCCACCAAGACGGGTCGCGAGCCTTCCATGCCAGCAAATACGGCAGCTCCCGGCGCGGAGGCGTTGCGCTCGCCTAAAAACAATTCAGACGGGTTGGCAACTTCGCTCAAGCCTGAGCCTGTCATTTCAAAGACGCCAATTTCATCGGTTGGGCCAAAGCGGTTTTTAACACCGCGAAGAATGCGGAACTGGTGCGCGCCTTCGCCTTCAAAATATAAAACCGCATCCACCATATGCTCAACCACACGTGGCCCTGCGATTTGACCTTCTTTGGTCACATGGCCAACCAACACAACCGTTGCACCTGATTGTTTTGCGTATTTAATCATCGCCTGCGAGGATGAACGAACCTGCGTCACGGTGCCTGGGGCTGATTCTGCTTGGTCGGTCCAAAGGGTCTGGATAGAATCGAGGATAACGAGGGCGGCACCCTTTTCGTTGTCTAACGTTGCCAGAATATCTTCAACACTGGTTTCTGCCCCAAGGCGAACGTTTGATTTTTCAAGACCAAGACGTTGTGCCCGAAGGCGAACTTGGTCGATTGCTTCCTCGCCAGAAATATAGACAACTTTGTGCCCTTGATTAGCGAGCGCACTGGCGGCTTGCAAAAGTATCGTTGATTTACCGATACCAGGGTCACCACCAAGCAAGAGGGCAGAGCCGCGCACAAAGCCGCCACCTGTTACGCGGTCAAGTTCTGATAAGCCCGTTTGAATGCGCGGGGCATTATCCAATTCGCCATCAAGATTGGTGAGGGGAATAACCCGCCCTTTGCGCATGGCCTTGCCAGGTCCACCGCCAATGCCTGCAATTTCTAAATCTTCTTCAATCGTGTTCCATTCTTCGCAGCTTTCGCACTTACCCTGCCATCTGGAAGAAACGGCACCACAATTATTACACACAAAACGAGATTTGATTTTTGCCATGGCTTTAGTCCAGCGCTCCATAGTGGCGGGTGTAGCGTTTGCCAAGGCCCGTTAATAGCTCATAGTCAATTGATTGTGCATGGGTTGCAACTTCGCTGACCGATACATTCGGACCGAAGAGTTCAACATAATCGCCGCGCTTGGCTTCTGGCACATTGGTAATGTCGACAGCAATCAAGTCCATCGAGACACGCCCCATTAGCGGCACACGTTTGCCATGCAGGTAGCCGCTCGCGCCTTTTTCTTTGCTGGTGGAACCAGAAAGACGCAAATAACCATCTGCGTAACCAGCACTAATCGTAGCGATTTTCCGATTGCTCAAGGCGATTTCTGCACCGCCATACCCGATGCTTTCATGCTCCATAAGGTCGCGAACCTGCAAAATGCGGGCTTCCACTTTTACAACAGGCTTCATCGGGTTTTTGGTAACGTGTTCATTCAACCCAGCACCGCCATAAAGCGCAATGCCTGGTCGCACCATATCAAGGTGGAATGTATCACCGTGAAAAATACCAGCCGAATTACAAAGCGAACGCGGCACATCGGGAAAGAGCTTGCAAATATCAATGAAGCTTGAGAGCTGACATCCATTCATAAGCGAGCGGGGTGAATCGCCACATGCTAAATGGGTCATAATGAGCGACAGATTAAGCTTTGATGCCAGCGCTTGATTGTCGGCAAGCACCTTCGCTTCCTCTTCCCGCAAGCCCAAACGGTTCATGCCCGTATCAACATGCAGCGCGGCTGGTTTTCCTTCATCAGCCCATTCGTTGATTTCATCCATAGAATTTAGAACAGGGCGCAAATTATGTGCGTGGTAGTATTCGGCAGCGCCTGCCATCAATCCATTGAGAATATAGATGGTTGCCTTGTCAGACTGCGCACGAACGGCAACACCTTCTGCGGGAGTGGCCACAAAGAACGTTTTGCAACCTGCAGCTTCCAATGCGCCCACGGCTTTATCAATTTGAATGCCGTAAGCGTCTGCTTTCACCATGGCTGCGCATTCGGCCTTGGCGGCTTTGTCGTTTAAAAAGCGCCAATTATCCGCATAAGCATCCAGATCAATTGTCAGTCTGCCTGATGAGATGAGGTTTTGATTATCTGTCGTCATGGCCGGTCATCATTCCAAAACGGCCCGTTTGCCGTGGTTAGTCAAAGTTGGTTGGCATGCGGGAAGGGTCTGCAAGATCGGAGAAGCGTGTGAACTCACCAGTAAAGGAGAGCGGCACTGTTCCTGTTGGACCGTGTCTTTGCTTGGCAACCACAACTTCGGCAATACCGCGCATTTTTTCCATCTTCGTATACCAATCCGCATAAGCAGGGTCATCCTGCGGCGGTTCGCTATTCTTGAGGTAATACTCCTCACGATAGATGAAGAGCACCACATCCGCATCTTGTTCGATAGAACCAGATTCGCGAAGATCAGAGAGCTGTGGGTGCTTGTCGTCACGGCTTTCAACAGCACGGGAAAGCTGGGAAAGGGCGATGATGGGCACTTGCAATTCTTTCGCGAGTGCTTTGAGGCCTGTGGTGATTTCTGTGATCTCTTGAACACGGTTGCCCGCATTCTTGGAACTACCGACCATCAGCTGTACATAGTCAACGATGAGCAGGTCCAGTCCATGTTGACGTTTCAAACGTCGCGCACGAGTTGAAAGCTGGGCGATGGAGATACCACCTGTTTGGTCAATGAAGAGCGGCTTGCTCTGCATCACCTGCATGGCGTTGACCAGCTTGTCATATTCTGCGGGCGTAATTTCACCACGACGAATTTTCGAGGACGAAACCTCAGCCTGTTCCGAAATCACACGAGTTGCGAGCTGTTCTGCTGACATCTCCAGCGAGAAGAACCCAACAATGCCGCCGTTCTTTGGCTTCACAGAGCCATCAGGTTGAACCTCAGGCTCGTAAGCGGCAGCAACATTGTAAGCGATATTGGTCGCAAGCGATGTTTTGCCCATACCGGGACGAGCAGCAAGGATGATCAAGTCAGAAGACTGCAACCCACCCATACGGCGATCAAGATCGGTCAAACCCGTTGAACAGCCCGACAATTGCCCTTCACGTTGGAAGGCGGCGGCTGCCATCTCAACAGATTGGGTGAGCGCCAGTTGAAAGTTCACAAAGCCACGTGATTCGTTGCCCGTTTCAGCAAGTGAGAATAATTCACGCTCAGCATCTTCAATTTGTTCACGCGGTGACTTATCCGATGGCGCGTCATAGGCGACATTCACAACATCTTCGCCAACGGAAATAAGCGAACGTCTAATCGCCAAATCTTGGATAGCGCGGCCATAGTCTACCGCATTGATAATGGTTGTTGCTTCAGCGGCAAGACGGGCCAAATATTGAGTGAGTGTAATCTCACCGACCATCTCATCAGCTGGCAGATAGGTTTTGATGGTCATTGGATTGACCACACGGTCCGCACGGATCAAAGATGCCGCTTCTTCAAAGATCATGCGGTGGATTGGCTCATAAAAATGCTCAGGAAGCAAAAAGTCTGAAACCCGATCAAAAGCATTGTTATTGATCAAGATCGCACCCAAAAGCGCTTGCTCAACCTCAATATTGGCCGGTGCACTGCGATAGTTCATCGGTTCGCTTATGTCATTTGCCGGAGCAAAATCGGGCACCAAGTCCATGCTTCAATCCTTTCAAACAGAAGCCTGTCTTAGCGGACCTTCTCTGTTCAAAAAAGAGGGGTATGGGTGAAAAAATATATATATTTTTTTTCCAATAAGAATCATTCCTTTTTCCACAATACCATGTGGGTAATTCAAAAACACGTTAGTCCTGTATGATTGCCACTTGACGGATGGCAAAACGAAAGCCGTTACAAAAAAACGCCACAAAAAACGCCTCAGCAGAACTCAATCTGTCCGAGGCGTGAATTATTGGTCGTCGCTGTTTAAGAGCAGCGAAAAGTAAAGCGCTTAGTCTTTGTCAGAATCAGCGGCTTCTTCGCCAGCATCTTCTGCTTCACCTTCGTCACCTTCAGGCGCATCAGCATCTTCATCAAAGAAGCTATCCATGTCGCCGTCAAATACTTCAAGGTCAAGTTCGATCTCTTCACGTTGTGAGAGGTCTTCACCAGCTGCTTGGCGGGCTGCTTCATCAGGTGAGCGTGCAATGTTTGCAACAACGGTCACATCAACTTCTGCATGAAGAGACAGGGTTACTGACGCCATGCCGATTGTTTTGAGTGGCTGCTCAAGAGCAACTTGTGAACGAGCAACTTGGAAGCCGCCTTCGATCAATGCGTCTGCGATATCACGGGCTGATACTGATCCGTAAAGCTGACCAGTTTCACCAGCAGAACGGATAACTTCGAATGTATAGCCGTCAAGCTTCTTGCCAGCTGCTTCAGCTTCAGATTTACGCTCAAGGTTACGTGCTTCTAGTTCAACGCGCTGATCTTCAAACTTTGCTCTGTTTGCATCTGTTGCACGAAGGGCTTTGCCTTTTGGCAAAAGGAAGTTACGAGCAAAGCCGTCTTTAACACGGACGATTTCG
>JBDVXS010000082.1:0-14387 GCA_039964305.1 Hyphomicrobiales bacterium
AATACCGATCCGCAGACCAAGCAAATCAACATCTGCTTGCGGAGCACCTGTTCGTGCACCAATGGAAGCTGAACCACCAAGCACTTCAGCAAACGCTTCGCCACGAATTGATGGTGTTTGGCTGAATGTATCAACATCCGCAGAGGATGAAACGCCATCTGACGCTGCTTGATTGAAGAAGAACGAACGCGCTCTGCTGAGAGCAGAACCCGCAACGATCTGACGCGTAGTAGAAGTCAAATCACCAATACCTGCTGACTGTGCTGCACCAATTGTTGGGTCCAGCGTTTGACGCGCCAATTCGGCGATGAGCGCATGACCAGCATTGGTTGGGTGAACGCCATCAGAAAATAGAAATTGATTTTGTGTTTCAAAATCGGCGGCCGCACACGCCGCATCAAACACACATCCCGCAGTCGCATTGGTAAAACCAAAAGCTTCAGGGTTAGCAACAACTTCCTCAAAGACAGCGGCCACGTCAATCAAAACAAAATCAGTATTTGTATCAACGGCTGCAAGCTGGGCGATGCCAACTTCTAGGGTTGTATTGTAGTTTTGGGTCGCAAATTCAGCGGCGCCCAAAACCGCTGCTTGCGTTTGAGCGGATGCGGTGGCTTGTGCTGCTGCATCGCCTCCTGCTGCCGCAACTTGCGCCGCAGCACCAGCTGCTGCTTGCTGCGCACCCAAACTGGTTGACGGCAAAGAAGCAAGATTGGGTAGATTAAGATAGACAAGTTGACCGGGACCACCACCAGCCACAGCAGCACCTGTTGCAAGTTGGGTAATATCATTGACAGCTAACGCGCCTACACTCTGCCCCAAAGCCGCAGCACCCGCTGCATCTGTTACCGTTGGAAGGCCTGCAAAGAAATTGTTCGCGCCAGCCCAATAAGTAACCGTATCATTCGCATCAATCGTACCGCCCGATGCAGCAAAAATACCTTGCTGCTCGGTTACCCCTGGAATACCAGCAGCAAGCCCGCCACTTCCAGCAAAGGCACCACCAAAGGCCACATTCACATCACCAGCAACGCCTGTTCCTTGAACGGGAGAATTTTGCGGACTGACCGCATTGGCACCTGTTGCATCAGGTGTTCCACCAAGCAATTGTTCAATCCATGTCAAACCACCTGGATTAACAAAGCGACTGCTCCCCGGAAAAGCGTTGGCCGCTCCAGTCGTGGCAAACAAGTTACCATTATCCGACAAGCTATCGCCGAAGGTAATCACATCACCCGTGGTTGCAAATTGCGCCTGTGCCAAAGTCACACTCACTGTTAACGCACATCCAGCAAGAAGCAGTTTATTCAATTTCATCATTTGAACCTCCCAATCCATTTTTTCGAAAAACCATAGTGACGTGCACGTAAGGCAACTAACAAAATAATTTAAAACTGACAGGACCAACCATTCGGTCGTGATGCGGTAAAAAAGTCACACTAAAATCGAGTTTCCTTTGTTTTTCAGCACAAAAAACACACAAAACTCAGCCTCTTTGGCTCGACTGACGATTGAATACAATTCGCACTTTCTTTCCTGCCCATCCTGTCACATATAAGAAGCATGGTAGATAAGAAGCGCTCATCTGATGATTCGAAGAAATCCGAAGACGTCTTTTCCCCTTATGGGGATGACGAGCCCACTGGTTTTGGCGAAAGCCCGCAGTCAGATTTTGAAGGCGCACCTGTCGACATTTCTTCAACGTCCATTTCTGATTGGGCTGAAGAAATAAGCAAAGCCGAAGACCTGCCACCGTCTACCCGCATCAAAAAGCCAGAGCTTGGCAAAATGGGCCCCGGCACAGACAAACAAGTCCCTGCTAATAAAGAAGACAAAAAGCCGAAGAAGCCGAAAGCACTTAAAACCTCTCGCGGCACATCTATGGGCGGGCCAGCAACTGCAAAAGAACGTGCGGCAGGTGGGCTAAATCCAGTTGCAGGTCTTGATGTCTCTTTAGAAGATGCCGAAAAGCTCACCACCACAACAGGTGCAACAGCGACAGTTCAAGCGCTGTCAGATTTAATCGAACATGGCCGCGAAGAGATTAAAGGCGACGTTTGGATACCGCACAAGCCAGTGCGGCCTGAAAAGTCCGAAGGTGGTTTGAACATCGAAATCGTTTCAGATTTCACCCCGCAAGGCGACCAACCTCAAGCCATCAAAGAATTAGTGCACGGCATTAGCGAGCAAGATGAGCGCGACCAAGTTCTGCTTGGTGTGACGGGTTCGGGCAAAACCTTCACCGTGGCGCAAGTCATTCAAGAGACCCAGCGCCCAGCCCTTATTCTTGCGCCAAACAAAACATTGGCAGCCCAGCTCTATGGCGAGTTCAAAAGCTTCTTTCCGAATAATGCGGTTGAATATTTCGTCTCTTATTATGACTACTATCAGCCAGAAGCCTATGTGCCGCGCTCTGATACCTATATTGAAAAAGAAAGCTCGGTAAACGAACAGATCGACCGGATGCGCCACTCCGCCACCCGCTCGCTTCTTGAGCGTGATGACGTGATCATCGTTGCCTCTGTTTCTTGCATCTACGGTATTGGGTCAGTTGAAACTTATACGGCGATGACTTTTGACATCAAACTGGGTGACCGTATCGACCAACGCCAACTTTTAGCCGACCTCGTCGCCCTGCAATATAAGCGCAATGATGCAGCCTTCGTGCGGGGCAACTTCCGCGTGAAGGGCGATACCATCGACATCTTCCCCGCCCACTATGAAGACCGCGCTTGGCGGGTCTCCTTATTTGGTGATGAGGTGGAGCAGATTACAGAATTTGATCCGCTGACGGGTAAGAAGACCGACAACAAAAAGTTTGTCCGCCTTTACGCAAACAGTCACTATGTCACGCCACGCCCAACGTTGAACCAAGCCATGAAGTCGATCAAGACCGAGCTTGAGCAGCGTTTGCAAGAGCTACAAAATGCTGGCCGTCTGCTGGAAGCACAAAGACTGGAACAGCGCACCCGCTTTGATCTTGAAATGATGGAAGCAACAGGCGCTTGTGCAGGCATTGAAAACTATTCGCGCTATCTCACAGGCCGCAAACCAGGTGAACCACCACCCACGCTTTTTGAATATTTGCCAGATAACGCCCTCGTCTTCGTCGATGAGAGCCACGTTACCGTTCCGCAAATTGGTGGCATGTATCGCGGTGACTTTAGACGTAAAGCGACCTTGGCTGAATATGGTTTCCGCCTTCCAAGCTGCATGGACAACCGCCCCATGCGCTTTGAAGAATGGGAAGCCATGCGCCCACAAACCGTCCACGTCTCCGCGACACCTGGTAATTGGGAAATGGAACAAACCGGCGGCGTGTTTGTTGAACAAGTCATCCGCCCAACAGGTCTAACCGATCCACCCGTCGAAGTGCGCCCCGCCACCACGCAGGTGGATGACGTGCTGGATGAAATTCAAAAGACCACGCAAAAGGGCTACCGCACACTGGTGACGACGCTCACCAAGCGCATGTCGGAAGACCTGACCGAATATCTGCACGAGGCAGGTATAAGAGTGCGCTACATGCACTCTGATATTGATACGCTAGAACGCATCGAAATCCTGCGCGATCTTCGCCTTGGGGCATTCGATGTGCTGGTCGGGATCAACTTGCTGCGCGAGGGTCTCGATATTCCTGAATGCGGATTTGTCGCCATTTTAGATGCAGATAAAGAGGGCTTCTTACGTTCTGAAACCTCGCTCGTGCAAACCATTGGCCGCGCGGCGCGAAACGTCGATGGTCACGTCATTCTATATGCCGACAAAATTACTGGTTCCATGGACCGCGCGATGAAGGAAACAGACCGCCGCCGCGAGAAGCAAGTCGCCTATAATGAAGAACACGGCATCACCCCTTCCACGGTGAAGAAGAACATCGGCGATATTCTACAATCCGTTTACGAAGGCGATCACGTCACACCAGACCTCGGCTTTGCAGAAGAAGGTGCGCTCGTTGGCCACAATCTCAAAGCCCATATGGAAACGCTTGAAAAAGACATGCGCGCCGCCGCGACCGACCTCAACTTTGAGGAAGCCGCCAGACTACGCGATGAAATCAAACGCTTGCAAGAAACAGAACTCGCCATCGCCGACGATCCACTGGCACGGCAAACAGCTGTGGAAGATAAATCAGGCGGTTATCGCGGGGATCGTAATGATCCAGCTGGCGAGAAACGACCTGTCGGGCGGAGCACCACGGGCAGACCGGGACAAAAGGCTGGCAAACGAGGGAAGCGGTGAGAATTCACGAACCACATTCTAGCCCCCTAGATTACGTCTTGGGATGACGATGTGGAAAGACTGCGCCTCTCACCCCCATCGTTGAAAGAAGCGATCTTGCAATCCAAAGCCAAAGTGCATTTTTCTGTCGAATAAGACTTAATACTGATTGCACTCTATGCGCGAATATGAAATGTAATTATACAACCTATAATAGAAACAAAGAGTGACACATGCGACTAATCACCTCCATTCAGGCATTCATCATTGCTTTTGCAGTTATGGTCTTGCCTTTCACATTCACGCCGATGCAGGCATATGCACAATCTGCTTGTAAAGGGCTTTCAAAATCTGCTTGCCAAGCCAAAGGTGGCTGTTCTCATGTTGCCGCCCATACACGCTCAAACGGTGCGAAAGTAAAAGCTTTCTGCCGCGCAACACCGGGCAATGGTTCTTCTACAGCATCGAAGAAGAAAAAGAAGAAAACAACCACAACAAGTTCATCATCAAGCAGCAGCCAAAGCGCAGCATCAAGCAGCAGCTCAGCTCCAAAAAAGAAGACAACTAAGAAAAAGAAGCCGACGACTAAAAAGAAAACTGTAAGCAAAAAGAAGCCGTCGACTAAAAAGAAGACAGTGAGCAAAAAGAAAAAAAAGCCAACTAGCTAAGATTAGAAAATTCATTTTAAATGAACAACTTAGCCGCCAAATGATATTTGGCGGCTTTTTTCTTGCTATGATCACAACCGTTGCGCGGCCCTACACATCCAGAACACGGATTATCACGCTTTCGGGAAATAGACTAAAAGCACGCCTTTATGCATCTTATGTGCTAACTAAGAGCAAATCACACCAAATCAGTTGGTAAGACATGCAGATCAACGGGAGACGTTAAGATGACAAAACAAACGATAAAATCTGTTCATTCTATCAAAGCAACCTTCATTGCCTTTGCAGCGGCAGCAGTGGTGGGCCTAAGTGCAATCCCTGCGCAAGCCTTCTCTCCCGCATCAAATTCAGCAGCAACAGCAACACACACCGCTGGCAGCACAATCGAACAGGTGGGTTTCAAAGCCTATAAAAGGTTTCGCGGTCAACTTGGTTCCCGCAGCCATAGAAGCTTTCGTGGTCAAAAAGGCTTACAAGAAAATGGCTTTCATCTTAACCGCTTCAGCTTTATTGGTAGACAACACTCACCAAAATACGTGGCAAAGCGACCTAAACTCAATGGTAAGCGCGTCAAAAGACAATCGTTTACAGGCCATCCCTTTTATCAGGACTTCAACACAGTTCCATTCCGCGGTCGCTAGAACGTAAAAGCTTTGAAGAAAGCGCGAAAACCGTCATATTTTCGCGCTTTTTCAACGTTCAGACGCTGTTCAGCCTCACTTTGTTAGCTTTACTCTAACAACAAGCCGTCGACCAATTTCAGGTCTTCGATTTAATGCGGCAAAATGTTGAGGAGTGTCTTATGAAGAACATCATCACAACATCAAAGAAACGCGTGACGGCAAGCATTGCAACCGTTGCGACTCTATCAATGCTTGTTGGTTTTGTTCCGTTGCAGGCAGCTGCTGAGAACCCAAGTGCGGCTTATTCACCTAATCAATATAACAACAATTACTCTAACAAGCATGCGCATAAAGGCCATAAATACCGCTCACACAAGAAGCACTATAAGCGCCAAAAAAGAGCGCAGCGGGCTAGAAAACTGGTGCCATCACATCACAATTATAATGCCGAAGATTATAACTACAAAGGCAACACCTATAAGCATCGCCGCAAACGCTCAGGCCACTACGATTAATCGCACAACCGTTACCACAATGGCTTTGCTGTCACTGCTGCGGGTATTATAGGATTTGCAACGGCACCATGATTGCGTCTGAAGGGCGATAAGATCATTCGTTTTCAGGCTCAAACACCTTGCACCCAAACGACCGTGGACGCCCCTTTATTTTAGCACCTGTAATACATCATCGGTTCTTCGCGCCCTAAACAGGCCGCCATTTAGCCCGAAACAAACTCCGATATCTCAGAAAATATAAAATCGCTTTATAATTTTTACATGAAATATTGTAATTTACCGATATTTTTAGGCCGTTTTCCCATAAACTCCACAAAATTAACTGAAATACGTGTAATATAAGGCCGAAGTACATCGTTTTCACACTTCCCAAAACCGCCTAAATCCGCCAATATATGAGAAAATAAACTTAATTACGCCACCTTTTGCGGCATAATTATCCAAATTATGATTTTTTTTACATTAAACTAGACAAGTCTTATTCAAATTCTCATAGTAAACGGGAAATACAAAAAGGGCGGACCGGACGAAGAAAAGGATTTTAGTTTCCCACTCCCATAGGAAATAATAATAAGCCACTCCACCGCACTTCACGGCTTCTGCCTCTATTTTTATGCAGCGGCAAAAATATAATTACTTTTAAATGGCTCTCGAGGAGCTGGTAAGGATGGATGGAATGCGTCGCAGTGGTACTGTGAAATTTTTTCTACAGTCAAAAGGCTTTGGGTTCATTACACCTGAAGATGGAGGAGCAGATGTGTTTGTACACATTTCTGCTGTTGAACAATCAGAAATAGCCCCGCTTGATCAAGGCATAAAACTAACATTTGAAACTGAGCCCGACAAAAAGGGCAAAGGTGACAAAGCGGTCGACCTTGTTATCGTCGCGGAGTAACAAAAGAAATTCCGGGGAATAAATTCAGAATTTAAAAGAGAAAAACGCCGCAATTTATTGCGGCGTTTTTCCAACTTCGGCGTCGTAGTCAACCATCAGCGTTTCAATCTCGCTGCCCACAGTAAAACTGTGCGGGCCGATCTCAGAAACAGGGGTCACTTCCGCCGCTGTACCAGTTAAGAAGCACTGGTCAAAATCACTCAATTCTTCCGGCATAATAGGACGCTCAATAAGCTCCATACCACGACGTTTGGCCAAATCAATGACCGTGCGGCGCGTGATGCCATTGAGGAAACCTTCTGGCTCTGGTGTGTGAATGACACCGTCTTTCAAGAAGAAAATATTCGCACCCGTCGCCTCAGCGACACGGCCACGCCAATCGAGCATAAGCGCATCTGCATAGCCTTTTGCTTCTGCCGCATGTTTAGACAAAGTACAGATCATATAAAGACCAGCAGCCTTTGACGTGCTCGGTGCCGTTTGCGGGTCAGGCCTACGATATTGAGCCATATCAAGGCGAATACCTTTTAGGCGCTCTTCTGGTGAGAAATACGAAGGCCACTCCCACACAGCAATCGCAACATTAATGCGGTTTGCTTGCGCCGAAACACCCATCATTTCACTGCCACGCCACGCGATCGGTCGGATATAAGCATCCTTAAGACCTTGGCGCTTGAGCGTCTCATTACACGCATCATCAATTTCTTGAACCGTATAAGGAATTTCAAATCCCAACAATTCGGCAGAATTAAAAAGCCGCTCTGTATGTTCGGTAAGTTTGAAAATATTGCCGTTGTAGGCCCGCTCACCTTCAAACACAGAACTTGCATAATGCAAGCCGTGTGTCAGCACATGCACTTTAGCATCAGCCCACGGGATAAACTCCCCGTTGAACCAAATAACACCTTCAAGTTGATCAAACGGCACACTTGCCATGACAACGACTCCTCAACACAGCAAAAATTATGAGAATGCACACGCAAAATGCGTTTTCATTGGACAAAGACGGTAACACGAGGCAAATATATGTCAACAATACTGACGTAAAATTTTAGTAACAACGGCACAAGAGAACGCAATAGATCATATGTCCACGTTTGATCCTTCCAAATTACCCGAAGACCTTCCCGACACGGCCCTTGTTGAGCCTATGCGCAGCGGCGAAGGGTATCGCTTCGATATTGTCGAGCATTTGTTCTTTGCCTATCGCGATTTTATCAATGACCCAGATTTGGTTTTAGAAGAAATCGGCTTTGGTCGGGCCCATCATCGGGTTTTATATTTCGTCAATCGCACACCAGGTATTCGCGTTGCCGATCTCTTGGAAATACTACACATCACGAAACAAAGCCTAGCACGGGTTTTAAAACAACTCATTGAATCAGAGCACATCACCCAGCACTCAAGTCCAGATGATGGGCGGGCGCGTCTCCTTTTTCCAACGGAGAAAGGCAGAAATCTTGCTTTGGCCTTAGCGCAGACACAGTGTCGCCGCATCGAGCGAGCACTTTGCGAACTAGGGCCGGATGGGGCAGTTGCCGCGAAGAAGTTTCTTCATTTACTGATCAATGACGCGGATCACGAGATGATTAGAAAGTTGGAGGACATCTAATTCGCGGTTGGAATTTTTATAAGGGGATTATTCCAATGCCGACTTTGTTTAGACAGGAACTACGTGCCAAGATGGATTATCAACCAATTATGATTGAACGAACGCTCAAAAATGAGCGACTAAGCGAGTTTCATCCAGCAATGAATGCGATTACCGTACAAGATGAAGCACCCCATATCCTAGTGATTGATGATGATGACCGCATCCGCTCTTTGTTGCAGCGTTATCTGACAGATCAAGGCTTACGGGTGACAGCAGCCGAAAATGCTGAAACTGCACGGCGGTTTATGAATACGCTCGCCTTTGAATTGCTGATTGTGGATGTCATGATGCCGGGTGAAGATGGGCTTACGCTCACCTCTTCTATTCGCGAAGAATCTGATGTGCCAATCTTAATGCTGACAGCGAAATCAGATATTTCTGACCGTATTAGCGGGCTGGAAGTTGGAGCCGATGATTATCTCTCCAAACCATTTGAACCGCGTGAGCTGTTGCTTCGTATCAACAATATTCTACGCAGAAATGGCCCCCCGCTTGGTGCAACAATAGAACTCGTTCGCTTTGGTCCTTTCACTTTTAATCTTGATCGCGGTGAGCTGCGTAAAGGTGATGGGGTTGTCAAACTCACCGATCGTGAAAAAGAGATGATGCGGATTTTCTGTGCGGCGGCAGGTGAATGCGTGCCTCGCCATGAGCTTCTCGCAGACCCGACAAGCGCGGGTGAGCGAACTGTGGATGTGCAGATCAACCGTTTGCGTCGCAAAATCGAAGTTGATCCGGCAAACCCAATCTACCTGCACACAGTGCGTGGTATCGGTTACCGGATATTGACAGACGGATAATCTGCGCTGAACTGACCATATGAAGATGAAAGCCAGTACAAGTTTGTTGTGCTGGCTTTTGCTTTGTGGGATCGTTGAAAAGAGATTGCCAATAAAGCGCCCAGTTGCGACAACAACACCATGACCATTGCCGACAAAAAGACACAACCAAGCGACGTTCAAAAACCATCCGCTGGAAACACAACGGATGAGGCTGTCTCTGCCACTATTGCTCCTTTAGCAACACAAGCGCTAAACGAAACAGCACCTTATGAGCGCCCCCTATGGCGAAAGTTCACACCACGCTCGCTTTATGCCCGCGCTCTCATCATCATCATTGCTCCCATTGTGATTTTGCAGTCCGTTCTGGTTTTCGTGTTCATGGAACGCCACTGGAACACCGTCACTCGTCGCCTTTCAGCGGCTGTGACACAGGACATTTCTGCCGTCTTAAAAATCATGGAAGCCTATCCAGCTAAGGTCGATGAAGAAAACATCATTCGTATTGCGCGCGAACAACTCGGCTTGAATATGGCGATTTTACCAGCAGACCCACTGCCCTCTCCTGCACAAAAGCCTTTCTTCTCACTCATCGATCAAGCGCTTTCAAGTGAGATAAGTCAGCAAATCGGCAAGCCTTTTTGGATTGATACAGTCGGACGGTCGCAGCTTGTTGAGATACGCATTCAGCTCGATGATAAAGTGGTGCAAATTTTCGCGCGGCGCTCGCAGACCTATGCGTCAAACTCCCATATTTTCCTCTTCTGGATGCTCGGAACTGCGGTGGTTTTGTTGGTGATCGCCATTATTTTCATGCGCAACCAAATCAAACCGATCCAACGCCTTGCCAATGCTGCTGAAGATTTCGGTAAAGGCCGTGATCATCCGAACTTTCGGCCAACAGGTGCGCTTGAAGTGCGTCGTGCCAGCCGAGCCTTCATCCAGATGCGAAGCCGCATTCAGCGCCAAATTGAACAACGAACAGCCATGCTTGCTGGTGTCAGCCATGATCTACGCACTATTCTCACGCGCTTCAAACTGCAATTGGCTTTGCTCGGCGACGACAAAGATGTCGCTGATTTGGAGCAAGATGTTCAAGATATGCAGACGATGTTGGCGGGCTATTTAGATTTTGCAAAAGGTGATGCAGATGAACCAAGTTCTAATATTGAGCTGACAGAACTATACGAAGAACTAATCGGCCATGCGAAATTAGAAAACAAGCAAGCAAGCTATACTTTTGAAGGTGACCCTATCGTTCACGTGCGCCCCATCTCCTTTAAACGCTGCATGGATAATATCTGGTCAAACGCGATCAAACACGCCGACACTCTCAAGATCACCGGAAAGCATTCGTCTGGTTGGTTGCTGATGACGGTTGAAGATGACGGCCCAGGCATTCCAGAACAAGAACGCGAAAATGTGTTCCGCGCATTCTATCGCCTTGATAATGCGCGCAACCTCAATACAGACAAGGCTGGAACTGGACTTGGCCTTTCCATTGCTCGCGATTCAATCAATAGCCATGGTGGCACGATAGAACTAAGCGATAGTGAGATGGGTGGCTTAAAGGTGAAGCTTAAAATGCCCGCTTAATTGGGTCTTTAGCAAAGTCGCTGACCATTGGGCACGTCGCGTTCAATGCCTGCTAAAACAATATCACCATTATCATCAGCAAAGCCCAGCGTCAGCACCTCAGACATAAACGGCCCAATTTGTCGTGGCGGGAAATTGACCACTGCCATGACCTTACGCCCTTTCAAGGTCTCAGGTGTATAATGAGCGGTAATTTGCGCTGACGTTTTGCGCGTTCCAATCTCATCACCAAAATCGATAACAAGCTTGTAGGCAGGCTTGCGCGCTTCGGGGAAATCATTCACCTCAATCACTGTGCCAACCCGAATGTCGACTTTCATAAAGTCATCAAAGGAAATTTCATCGCTCATAGGCTTGCACTGTCCATCGTGTTTGCATCATCAAATTTTGGCTTGGTGCGACGCCCCCCCCCTAAAGCTTTTCAGTGCTTTAAGTGGTCCAAGCATATTTTGCACCCGCTCCACACGCCGCATGTTGCGCTCACCCTTGCGCAGTTCTTTATCAAGTGCTGCCATGGTCTTCGCCATGCTCTCATCATCGTTCAACCAAACATGCAAAACCTTGGCATAAACCATCGCCACGCCCTGCACTTTGACTGCACCTTTGAGGCCGCCCGTTTCTATGTTTGCAGCGTTCAGCATCCAAGTCATAGAAACAAGGGCCACATGATTTAACTGTGCTGCAATAGAAAGGTCAGATTTTGCAGCTTTACCAATCGAACGCACGGCATCTTTGTGAGGCATCAACGCATCAAAGCGCGACAGCAAAATATCCATCAAACGTTCGCGTGGTAGTTCGTCAGCAACATCCACATCGATTTCATCCAGCACGCTGGCATCAATGTCACGCATGAAATGTTCAACAATCGCAACCTTGCCATCAAAGGCACCACGAAGTTCTGAAAGTTTAACCTCAGCAGCGTCAGCTACCTTAGCCAAGGAGATTTCATCCCAATCATGCTGTGACAACAGCACCAAAAAGGCGTTTCTAATCTTTAGCCGTTGTTTTTCGCTCGCCATCATCTGCTCCAATAAGTCGTTCGGTTTAAATGTATGTCTTCAGCACCAAAAATCAATATGGTTGCGATGTTACCCTTTCAGGCAGGTTAAGCGCGACCCAGCTCTTCCGCCCGAGCCTTAGCCGCTTCAACCGCTTTGGTCATGAGCGGTGTTAAACCATCATCACCCATCAACACATCTAAAGCCGCAGCAGTTGTGCCGCCCGGCGAGGTGACATTTTTGCGAAGCGTGCCAGCATCAAGATCAGATTGATAAAGCAATTCGCCCGCCCCTTCGACAGTCGCGCGCGCCAAACGTAGAGCGAGTTCAGGGGTAAGCCCCGCCTTCTCACCAGCTGCCGCCATCGCTTCCACCATGTGAAATACGTAAGCAGGACCAGAACCAGAAACAGCCGTTACCGCATCAATCAATGTTTCACGATCAACCCAATCAAAGCCGCCCGTCACTTCTAAAAGTTCTGCGATTGCCGCTTTTTGGTCCGCACTCACATCAGACGTTGGATAACCAATAGTGATACCACGCCCCACTTGCGACGGGGTGTTTGGCATGGCGCGAACGATAGCAGCCTCAGCGCCAAAATGAGATTGGAACGTTGCAACCGACGTGCCCGCAGCAACAGAAACGAACGCTGCATCGCCCAAGTTTTTACTGACTGCAATTTTAGGCAAAACCGCATCCATCATTTGCGGTTTAACGGCGATGATAACGATGGACGGCACAACGTCATCTGGCATTGCTTCAAAATGGCGCACGCCATCATTGGCAACAAGGCCTTTCATCTCATCCGCCAGCATGGGGTCAAGAATGACAAATTCTTGGCCTTTACGGCCATCTTTAAGCCAGCCCGTAAGCATGGCTCCACCCATCTTTCCCGCACCTACGAGAACGACCGGTCTTTCGCTCGAGATTAGTCCCATGAATTGTTTACGCTTCGCCAATTGTTTCAAACAAAGAACAAGCTAGCGCGTCCTCGGCACTTCTGCCAGCCCATAAAGCGAATTGAAACGCTTGGAAATACCGCTCACAGCCATCAACAGCCGTTGCCAACATGCTTTGAACTTGTCGGTTCGTTGGCTGCACACCCCCAGCAAGGGAGAGTGATTGGCGATAAATAACCATGCTACTGTCAGGCCAGAAATCAAAATGACCAGACAGCATCTGTTCATTGATCATGCTGATCAAACGGCGAACCTCTGACAATCTGTGGTCAGGAGAACGCAAATTAAAGCCGCAGGCCAGATGCACAGATTCAACACCATCCATCCAAGAAAACGACACGTCATAGTCAGACCAACGCCCAGCCACACAAATGGAAATTTCATCCGCACCAGACCGTTCAAAAGACCAATCATTAAGCGCTGCAATCACCTCGATAATATCAACGGGGCTTGCATCTCGTTCATCTGAATGGAGGTCTTGGAAGTTCATTGGGCAGATTCCCTTTACACCCTGAGCCGCTAGACACAAGGCCGGTCTTTTAAATTGAATGATTAAACGCAGTACACGAAGCAATTCACTATTAAAGTTCAGAGATTTAACCGGAGAGGCTTTCAAATCACTTCGTCAACGAATCGCGTCTGATATTGAATATAGGAGTCAGCGGGAATCGGGACTAGAGTCCTATTTCAATGTCTTGTGGGTAAGCTGTGGAAATTAACTTTTAACCCAGACAAACTGCGGGTTTGAAGCCGGTTCACAAATTGTGGATAGAAAAAGCGACGATTATTTATCGCCCTTTTTAGCCTCTAGCGCTTCAATCCGCTTCAAAAGCGCATCATTTTCATCGCGTGCTTTGGTCGCCATTGCGCGAACCGCGTCGAACTCTTCGCGGGTCACAAGATCGAGTTCGCTAAGGAACCGCTCCAACTGAGATTTCACCACGCCATCTGCTTCTCGTTTGAAGCCCTGTGCGACGTCAGCAACGTCCGTCATCAGTTTTGCGAACTCATCAAGAAGTTTATTTGTTGGTTGGCTCATCATTTCATCCCAATTTTGTTTCCTTCATATAGGCAAATAGCGTAGATCAATCAATAACGACTGACCAAGTTACAAATATTAGCCACTGGAACAGACATATGTCCCTACTCGCCATACCCTTTCCCATCATTGATCCAATTGCCATTGAGCTTGGTCCTGTGGTTGTTCGCTGGTACGGGCTTGCTTATGTCGCGGGTCTTTTGCTCGGTTATATTTACGCCAAGCGCATCTGCAATACAGAACGCTTATGGGAGCCTGTCAAAAACCGCATCACGGCTGAACATATGGAGGATTTTCTTCTATGGGCAGGTCTTGGCGTGATCCTCGGCGGACGGATTGGCTTTGTTCTGTTTTATAATTTCGATTTCTATCTGCAAAACCCGCTTTCTATCCTCAAAATATGGGAAGGCGGCATGGCGTTTCATGGTGGCTTGATTGGC
>JBDVXS010000083.1:0-8574 GCA_039964305.1 Hyphomicrobiales bacterium
AGGCGGCCCTTGTGACGGCGAATGGTGAGGGCATCGAGCAGGGCTTGTGTTGGGTGCTCGTGCATCCCGTCGCCTGCATTAATCACAGAACAGCCAACTTTTTGCGCCAACAGTTCTGCCGCACCAGCACTTGCATGGCGAACCACCAACAGATCGGGGTTCATGGAGTTCAAAGTGATTGCCGTATCAATCAGCGTTTCGCCTTTTTTGACAGACGACGAGCCGACAGACATGTTCATCACATCCGCGCCGAGGCGTTTACCAGCCAGCTCAAAAGAGGATTGTGTGCGGGTTGATGCTTCAAAGAAAAGATTGATTTGCGTGCGACCACGCAAAACAGATTTTTTCTTTTCAATTTGCCGCCCGACATCAACCTCCGTATCTGCAAGATCCAAAAGGCCGCTGATTTCAGCAGGTGACAAGTCCTCAATGCCGAGAAGATGGCGATGGGGAAAGGAATAGGGTGACGATGAATTCATGAGTTCTTCTATTAGGGCATGGCGAGAAAGCTGGCAATATGGCTTTTTACTCGTCTTATTCCAGTGGGTTTTTCTCCACAGGCATTTGTTTATTGTTCAATTATCGAGATCAGGGTGATGTTATGTGCGCTTATGGGTATGATGTCATCAACAAGAATGTGAGTCGCAGCTTTAAATAATGGCTTTAGAAACACCCAAAGATGTTTACGGCGAGAAGCCGCAAAACCAATCTCCGCCTTATGCGGGGCGCGATCTTTATTCGTCAGATCCGTTGCTGGTTGCGATGGCGTCGAACTTTTCAGATGCAGCAAGGCAAAGTTTCAAACGGCTTGGCGCGTCGCTCGGCTCGGCTGATAGCTTTCACCTTGCAGCCCTCGCCAATAAAAATCCGCCCGTATTAAAAACCCACGATGAGCGCGGTAAACGTATTGATCGTGTGGAATATCATCCATCCTATCATGCGCTGATGCGCCGAAGCGTGAATGAAGGTCTGCACGGGTCAGTTTGGGAAGATAGCAATGCGCGTGATGCTGGTCATCATCACCAAGCCCGCGCCATCCGTTTCTTTTTAACGGCACAAGTTGAGTGTGGGCACCTTTGCCCGCTTACCATGACGAATGCAGCGCCCGCAGCTCTTCGCCATAATCCGTTGCTAGCGCAAGATTGGGTGCCGCTCATTCGTTCGCGGACGTACGATTCGGGCCAGAAGCCCGCCCAAAACAAAACCAGTGTCACCATTGGCATGGCCATGACCGAGAAGCAGGGTGGCACAGACGTTAAAGCCAATCTCACCTATGCCCAACGGGTAGGCGGCGATTTATGGCGATTGAACGGGCATAAGTGGTTTATGTCAGCCCCTATGTCAGATGCCTTTTTGGTGCTTGGGCAAACAGATGGCGGCTTGTCTTGTTTTCTTGTGCCGCGTTTCTTGCCAAATGGTGATCCAAACAAGCTTCGCCTGCAACGGCTTAAAGATAAACTCGGCAATATTTCAAATGGTTCGAGTGAAGTGGAGTTTCATGGCGCAGGCGCTTTCTTGGTGGGGGCGGAAGGTCATGGGCTGCGCACGATCTTAGATATGGTGACGCTCACACGGCTTGATTGTGCCGTTGCCTCTGCGGGCATGATGCGCTCAGCTTTGGCCCATGCGGTGCACCACACCAGACACCGCCGCGTGTTTGATAAGCATTTGATTGACCAGCCCCTCGCAACACGGGTGATGGCCGATTTAGCCTTAGATGGTGCGGCGGCAACAGTTCTTTCCTTGCGACTGGCAGAAGCCTTCGATAGGGCAACCCGCAATCCAGGGGAGGCGCTGTTTGCTCGATTAATGACGCCTGTCGTCAAATATTGGGTCACGAAAGCAACGCCACCGTTTGTTGCTGAAACCATGGAATGTCTTGGTGGCAATGGCTACACGGAAGACTGGCCTATGGCTCGTTTTTACCGAGAAGCACCTGTTAATGCCATTTGGGAAGGCTCAGGCAATGTTATGTGCCTTGATGTGTTGCGTGCCCTTCGTGCCAACCCAGAAGCACTGGATGTGGTTCTGTCGCTTGTGGAAAATACGTTTGGCTCTGAACGAAAATCACTGACCGATGTCGTGCGCCAAGCAGCAACTGTTAGTTTGAATGATGAGGGGTCTGCGCGCATCTTAACGGAGCAATTGGCGCTGACTGTTGCAGCTGCAGAACTGCATCGCATTGCACGGGCTGATATTGCGGATGCGTTTTTGGATAGCCGTTTAAGTCGCCCATTCCGCACAACATACGGCATGATGGACGGACGGTTTGATGCGCGTGGCATTTTGGAAGCGATGTATCCAGCTGCCTAAATGCCACGGCAAATTGTGTTGCTAACCTTTGTATGGGGCAGCTGTTGCGTCAAATTCTGGAATTCTTTGACGGCTTGCTGGCTCGCTTTCAACGCTTTCCCAATTGTCTCCAGCATGAACAATATTGGCGATCATGTTTTCACGCCAAGTCGACTTCATATCTTCGCGACGTAAAAGGTAGAGTTTGCCGTCTACAATTTCCCAGCTCATTGGATTTGCCGGAAGCTTCACATTTGTCGATACGCCATGCACACAATGACCATCAAACTGTGGCGCGAAAGCAGCAGGGTTTTCTTCAAAACGTGCACGGTTCTCTTCTGAGGAGAACGCATATTTTGCACCGTTGTATGACGCTGTAATTTTATCGCTACCCGGTTCAATATAGTTTAAACCACGGTCAAATGCTGACTCGTTCGCATCAAAGTAAGAAACAACATCATAGCCAGAAACGGCAAATCCTGAGCTGTCCACATAAGTTTCGCCAGCTTGCGATGCAGACGTGCCGGCAAGCAAAAGTACCGCGCTTAAAATTGTTCCTGTGATTTTATCAAATCTAATCATTTAAAAAGCCCTCTTGTAAAATTAGCCACCGAAGTAACATTTGTGTGAGCAATATAGGGCTGACTTGTGAATATAGGTTTAAAGTCTTAGTTTAAAATAGAATATTCTAAATATGGTTTTTATTACAATAGTTTATCCGTTTTGAGTGGGAAGAACTTTGAGCTGACTGGGCCTTGCATGCCATTCAAACCACCCGTTTTAGAGTGTTGCCAACTCATAAAACCGCTCAAGCGCGCCCTGCAAAATGAAACTTGCGGCGACATTGTCGATACGTTCAGCCCGCTTTGCACGGCTTGTATCGGCTTCCAGCAGAGCGCGTTCTGCTGCAACTGTGGATAACCGTTCATCCCAATAGGTGACGGGCAGATCTGTTAGTTTCTCTAAATTGCGCTGAAATGCCTTGGTCGCTTGTACGCGCGGCCCTTCTGATCCATCCATATTGAGGGGGAGGCCAAGAACCAAACCACCAATTTGTTGTTCATTGCAGGTTGCCAACAAGGCTTCCGCATCCTTGGTAAACTTCGTGCGTTTAAGAGTTTTAAGCGGTGAGGCGACCATCCAAGCCGTATCAGAAACGGCAAGGCCAATGGTTTTTGAGCCAAGATCAAGACCGAGGAGACGTTGATTTTTGGTGATAGAAACGAATTCTGAATGATCGAAAGCTGGCATGTTCGTTTCATGCCTCAAATGAATGACCAACGCAACTGTGATCAACTGTGATGCAGGTTTATTGTCACATATGCGTAGTCTAAATCCATGACATCAATTTTTTCAATATTAGAAAGCTTCGGCCATTTGGCGGAGAGTTTCGCTGAGCTAACGGCTAGCTTCGGTGCTATGGGATTATTGTTCTTCGTCGCCGTCTATGTGTTGGTTGTCTTGTTGTTTCTGCCTATTACGCCGTTTTCTATGGCAGCAGGGGTAATATTTGGTTGGTGGGGTATTCCAATAGCCTATTTAAGTGCCGTGCTTGGGTCGCTGATTGCATTTACGATAGCGCGCGACTTTGGCAATAGTTATATCGCCAGGCTTTGCGAGCAGCGTCCCATTGTCAAAGCGCTGGAGCAGGTGGTTGTTAAAGGTGGCTTCCGGCTGATCTTGTTGGTCCGTTTATCAGGTGTCTTACCCTTTGCCGTTCAAAACTATGCGTTTGGTCTGACGGCGGTTAATCGGTGCAAATATATTTCTGCTAGTTTGATTGGCCTTATACCGGGCGCCGTCATTAAAGTTTGGATCGGCAAGGTGGGCATGGATGTATTGGGTGGCAGTCTCTGGTCAAACGGGATTCATACACTCGGCCTGATATGCGCGCTGTTGACGACATTGATGATGCTTATTTTTGTCGGTGTTTTGGCGAGACGAGAATTGCAAAACCAAGGAATTTCCTTGACCAGCTCTCAAAGTGCGGCCCACTAGACGATTTACGCGTAAATTTTACACTTGTTTCCATCGCGATATTGCACATGATGCAACCGCTCTGCTATAGCGCGGTTACGAATAATTCCAACATCGGAAAAATCCATGTCAGTTGATACCGAGACAGTAAAGCGTGTCGCGAAATTATCACGTATTGCCATTGATGATGCGCAAGCCGAAAGTATGAAGGGTGAGTTGAACACGATCCTTGATTGGGTTGAGCAGCTTAACGAGGTCAATGTCGATGATGTTGAGCCAATGACTTCGGTCGTTAATCAAAAAATGCGTATGCGCGAAGATGGCGTAACCGATGGCGGTTATGCGGACAAAGTTACAGGCAATGCGCCCGTATCTGATGATGATTTCTTTGCTGTTCCTAAAGTTGTTGAATAGAAATTCTTAAAGACATAAGGCCTTTTAAAAGTGACCGATCTTACCAAACTTTCCATCGCTGATGCCCGCACGGCTCTCACCAACAAAGAGTTCAGTGCCGTTGAACTAACCGATGCTTATTTGAGCGCGATTGATGGCGCCAATGATAAAATCAACGCTTATGTAAGTGTGACCCCTGATCTTGCTAAAGCCCAAGCCAAAGCAAGCGACGAGAAAATTGCAGGCGGAAACGCTGGTGCGCTGGAAGGCATTCCGCTTGGGATCAAAGATTTGTTTTGTACCCAAGGCGAGCACAGCCAAGCCTGTAGCCACATTCTTGATGGTTTTAAACCGAACTACGAATCAACCATCACTCAGAACCTGTTTGATGATGGCGCGGTGATGCTGGGCAAGCTCAACATGGATGAGTTCGCGATGGGTTCGTCCAATGAAACATCATACTATGGCGCGGTAACAAACCCGTGGCGCAAAACAGGTGACACCACCAGCCTCGTGCCAGGTGGTTCATCGGGCGGCTCTGCGGCAGCAGTTGCAGGCTTCATGTGTGCCGGGGCGACAGCAACAGATACAGGCGGTTCTATTCGTCAACCAGCAGCCTTTACGGGCACAGTTGGCATTAAGCCGACCTATGGCCGTTGTTCGCGCTGGGGCGTTGTGGCGTTTGCTTCGTCGCTCGACCAAGCAGGCCCAATTGCCCGCACAAACCGTGATGCCGCGATATTGCTAAAATCAATGGCAAGCATGGACAAGAAGGACACCACAAGTGTGGACCTTCCTGTGCCAGATTATGAAAGCGCGATTGGTAAATCCGTCAAAGGTCTCAAGATCGGTATTCCAAAAGAATACCGCATGGATGGCATGGACGGCGAAATTGATACGCTATGGCAACAAGGTATTGATTGGCTGAAAGAGGCGGGCGCTGAGATTGTCGATATTTCGCTCCCCCACACTAAGTACGCCTTGCCTGCCTATTACATCGTGGCACCGGCTGAAGCCTCATCAAACCTTGCGCGTTATGATGGCGTGAAATACGGCCTTCGTGTTGATGGCAATGACATCACCGATATGTACGAACAAACCCGCGCGGCAGGCTTCGGCAAAGAAGTGCAACGCCGCATCATGATTGGCACCTATGTGCTTTCTGCGGGTTACTATGACGCCTATTACCTACGCGCCCAAAAAGTCCGCACATTGATCAAGCAAGATTTTGATCAAACCTTTGATGCGGGCGTGGATGCAATCCTAACACCTGCAACGCCAACACCAGCCTTCCCAATTGGCGACGAGGAAATGGCGGCTGATCCTGTCAAAATGTTCTTGAACGACATCTTCACCGTAACCGTGAACATGGCGGGTCTTCCGGGTATTTCAGTTCCTGCGGGCTTGTCTGCAACTGGCCTACCACTTGGTCTTCAATTGATTGGTCGCCCGTTTGATGAAGAAACTTTGTTCCAACTCGGCCAAGTCATCGAAGATGCCGCAGGCACCTACCAGCCGGAGAAATGGTGGTAGGCTTTGCCCCGCATTTTTGCGATTTTTGGACTTTTATTGATCTTGGGCGGCGCTTACATAGCGCTGTTTACACCCACCATATCGATTGTTCTTGAAGGCTACCCAGCTGCTATTTGGCCAGCCAAGGGAAACTTTGCTGAAGTCACCAATGATAATGTAGAGCCGCTTGAGGAAACTCCAAAGCGTGCGTTGAACGATAAGCTTCGCCAAATTTTTGATGATTCTGATGGTAAGGCGCTGTTTGTTTTTAAAGACGGTAAGCCTGTCTTAGAGCACTACGTTGAAGGCTATGATCGAGAAACTGAGTTTAACTCGTTTTCGATGGTCAAAAGTTTGGTTGGCATTTTGACCTTGAAGGCAATCTCGGATGAGCGGATTGCCTCTTTCCACGAACCGCTGAAAAGGGTTCTGGCAAAACCATATCCAGAATTAGACGGCGCGCCGATTGGTGATGTCACGATAAGCCAGTTGCTTGATATGCGCAGCGGCATAGACTTTGAAGTGTCGGTGACGGGCGCTGAAGCCGATACCAAAACCCGTATTGCGTCGAAAGCAGAGTTCAGCCCGTTTTCAAAACTGGCAAACCTTCATACCAATGGATTACAGGTGCTTTTTGCGGATTTGAAAGTTGACGCCTCAAAAGTCGGCGAGTTCGCTTATCAAAACATCAACACCGCCATTTTGGGCCTCGTGCTTGAAACCATTTACGACAGGCCATTGTCGGAGCTTTTGAACGAGAAAATCTGGAAACCAGCAGGCGCTCAGGGCTTTCGGTGGCGGCAATATACCAAAGAAGCGATAGTTTCACCGTATTGCTGCCTTTATGCGACGGTTGAAGACTGGGCGAGGGTTGGGCATTTCCTTTTGCTCAATGGCGGGAGCAGGACATTTTTTGCAGACCCAATTCATCGGCACTTCTTAGGTACAGACAGTCCGTTTTATGACACAAGAACCGTCAGCTATCGCTCGCAAATTCGCTATGATGTTTTAGATCGTGCGGGTGAGGGCATCCAAGGTTATTTTAAATATTTCCTTGGGCAAGGCGGTCAAACCGTATATCTCATTCCTAACGAGAATATGGTGGTGATCCGATTTGGAGATAAACACCAGTTGCTGCATTCTACTTTATATGAAATTCATCGCACACTAAAAGACGCGGAGACCACCCAATGACTGAACGCCTAAAAACACCCGCTGAGTGTGAAACCCGCGAAGATGTGCGTCATGAGATAGATCGGTTAGATACGGCAATTGTCGATCTGATTGCGGAGCGCTGGGGCTATGTGGACCGCATGTGGCAGATTAAGAACAATGCTTCCGAGGCTGTTGTCCCGTGGCGTATTCAGGCCGTTATTGACCGTGTTCGTGATCGTGCCGAAGAAAAAGACCTGCCGCCAGATTTGGCTGAGGCGCTATGGCGTCAATTGATTGGCTGGGCCATCAAGTTTGAAGAAGAAAAAATGAACGAGCGCGACGGCTCGTAACCCTTGACCCACAGCGTCAATTGATTATCAAGAAGCAACACAAAATTGTTGAGCGAAAAGACCATGACACTCGTTGATACACGCACTCCTGATCCGCAAAAATTCATCAAAGGCGCCACAGGCGACTGGGAAATTGTCATGGGCCTTGAAGTTCATGCGCAAGTGTCCTCTGAAGCGAAGCTATTTTCAGGCTCCTCAACACAGTTTGGTGGCGAGCAGAACAATCATGTTTCCTTCGTTGATGCGGCGATGCCCGGCATGTTGCCAGTGATCAACCAAGAATGTGTTCGCCAAGCCGTGCGCACGGGATTGGGTCTTAAAGCTGAGATCAACAATTACTCGGTGTTTGACCGTAAGAACTATTTCTACCCAGATTTGCCGCAAGGCTACCAGATTTCACAGTTCAAACAGCCAATCGTGGGCGAGGGTATCATTTACCTCGACATGAAAGACGGTGAGCGTGTTGAAATCGGTGTGGAGCGTCTGCACCTTGAGCAAGATGCTGGTAAATCCATGCACGACCAACACCCAACCATGTCATTCGTTGATTTAAACCGTTCTGGCGTGGCGTTGATGGAGATTGTCTCTAAGCCTGACCTTCGCTCATCAGAAGAAGCGCGCACCTATCTTACCAAGCTACGGGCGATCCTGCGTTACCTCGGTACCTGCGATGGTAATATGGAGCAGGGCTCTATGCGGGCGGACATCAACGTGTCTGTACGCAAACCGGGCGGCGAATTCGGCACACGTTGTGAGATTAAAAACGTCAACTCCATGCGCTTTGCCGTTGCTGCCATCGAATATGAAGCCCGTCGCCAAATCGCAATCCTTGAAGATGGTGGCGAGATCGACCAAGAAACGCGGCTTTATGACAGCGTGAAGGGTGAGACACGTT
>JBDVXS010000084.1:0-18916 GCA_039964305.1 Hyphomicrobiales bacterium
TTTTTCACTTTACCGCGTGCCACAATGACGCCTGCCAAAATGAAAATCAATGCAATTCCTGCGTTAATGGACGGTCGCTCTGAAAAAATCAAGAAGGCCCACAAAACACCAAACAGCGGGACCAACAAATTGATCTGGCTAAAAAAGTTAGCGCCTTGCCGCTGAACGATTAAAACCAAGACAAAACCAGCAGCCACCGTATGGAAAACAGCAAGCACAACCACGGCCATCAACGACGTTGGATCATAGTCAAAATGAAACGGCCCTTCGTGAAAATAGGCAACAGGTAAAACCATGAAGAAGCCGAATGTCATAATCAACATCACCAACACGAGCTTAGGTATATCAAGCAGATATTTCGTGATGACCGCATTGAGAGAATAACAAAGGGCACCAAGCAGTATCGCGCCTTGGTTCAAAAACTCACCGCCAAGTTGCCCAAGCAATGTCGGCCCAACCAAAAGCACAACACCGAAAATACCAAACCCAACACCTAGCAATTTCCAAGTTGAAAATTTTTCGTCCTTTGTCAGCATATGCGCAATCAACAAAGTACCAAGCGGCATGACCGCCATGAGAATAGCCGTCAATCCCGGTGCAACAACGGTTTGCCCCCAAGATATAAGCCAAAACGGCAGCGCCACGCCAACCAGTGCGGACAAGACAATCAATGTCCAAATACGCAGAGATCGCGGTAATGCCTCACGAAAATACGCAAACAGCAACCACGTCAAACACACAGCCACAAACAAACGATAAGTCGTTTGCGTAAGTGGTGGAATGCTTTCGACCGAAATTTTGATGAAGACAAAAGACGAGCCCCAAAGCGCTGCAAGACCAAACAGCAGTGCATAGTCGACAAGTCCTGCTGGTTTTTTATCGCTCAAAACGGCCTCAAATGTTGGGTAAGATTATAACGCTTTGACCAGTACACTATATTGCGCAGCAAACAATAAGCGCTTGCCAAACGTCGATCATTCCCTTTCTATACTAGTCATCTTTTTGGGGAGAAAGAAAATGACAAAATTAACAGGCTCATGCCTATGCGGCTCTGTAAGCTACGTAGCTGATGGCGACATCAAGCTTACAATGAATTGCCACTGCACCAGCTGCCAAACACTCACAGGTTCAGTTTACGGCACCAATCTCTTTTTTGCTGAAGGTGATTTGTCTGTTTCAGGCGAGCTTGCGACCTACCAGCACAAATCTGACAGCGGCAACACTATGACCCGCTACTTCTGCCCAAAATGCGGCACACAGATTTATGGCAAGAACTCAGGCCGTGAAGGTATGGTCACCGTTCGTGCGGGCGGTGTTCATCAAAAAGATGAGATCAAGCCGAGCATGAACATCTATAGCAGCAGTGCCGTGCCATCCACTGCAATGGATAGCAATCTTAAGACGTTCGAAAAAATGCCCGGCTAAGCAGGGTTTATTGCTGCGTCCGGTTGATGGCCACACCATCAAGGCGCAAGGATGAAAACGTCTTGATGATGTCTTCTTGAGTGAGCTTTCCAGGTGCAGGTTCTTGGAAGGCCATCATATAAGGGCGCTCAGCAACGAAAACGGCAATCCATTTTTCATAAGGAATGCCCTCATCGTTATTTTGCTTACCGCGAAACAGCAAAACTTGTTTGCCCTGCCATGTAATCGGCACCGTCTCTTCAACCGTTATGCCGCGATTGTTGAGGGTTGGTGTTGCGCGATCAACGGAAGCAAACATCTCACCCAATGACCCAATGGCTTGCACGGGAAATGAGTTCAACGTGAAAGAGCCATCCGTATTTACGTCTTCCACACCGGGAAAACGCAAAGACGGCTCATAACCTTGTGGTGGCTCTAAGCTTGCAATCGTGGTTGGAAGGAAGACCCGACGGTCCGCATCAACCGTGAGCCAGAAGACGGTGGCAAGTATGGCTGTTACAACAACACCAATGACACCTATTCTTGCAATCATCATCGAACCTCTGGCACCAACAAACCTCAGAATTGATTAGACGAGCGTTGCGCCCTCTTCATCAATAGCCTGATCTATATCCTCATCCGACACTTCATCGCTAAGCAACATTTCGTTATGTGCTTTGCCTGATGGGATCATTGGGAAGCAATTGGCAAGAGCTGCAACGCGGCAATCGAAGATCACTGGTTTGTCGCAGGCAATCATTTCTTGAATTTTGTCATCAAGCTCCGCAGGCTTTTGGCAAGACATGCCAACACCACCATAGGCTTCCGCCAGCTTCTCAAAATCTGGCAAAGCATCGCAATATGAATTCGACAAACGATTACCATGAAGCAATTGCTGCCACTGGCGCACCATGCCCATATATTGATTGTTGAGAATAAAGATTTTCACGGGCAAATTGAACTGCACGCAGGTTGAAAGCTCTTGCAGCATCATCTGGATAGATGCATCGCCCGCAATATCAATCACCAAGCTACCGGGGTGAGCCACTTGCACGCCAAGCGCTGCGGGGAAGCCGTAACCCATTGTGCCAAGGCCGCCAGAAGTCATCCAACGGTTAGGTTCATCAAAACCAAAATACTGAGCCGCCCACATTTGGTGCTGGCCCACTTCTGTTGTGATGTAGGTGTCATGGCCTTTAGAATTTTCATACAACCGCTCAATGGCGTATTGCGGCATGATCACATCGTCATTTGGTTTATAAGCAAGGCTCTTGCGAGCACGCCATTTATTGACTTGGCTCCACCAGTCTTTCAAAGCGTTCGCATCAACTTTGCGCTGCTCTTCTTTCCAAACATGGATCATTGCAGTCAGCACTTCTTCCACATCGCCAACGATTGGAATATCAACATTGATGTTCTTGTTGATTGATGATGGGTCCATATCAACATGGATTTTCAAAGAATCCGGCGAGAAGGCGTCTGTGCGCCCTGTAATACGGTCATCAAAACGCGCGCCGATACACACCATCACATCGCAACCATGCATTGCCATATTGGCTTCATACGTACCGTGCATGCCCAACATGCCAAGCCATTGATCGCCAGACGCTGGATAACAGCCAAGGCCCATCAATGTGGAGGTCAAGGGAAAGCCCGTGAGTTCAGCAAGCTCGCGCAATTTTGCGGTTGCACCATCGCCTGAATTAACAACACCGCCACCTGTATAAAGGATCGGCTTTTTAGCCGCAGCCATTGCTTGCACTGCCGCTCGGATTGCATGAGCATCGCCCTGCATTTGCGGCTTATAGCTTTTGTGATAACGGCGCTGACCTTTGGTGTAGAGGCCCGTAGCAAACTGCACGTCCTTTGGAATATCAACAACCACAGGACCGGGACGGCCTGTTGTCGCCACATGGAAGGCCTCATGCAAAATACCCGGCAAATCGTTGACGTCCTTCACCAGCCAATTATGCTTGGTACAAGGGCGCGTGATACCAACTGTGTCACATTCTTGGAAGGCATCATTGCCAATGAGATGGGTTGGAACTTGGCCTGTAATGCAAACCAGCGGAATTGAATCCATCATGGCATCTGTAAGCGCTGTCACCATATTGGTGGCACCAGGGCCAGAGGTTACAAGAACAACACCCGGCTTGCCTGTTGAACGGGCATAACCTTCCGCCGCATGGCCTGCACCTTGTTCGTGACGGACAAGAATATGCTCGACATCTTCTTGTTGGAAAATTTCATCATAAATAGGTAGGACCGCGCCACCTGGGTAACCGAAAATGTGCTGTACACCATTGTCGCGAAAAGCTTGCAGGACCATTTCAGCACCGGTCATTTCTTCACCAGATGCGGCAGCTCCTGCCTTGATCGCGTCAGTTGTCTTATCGGCACTCATAATCTTCTCCATCGGCCCAAGCTTAAGCACGTTTTCTATCGTTGTTGAGCAAAAATTCCAACCCTATACCCTGCGATAAAACGGCAATAAAAAAGGCCCCCTTTGGGAGCCTATTTGCCGCACAGTACCTATCCGAGACGCTTAGCTTGCGTCTCCGGCACTGTGCTTCATCACCACGACTAGAATTTTAGTCATCATCTCAACCTAAATTTATTACTAACATAATGAGTAAGCGGGGAGAAAGTATGTGTCAAGGGGGGAGGTAAATTGATAGCGATCAAAACAAATCCTTGCATGCGCACGCCCATACTCATTAGATAGGCGCGTATCTCTTGCCATTGTTATTGAATGTTCCTCTATGTCTCAATCTTCTAAAACCAACCGCCGTATCGTCCTTGCAGAACGTCCCCATGGGCTTCCAAGTGAGGACACTTTAAGATTGGAAGAAGTCGACATTCCAACGGCCAATGATGGCGAGATGCTATTACGCACCTGCTACCTATCACTCGACCCTTATATGCGGGGGCGAATGAATGACGCGAAATCTTATGCGGAGCCTGTCAAAATTGATGAAGTGATGACAGGCCAAGTCGTCGCCCAAGTGGTGACCTCCAATCTTGATGGTTATGAAACAGGTGATTACGTTTTAAGCGGCAGCGGTTGGCAAGACTATGCGGTGTCTGATGGCACTGAGGTGATCAACCTTGGCAAATCACCAGAAAACCCAAGTTGGGCTTTGGGCATTATGGGCATGCCAGGCTTTACCGCCCACGCGGGTCTTCTCAACATTGGCGAACCAAAGGCAGGCGAAACGGTTGTTGTTGCTGCCGCCAGCGGTCCTGTTGGCGCGACTGTCGGGCAGATTGCAAAGCTCAAAGGCTGCCGCGTTGTTGGT
Organism: Hyphomicrobiales bacterium; assembly: GCA_039964305.1. GTDB lineage: Bacteria > Pseudomonadota > Alphaproteobacteria > Rhizobiales > JACESI01 > JACESI01. Next base: position 4,704 of record JBDVXS010000084.1, read on the forward strand.
GTTGCAGGTGGCGCGGAAAAATGCGCCCACGTGGTCGACAATCTCGGCTTTGATGTTTGCCTCGATCACAATGCAGATGATTTTGCAGCTCAGCTAAAAGCCGCCTGCCCTGACGGGATTGATGTCTACTGGGAAAATGTCGGCGGAAAAGTTCTTTTCGCCGTACTGCCCCTGCTCAACGCCTTCGCGCGTATTCCCGTTTGCGGTGTTGTTGCGTGGTACAATTTAACAGGCCTGCCAGAAGGCCCAGATTTCAGCCCAGCCATTATGGGCGCAATCCTTCGCATGAAGGTAAAAATGCAAGGCTTCATCATCTTCGATAATTTCGGCAAGGACGACTACAAAGCCTTCGTCAAAGACATGTCAGCTTGGCTCAAGCAAGGCAAAGTCACCTACAAAGAGCAAGTGGTCGACGGGCTTGAAAATGCACCATCCGCATTCAACGACCTATTGCTCGGCAAGAGCTTTGGCAAAATGGTAATCAAGGTCGACTAAGCCGATTTGTAAATGCTACGCACTCAAACAATGCGAACGCATATACTCATAGTCTGGCATCACCTCATTCTCGATGATGGCAAGGTTATTCGGCAATGAAGGGACCGGGCTTAATTCAGCAGGTGCAAAACCTGTCGATTTCCAAACCGCATCATACCAATGCTTGGCCCATATCCCATCTTCCTCACGCTCTCCTGCCCCCCAAGACAACATGGCTGGATCAAACGGAATACCGATCTCAGAACATAAGGCTTCAAGCATTTTTGATGGGTCACGGCGAATGTCAGCTGCTTCCACAACAATAGGCGTGCCGCCGCCTTCAATAACCCTGTCCATCAATGCGCGTTGCTGTGGAAAACCGATATCAACCGCTGAGACGGTTTCAACCTTCGCTGCATAACTGGCCAACACACGCGCCGGCTCACGCAACAAAAATACATTCGTCACTTGATCAAGCCAATCAAGCGGAAAGCCATCGATCATGTGATGGCACATATGTTTTTGATAGGAGATTGGCTTATCATCGGCACCAAGGCAGTGCGCCACCACATCAGCAGGGTCTTTCAAACCATCATCGATAATCTCTTGATAAAGCGGATGCTTTAAACCTGTCGCATGTAAATAAGCCGCATAAAATGGTTCATCCATAGCGCTACAATCATTTCGCGCACCAAAAGAGCGCATCATGGCAGTTGATAGATTGCGTGGACCTGACCACATGGCTATGATTTTCGTCACAACGGAGACTCTCTTTGATAATGACCGACACCCACACTACCCATTCTTCTGAGGAAGACCAACGGAATCGCGACATTAAAATTTTCATCAACGGCGAGATCGTTCACCGCGATGAGGCGAAAGTATCCGTCTACGATTCAGGCTTCCTTTTGGGAGATGGCATGTGGGAAGGAATGCGGCTTTATGAGGGGCGTTGGGCATTCTTTGATGACCACATGGACCGCCTCTATGAAAGCTGCAAAGCCGTTAGTCTTGATATTGGTATGAGCCGTGCAGAAATGGCCGATGCGCTGCAACGCCTTGCTGACGCCAATGGCATGTCCACCGATGTTCATTGCCGCCTCATGGTGACGCGCGGCACCAAAGTAAAACCGTTCCAGCACCCAAGCCTTTCGCAATCTGGCCCAACGGTCGTGATTATTATGGAACATTCAAAACCGATTGAAGCGCTCCATAAAACGGGCATTCGTCTCGCCACTGTGCCGCAAGTGCGCGGCCTGCCCATGAGCCAAGATGCAAAATACAATTCTCACTCAAAGCTCAACTGTGTCATTGCTTGCCTACAAGCAGAACAAGCAGGGGCGGATGAAGGCTTGATGCTAGACCCCCATGGCTTTGTAAACACCACCAATGCCTGCAATTTCTTCATTGTGCGCAAAGGTCAGGTTTGGACATCCACAGGTGACTACTGCATGAACGGCGTGACCCGCCAGAAGATAATCGACCTTTGCCGCGCAAACGACATCCCTGTTTTTGAACGCAACTATTCGCTGTTCGACACCTATGGCGCAGACGAAGCATTCTTAACTGGCACTTTTGGCGCGCAAACGCCTGTGGCAGAAATAGATGGCAAAGCAATAGGCGACAAAAAAGGCGCCGGGCCAATGACCCAGCGCCTTCAAGCACTCTATAAAGAACTCATTACAAAAGAGTGCCAAGCCTAAAATCTAAAGCCAAAATTAGTGGCGAATAGAAACACGGAAATTACCGCGCCCATTCGCTTGCACCAAATTAAACAATGCACGTGCATTGCCAGGTGCTAAACGAATACAACCATGCGAGGCTGTACGACCCAAACGGCTTACTTTGTTTGTGCCGTGAATTGCATAGCCACGATGAAAGAAGATTGAATTCGGCATTGGTGCACCGTTGTATTTACGCGAATAATACTTGCGGTGCATGCGTGTCACACCCCAACGACCTGTTGGCGTACGAAACCCTTTTTTACCGGATGAAATCTTGAATGTGTATTGAAGACGACCGCCTTTATAGACGTGCATTTTCTGCTGTGACAAATCCACCTTTGCTTCTACGCGAGCTGCAAAAGATGGGGTAATAAATAAGCTCAAAATTAGAGCTAAACTTGTTAAAACTACTCTCATTACTCTATCCCCTAGACGATTATAAAAATCGATCCACCGCAAAACAAAGTAAGCACAGATATAATAACTGCACAATAGACAAGCAATATTAGGATTAAGATGCATCAATTCCTATTATATATTAAATGTATTGATGCGCTCCCAACTATCATCCATTTGATTACGCATCCACGTCATTTGCCGCTTGGCGTAACGCCGGCTTTCCTGCTTTGCATTGTCTATCGCATCCTCGATAGAACGCTCTCCTGACAAGTGATCTATGAACTGCGGCACCCCAATTGCTTTCATCGCAGGCAAACTCCGATCAAGATTAAGCGCTTGAAGCGCTGCCACTTCATCAAGCCCACCCGCTTCAACCATGCCATCAAAGCGTTCTTCAATACGCTGATATAGTGCGGCACGATCTGGCAGAGCGATGATTTTTCGACAGGTTGATGCATCCAACATCGGGTTAGATTGCGCATCAGCTTGAAAATCACGAATAGAGCGTCCCGCTACCGTATAAATTTCGAGTGCTCGTAAAATGCGCTGACTATCCAACGGTTTCAAGCTCGCAGCCGTTTGCGGATCAAGACGCGCAAGGCTTGCATGCAGTTCTTCAGCGCCATGCGTTTCCAACTGGGCACGCAATTCAGCCCGCACCTCATCAGGCACCGTTGGCATAACCGCGAACCCTTCAGTGAGCGCTTTAAAATAAAGCCCTGTTCCGCCAACGATGATGGGAAGCACATTATTAGAAAGCGTATTAAGTGCCGCCGCCATATCATCCAGCCAGCGCCCTGTATTATACGCTTCACCAGCAGACACAAAACCATAGAGCATATGGGGCATCAAAGCTTCATCTTCGCTTGATGGGCGGGCTGAAATGATATGCAGTTCGCGATAGACTTGCATACTGTCAGCATTCAAAATAACAGGCTCGCGACCCGCTTGAACAGCTTCCCTTGCCAAACTTAATGCCAAGGAAGACTTGCCGCTTGCGGTCGGTCCAGCTATCAAAACCGCACGTTCTTCTCCCAAGGCTCTCACGATAAGCAATTTCCCATGTCTCAACAAACTCACATCATCACCCTCATATCACATCCTGACGATCCGCAAATAACAGATCACGTTTTGAACGATCTTGCAGACCATTTAGGTCGCGGCTTTGAGGTCCACACATTAGCCGAGGGCGTTGCTTGTGATATTAGCGTGAACGCTGATGAAGCAGCCCATGCTGCCTTGATCGCGCCAAACCTTCATCAACAGCGTATCGACATGGCCATGCAGCCGATTGCAGGGAGGCGAAAGTCTATCCTCATTGCAGACATGGACAGCACCATGATTGAGCAAGAGTGCATTGATGAACTGGCGGACGCGGTTGGCATTAAAGACAAAGTCTCTGACATAACCGCACGGGCCATGCGCGGCGAGATTGAATTTGACCCTGCCCTGCGTGAACGTGTTGGCCTGTTAAAGGGCTTAGACCTTGCCATTATAGATGACGTCGTGCGCGATAAAATTACGCTGCGCACTGGCGGGCGGGAGTTGGTTCAAACCATGAAAGCTCAAGGCGGATACACCGCCCTTGTTTCTGGCGGTTTCACCATGTTCACACAACGCATTGGAGATATGTTGGGCTTTGATGAAAACCGAGCCAACACACTGGAAACAGATGGTGGTGAACTTTCTGGAACAGTGGCCGATCCCATTCTTGGATCTGCGGCAAAGGTAACAGCGCTCAAAGAAATCTGTCTCATGCGCGGCGTTAAGCCCAGCGACGTGATGGCGATTGGCGATGGTGCGAATGATCTTGGTATGATCGAGCTTGCAGGTGCTGGTATCGCGGTTCACGCGAAGCCTAAAGTCGCAGCGGCTGCCGACATGGCAATCAACCACGGTGATCTAACCGCCCTGCTATACCTTCAAGGATACAGCAAGGCTTCATTCGTTAGCTAAAACTACCCATCAATGCGGATGGCAACGAGGCGCAAGTCACCAGCTTTGTTTTCAAGCAGGAACAATGCCGCACGGCGATCTGCCTCCTTCAGGGCTTCAAGGCGGGCTTTAATATCCTGCGGCTTGCTCACCGCAGCTTGGCTCAGTTCACGAACAACATCGCCAACTTCAACGCCCTTTTCTTCCGCCAATGATCCTGCTTCAACAGAAGAAATAACCACCCCTTCAATAGCTTTTGCGATTTTCAACTTTTCACGCAAAGTGTCATCAAGCTGTTCAAAAGTCATTCCCAGTTCAACAAACGCACCATCATCAGGTTTCGCTTCTTGTTTAGGCTCGTCTTTCTCTTCTTTCTTCTCGCCACTATCAGCGGAAGCAACTTTCTTTTCGTCTTCTTCCAAGCGACCAAGATTGACTTTTAGCGTCACCTCTTCGCCTTTACGAAAAACGGTCACGTCAACTTCTTTGCCAACAGGCGTATCTGCCACCATGCGTGGAAGGTCGCGCATAACGCGAACATTGCGGCCATCAAATTTGATGACGACATCACCCGATTCAAAACCTGCTTTTTCTGCAGGGCCAGCAGCCACCACCGCTGAAACCATCGCACCGCGTGCTTTTCCAAGATCAATGCTTTGTGCAATCTCATCAGTCACATGCAAAATATTGACACCCAACCAACCACGACGTGTTTCGCCAAATTCTAAGAGTTGGGAAACAACAGAACGGGCCGTATCACTCGGCACGGCAAAACCAATACCAACCGAACCACCACCTGAAGGCGAGAAGATTGCCGTATTCACACCAATCACATCGCCATTCTTATCGAACAATGGACCACCAGAGTTACCTTGGTTGATGGCCGCATCAGTTTGAATGTAATTGTCATAAGGACCTGATTGAATATCGCGATTGCGGGCTGAAATAATGCCAACAGACACGGAGCTGTTAAGGCCAAACGGGTTACCAATCACCATCACCCAGTCGCCAACGCGTGACTCATCTGAAGAACCAAGCTTCACATAGGGTAATGGTTTATCTGCCTTCACGCGCAACACGGCCAAATCAGTTTTGGCATCAGTGCCCACCAATTCCGCGTTCAATTTGCTGCCATCATGGAAATCAATAATGATTTCAGAAGCCCCTTCAATGACGTGGTTGTTGGTAACAATCACGCCTTCAGGGTCAATCACAAAGCCAGATCCTTGCCCCCGCGCACGACGACCACGATTGCCCTCACCTGGCTGTTGCTGCTTTTTGAAGAAGTCATCAAAGAATTCTTCAAACGGCGAGCCATCCGGCGCTTTCGGTAGATCAGGCGTTTCATCTGGCTTGGTATTGCGGCGGGGTTTGGTTGTGCTTCCACCTTGAATAATGGAAATATTGACCACCGCATCCAGAACATTCTCAGCAAGGTCTGCAACAGACTCTGGCCCATCATGCGCTTTTGCAAACGATATAGACCCCGCAATCATCAAAGCGATCGCAACAAAGAGGCTGATCAATTGCGCATAGAGGCGGTTGGGTTTGCTTGCAGCACGGACACGGACCAAGGGGAGGTACTCCATATTAGAATTCAGTGAGACTAACATGATCCTAAACAGCCAACAGATCAATGTCCCGTCACGGGTATTTGATTAAAAATCTGCATTTATTGGATGCAAATGGTTTGGCTACTAAAAGCCATTCAACCACGAACCATCCAGACGATAAGCACGCCAATTGCGAGCGCTATGACGCCACCCGTTCTTAAAGACGACGATGGCGCAGTTAACAACTGCGCCATCATTGCTTTCATCTGGTCAGGAAAAAGGGCGTAAACTACGCCCTCAATCGCCAAGGCAATCGCGATGCCAACAATTAAATCTGTCATCGCGATACCCTCAATGTGTCTTTACTTCTTAGGCCCGTTATCATCTTGGAAGAAACGGAAGAACTCAGAGTCTGGCGTCAAAACAAGGGTTGTGCCTGTGTCTTGCAATGCTTTTTCATACGCACTCATTGAGCGGTAAAACTCAAAGAACTCAGGGTCACGACCAAAGGCCTCAGCGAACAAACGGTTGCGCTCAGCATCGCCCTCACCACGGAGAATTTCCGAGTCACGGTTTGCTTCAGCAACAATTTCAATTGCTTGACGATCTGCCACCGCTTTAATGCGCTGCTCAGCCTCACGACCACGCGCACGCAGTCTTTCTGCTTCCGCCAAACGTTCTGCCGACATACGAGCAAAGGTTTGGTCTGAAACTTCTGGGGTCAAGTCTGTACGACGAACACGAACATCAACAACTTTCATGCCGAATGAGTTCACCTGACCGAAAAGAAGGTCACGAACTTCCGCCATCATCGCGTTGCGCTCTTCAGACAAAGCTGCCTCAAAACCACGACGACCATAAACGTCACGAAGTCCATCGTTCAAACGCGTGCGGAGCAAGCTCTCAGCTTGGAGAATGTTACCCGCTGCCCGCTCTCTAAACAGACGAAGATCATCAATGCGGTACACAACAAAGGCATCCACAACGTAGAACTTACCACCAGAAACCTGAAGCGTGATGTCTTCAAGGTCCAGACGAAGCAAACGGTCTTCAAGAACCTGCACCGTATCAACGATATTGGTTGGGATTTTGAAATAAAGGCCTGGCTCTTTGATCTGGCGTTTAATTTCACCAAAGCGAAGCACAAGAGCTTGTTCCCGCTCATTCACCACGAAGATGGATGAGTAGATAATGAAGGCGATAATCAAAAAACCGCCAAGGATTAAAGGGAGACGATTAGCCATGATTACTGACCTCCTGTATTCGCGCCACGGGCACGTTTTTCAATTTCTGGAAGCGGTAGATACGGAACAACACCTTGCCCCGCTCCATCGTTGCCCAAAATAACTTTGTTTGAACTACGAAGCACACGTTCCATTGTTTCAAGGAACAAACGCTTGCGTGTTACTTCTGGTGCCTTGGCATATTCGTCATAAACAGAGACGAAACGTGCCGCTTCACCCGTTGCTTGTTCAACAATCTGCTTTTTGTAACCAGCAGCTGTCTCACGTGCTTGCGCGGCATCACCACGGGCTGCACCCAGTTTTTGGTTTGAATAACGATTGGCTTCTTCAACGAAACGGTCTTCGTCTTGCTCAGCCCGCTGCACTTCGTCAAACGCATCCGCAACTTCACGCGGCGGAGCCACGTTTTCGATTGTGATCCGGTTGATTTGGATGCCAGTGCCATAGCTCTCAAGTGTTGATTGCGTAATAGCGCGCACTTCCTCAGAGATCGATGCACGATTATCGCGGAAGATGTCTTGCGCTGGACGACGACCAACAATCTCACGCATCGCGCTTTCAGCAACTTTCGTCACCATCTCTTGCGGGTCTTGCACATTAAACAAAAACGCTCCTGCATCATTCACTTGCCATAGGGCCGCAAATTCAACTTCAACCATGTTTTGGTCGCCAGAGAGCATAAGACCAGCAGCAGCAGTGCCACCACGTGCCGATGTGCCGCCGATTGTAATGCGGTTTTCTGTCACCTGAACAGTCTCAACTGATTCAACTGGCCAAAAATGGAAGTGCAGGCCTTGGCCTGAAATTTCTTGCTTTGGCTTACCAAAGACAAGCTCTACGCCGAGCTGGTTTGGCTGGATGGTGTAGAATGATTGCATCAACCAAAGACCGAAGGCTGCCAAAAGAATGATACCGCCAAGGAAGAAGTTGGATGTTCCACCACCGCCCGGCAATACTTGTTTCAATTGGTCTTGGCCTTTGCGAAGCATCTCCTCGAGATCAGGTGGAGGGTTATTCCCGTTTCCACCGCCGCCGCCATTTCCGCCGCCACGGCCATTTTTGCCGTTGCCGCCCCATGGACCGCCGCCATCGCCGCCGCCATTTCCATTTGAGCCGCCGCCGCCCCAAGGGCCTTTGTTGCCGCCACCGGTATTATTGCTCCAAGGCATATTTGTTCCTCAAAAGTTACGGATCACCGCGATCCAAATTTGTTGTTCGCCCAAACTCGTTGAGCGATTGCAATTGGTTTGCTTTATAGCAAGCTTTTACATCGTTACAATGCATCACCACGCTGCGTTTTTATTGAACGGTATATTGCTAGTTTCCATCCAGAATGGAACCCTTACGGTCAAACTGGTCATCAACAAGGTAAATTCAAGTACTTAACGGCATAAATTAGGCTGAAAAACTACTCGTTTCGCTCATAAACACGGTAAATCGTCTCTGCACTGTCTTTCTCGCCACGAGGCACATCTTCTTCGTGTGTCTTTTTCCACAGAACTGGGTCAATTTCAGGAAAAACAGTATCCCCTTCAGGCTCAGCATCCACCTCGGTTATATAAAGCTTGTCCGCACGGTCCATCATTAACGCGTAAATCTGACCGCCGCCCGTGATCATAATTTCGTCAGTGCCCGTATTAGCCGCAACCTCAAGCGCTTCATCGAGTGTTGAAACAACGTCCGCCCCTTCAAGCGCAAGATCTTGACTGCGGCTGACAACCACATTCAAACGGCCCGGCAGCGCTTTGCCAACACTTTCAAACGTTCGCCGCCCCATAATAATTGGCTTGCCCATAGTGACCGCTTTAAAGCGCTTCAAATCGGTTGAAAGACGCCATGGCATATCATTGTCAGCACCAATGACGCGGTTCTTCGCAACAGCAGCGATCATGGAAATTATCGGTTTACTCATCGCCATTCCTTAAACCGCGACTGCCGCTTTAATGTGGGGCTGAGCCTCATAGCCGACCAGCTCAAAATCTTCATACTCAAAATCAAAAATGCCCTGCCCGCGATCTTTGATATTCATCACGGGGGTTGCCGTGGGCGTGCGTGATAATTGCTCGCGTGCTTGATCAAGGTGGTTTGAATAAAGATGCGCATCACCCAATGAATGCACAAACTCTCCAGGCTTCAAGCCAGCAACCTTCGCCATCATCAGTGTGAGAAGCGCGTAAGAGGCAATGTTGAACGGCACACCGAGGAAAATATCCGCCGAGCGCTGATAAAGCTGACAAGACAACCGCCCATCCGCCACATAAAACTGAAACAAAGCATGACAAGGCGGCAAAGCCATATCGTCCACTAAAGCAGGGTTCCAAGCAGAGACAATCATCCGCCGACTATCTGGCGTGTTGATAATTTGATCCATCACCTTAGAAATTTGGTCAACCGATCCACCAGAAGGTGACGGCCAAGAACGCCATTGGTATCCGTAGACAGGGCCAAGGTCACCATTTTCATCGGCCCATTCATCCCAAATACGAACACCATTTTCTTTAAGGTAAGCGATATTGGTCTCACCTTTTAAGAACCAAAGGAGTTCATAAATAATCGACCGAAGATGAAGCTTCTTTGTCGTGAGCATTGGAAAGCCATCAGCCAAATCAAAACGCATTTGATGACCGAACACGGACCGCGTCCCTGTTCCAGTTCGGTCTTCTTTCACGTGGCCTTTATCAAGCACGTGCTGCATCAAATCCAAATATTGCCGCATAACACTCTTCTTTTATAATCAGAGTTCTGTTGTCCAAAAACAAAACGAGCGGGTCAAACCCGCTCGTCAAAACACAGTCTTTGCCCACAGCTTTGTGGGCATGTGTCAAAAAAATCGACTACTCAAACATGCTGAGCTTGCCGACTTCTTTCGCGCAAAGATAATAGAAGGTAACGCGCGACTTGTTAGATTTCGCACCCTTCATAGCTTCACACACTGTTGCGATTACTTTGTCGCAAGCAGCGTCATCAGTTTCACCCAATTTCTTCTTAAGCCATTTTTCGCGAACACGACCAAGTTCTGTATCGTCAGAGCATGAAACAAGCGATGAATCGCGATTGCGTAGAGCGATCCCTAAGTGGTTAACAATCTTCTTCACCACACCTTCGGTCGCGCCACTGTCATACTTTTTTACATCAGCTAAATAATCGGACATTCATCACCTCATAGTTTGTATTTTTGTCGACCTATCGAAAAGTTGGCCGACTCACAGAAAGCCTCGACCAAATCAACACATTTTTCTATGGCAATTTCAAGTTTTGCGATTAAAAATGAACAACACAACCAATTTATAGGTACATATACCCAAAAACATCTAATCATTATCGACCAGACCAGCACCTGCGCCCGACAAACGGGAGGCTTCGCTGGCTGGCACATAGGTTTTTTGGGCGAGATCGAGCAGTTTGACCCACGTTTCAAGGTCCATACGGTGCTCGTCTTCCTGGCTTATCTGGTCATCCTTAGAGATAACAACACCCTGACGAACTGTCCAAAGCGTCATTTTTGCAGCCTTATCACCAAAGAAATCATCCAGCGACGTGTCAGGTTCGACACATAAAAGAACGCCGCCCTTACTGCCAAATGCAATCGTGTAGTCATTGTCATTTGCCGCACTTGCAACACCAACAAACCCCAAAAGCAATTCAGGCACATCGAGCGGATTGTATGAGACGACAAAACGTTCGGAACCTTCAACAATATCCACAGCAGCCAGTCCGCACGACGCGACATGCACATTTTGAAAATGGCTATTTTCTCCGTCAAAACTGATCGGTTGCGGTCCAGCCTCAATTGCTTTTAAGACAGCACCCGCCCCATCATAACCAGAAGATATAAGCCAGCACCCCGCCGCCGCAATATCTTGGGCACGCCCAACATCAAAGCCACTACCAACAGCCGCTTTTCTCAGCGTTGCGGAAATTTCATTAAGTGAAAACATTATCCGGTCTCTAAGGCTGGAAGCCACCAGTCATCAGCGCGCTCAGTGCTAAGTTCATGGAATAAGGGAGCGCCTTGATAAAGCGTGATGCGGGTCCAGCGGTCTGATTTGGGATCGAACTTTGAGGCCCCAAAGAATGACAACTTACAACGCAGCATGTCGATGGGTAGGCAACGCTCACTAATCAGATTGTCTTGGATTTCACTATAAGGAAAACGCTCCATTGTCTGCGCGCGTTTTACAGCATAGCGATGATGCGGGTGAGCAAGTAAGAACTCAGCCATAATCTGATTTTGATCAACCTTTTCCATATCGCGGTAAAGCGCCTGAACACGTCGTGCAATATCAAGTGGCATCTCAAGTTCAGCACCTTCTTCTTCAAACCGAAGACCAAGACGTGGTTCTAGCTTTTCTTCTGACACATACCAAAATTGCGCCGTTTCTTTTGTCTGCTCAAAATCCAGCGACAAAGCCCAATCCATTTTATCTTTGATAAAAGCACAAAGCACACCAACGCTTATCGACGGATCAAGCCGCATGTCATAAGGCGTCGCCATACATTCTTCTAGCCCATCAATTAAATCCCCATTCGGTTCCAACACGAGCGCAACCATCAATTCTTGACACTCAGTCGAGCCATTTTTTGCAAGCGATAATAAGTGCTCATAGGGATAGGGCTGAGCGAGAGCATCCAGCGTGATTTGCGGCCCAATATCCGCCCACTCACCACGCACCACTTCAATGCGCTTCATTTGCCGTTCGTCGACAACATTCCATTGGTCCAGATGGCGCGTTACACGCTCCGCCAATTGCAATACGCGCTGGCTTGTGGCCGCATCCAAAGCGTCAACCGCCCGCACACGGGCAAGCGCTGTTTCACGCACCAGCATCCAGCTATTTATCAGCACCGGATGGCTCACCAAGAACGGTGCCATGCCAAGGCCAGTAGAATTGCCTATACCAAGATGGCGTTTAATGTCGTCAGACAGCGCAACCGCTTTGTCACCACCTCGTTTGGCTGCAACATGGTTTGCAAGATCGTGGGTGAAACCACGAATAAGCCAAACTGTCAGCATCTCCGCCTGAAACGGACCAGACAAACCTTCGCGCTCACAAATTCTCGTGCGGTCTGCAATGCCAAATTTGCCATTGCCGTAAACCGCCGTGGTACGCATCAAATAGCCGATCTCATCAATCTGCGCCATGTCAGGTTGCTCGCCTTTTGAAAGGCAATCAACCACATGTTCAAACAGACGAACTGATTTATTCGCACGGCTTAAAATCAAATCTTTCGCGCAACATCTGCCTGCTTCTTGGTGCGGCACATTGGCTTCTAGGCGGTCGACTTCTTCTTTGGTTGGCACCCCATCATAAAGCGCATAACTCGTATCCCACGCTTCAGCAATCACACGGTCAGTGCGATCATTGGGATCAAGTTTGATGGAAAAAGCCACGAGACTATAGGTCTTGCCACCCACATCGACAGAATATACCGCCCGCCCATAGCCTTCATCGTCCATATCAAAAACGGGTCTTGAAACCTTAGAACCTTCACCAGACAAACGGCGCATCAATGTACGCATGAAGCTGAGGCGGGTCGGGAAAAAAGACCCCATCCGCTCAAGCCGCATGACATCAGAAGGTTCACGCAACGGCGCTTCGTTGTAATCTGCTTCGTGCTTCACTTCTGCCATTGTCTCTCTCCCAAAAGCAGCCCTTATTGCGGACCGAAGGATTGATCATAAAAGCGCTGCCAATTACCGCCCATGATTTGATCTACATTATCGGTTGAAAAACCAACCTTCTCGAGACCAGCGCGAATATTGCCGAAGTCGAGATTGCCTTGAAACCATGCAGGATCTGGTGGAAAACCGGGTGCACTTGCAGACCCTTCGCCATAGTCCATTTCTTTTGACCAACGGCCAACCCGCATCCATGTCACGACACTGTCTGGTTGATCCTGACAAAGATCGCTACCGATACCAATATTTTCAACACCATACCGCTGTGCCGTTTCCATAATCATCTGAGTGAAACTCTCAAGCGTGCAATTCGTGCCCTCTTTCAAGTGATGCGGATAAAGCGAAAAGCCCAGCATTCCGCCGCGCCCTGTCAGCGCTTTTAAAACGTCGTCTGACTTATTTCGCAAAGCTGGGTGCCACCACGCAGGGTTTGCGTGGGTAATGGCGATCGGGCGTTCAGATATATCAATGGCTTCAAGCGTTGAACGATCAGCCGAGTGGCTCATGTCGACCACCATACCGACACGGTTCATTTCTTTAATCGCTTGCTTGCCAAAGCGCGTAACGCCCGTATCATTCTCCTCATAACAACCCGTCGCAAGGAGCGATTGATTGTTGTAGGTCAGCTGCATAAAGCGGATGCCAAGCGTGTGGCAAATTTCGATCAGACCAATATCATCTTCAATCGGTGATGGGTTTTGAAAACCAAAGAAGATCGCCGTGCGCCCCTCTTCTTGCGCGCGGCGCACATCATCCCCTGTTTCGCCCTTGAAAATGAGATCTGGATGCAATTCGAACCAACGGTTCCATTGTTCCAGATTGAGGATCATCTCGCGAAAGCTCTCATGGTAGGCAATCGTCACATGCACAGCATTCACTTTGCCTGTCTGCATTTCGCGGAAGATTTTCTCCGAAAAATTGGCGTATTGTAGGCAGTCAATTAGTGGTGCGTTCATTGTGGCCCACCCGCGAGCGTTTTGGTCAATTCCCAAACAACAGGATCAAGTTCAACGCTCTGTGGCAAAACGCGTTGTGATCCGGGCAATCTCGCTCCCTCTTGCGAGGTCACAGCATCCGCCAAAATTTCAATGCGCTCATAAAAGCCATCACCTGAATGCACACTTGGGTCAATCATCATATAGAACTGACCGAGATCATGGGGAGGGCCATCGGGGTGTTTGATGGTTTTTATAGTTACTGAATT
>JBDVXS010000085.1:0-19890 GCA_039964305.1 Hyphomicrobiales bacterium
TGGAACAACACCTTGGTGCCACGGCGATTATGCACAGCGCCTAGGTTTTCGATGCCACCTTGCGCAATCCCGCGAGAGAAGGTTTGGCGGTAGAGTGTTTTGTTGCGGGCCACTTCAACGACCAAACGGTCTGAGAGCGCATTGACAACAGAAATACCAACACCGTGCAAACCGCCGGAGGTTTCATAAACGTTGGAATCAAATTTACCACCTGCGTGTAGCGTGGTCATAATCACTTCAAGGGCTGACTTGTCTTTAAACTTTGGATGCGGGTCGACGGGAATGCCGCGCCCGTTATCTGTGATGGAGAGTGAACCGTCATCATGTAGCTCAACTTCAATCCAGCTTGCGTGACCAGCAACAGCCTCATCCATCGAATTGTCGATGACTTCGGCGAACAGGTGGTGCAGCGCTTTTTCGTCCGTGCCACCAATATACATGCCCGGACGACGGCGAACAGGCTCAAGACCTTCCAGCACCTCAATATCAGCCGCCGTATAATCGCCTTCGCCACCCGTCTTAGGCTTGCTGGCAGAGGGAGCCGCTTTGGGCTTTGCAGCTTTTGGGGCAGGGGCTGCGGGTTTTGGTGTGGCTTTGGGTTCAGCGGGTGCTGCAGCAACAGGGGCAGCAACAGGGGCCGTTTCCTGCGTTACTTCTGGCGCAGGTTTTTTCACAGCGTCACCCGTCGCCGGTTTTGACGGTGGCAAATCAGTAATATCCGTTGGAATACTGGAAAAGAGGTCTTCAAATTTTTCTGCGCTCATAGGGAATTTTCGCCATCAAAAAAGTTAACAACTCGTATCTGACTCGCGCATTGTTGCGCTACACCCCCAGATAAAATTTTGTGTACGTTTTTTGTTCCTCGTTACCCACATTTATATCCACACTTGAGTGGATGTAAAGAACAAAAATAGAACAAACATTGCGAAGTGTTCTTATATTGTCTGTATTCATAGAATCGAACAAATTTTCTCGATGTTATAAAACTTATGTTAGGAAAGCATCCTCTATTGTAGGTGTTCTCTTTCAAGGTGGCTTTTTGATGGACGAAACTTATGGTTCGAAAAGCTATACCTGTATCTTCGCCACCCGTTAAACTTGGGGGTAAGGCGAAGGACACAAGGGTCTTCCGCTTTATCAATGTTTTTAGAAGCCTGAAACTGCAATTCGTTTTGCTGGTCAGTGTGATTGTTATTGGCTGTGCTGGACTGGCGGTCTGGATTGACACCTGCGCTGAGTTGCAGAAAAACCGTGCGCTTCGCACATCACAAGCTGACACGGTCAGCCAATTGTTGGCGCGGTCGATTAGCACTCATCTTGAAAATTATACCATCCATGATTTGTCTCTATTGTTGAACGATGTGTCGAAGCAGCCAAACGTGAACTATATCGCGTTTACGTCCACATTGATCGAAGACTTAGAGTTTGCTTATTACAAACCTGAAAGTGATCTGTTGGTGAAACAGCTTTTGGCAAAAGGAGCCATCCAGCTTATCAATTCGTCAAAGATCACAGAACAAGCCTATCACTTGGTTATTCCCATTGTCGTTGGAGAGAAGCAGGCAGGGGCGCTTTATATTGGTTGGCAAATGGAAAGCAGCGGGCAGTTGCTCTCCGGCATCTTAATGCGTGAGGCGCTGACCACTTTGCCGATGTTCTTAATCATTATTCTGCTGGTTATTTTTATGACCAAACGGGTCATCAAGCCGCTTGATGAATTGAAACTGGCGAGCGAACGAATTGCCGGCGGCGATCTTGATATTGAAATTGAGCACAGCCACTTTTGCGAAATATCAAGCCTAAGTCGCGCCTTTCAGAATATGGCAGGCCAGCTTAGTGACAGTATCAGTCGTACTAAAACGCTTGCATATCAGGATAGTTTAACAGGGCTTTCAAACCGCGCGTTGTTTAATCGGCACATGGAAGCCGCGCATTTCCAGCAACAAAACATCGGGACGAATTTCGCGGTCTGCTTCTTGGACATTGATGACTTTAGTCGGGTCAACGACACTTTGGGCCATGATGCTGGTGACCATTTGTTGGTTGAAGTGGCAAATCGCTTGAAGAAAGTGATCTGCGACCTCAATCGCTCAGAGAACAAAATGCCATGTGGCAATAATGATGAAGTCACCAATGCCGCGATACTCAGTCGGTTTGGTGGTGATGAATATACGCTGTTATTGCATGACGTCCAACGCGCGAGTGATATCGAACTCATCATCGAGGCGCTTAATTGCGCTATGCATGAACCAATTTGGGTGAATGATCATTCCATCGTTGTCAGCATCAGTATCGGCGTTGCGATTTGCCCACAAAATGGTGATTCAATGAGCGATATTTTACGCTCTGCTGATTTGGCTATGTATCATGCCAAACGAGAAGTCGGGGTTTCCTATCGTTTCTTCTCCGATTGCATGGATAAAAGAGCGCAAACACGCATGGTGCTGGAAGCCGATTTACGTAAAGCGATCAAAACCAATGCGCTATCGCTTGTGTTCCAACCAAAAGTCGATTTGAAGACCCGCCGTGTGGTGGGCGCAGAAGCATTGGTGCGCTGGCGGCACCCTGATCGCGGGATGGTTTTGCCGTCAGAGTTCATTCCCATTGCCGAGGAAAGCAGATTGATTATTGAGCTTGGCCTTTGGATCCTAAAGCGTTCAATCATGGCAGCGGCCTATTGGTATAGCCGTGGGTTTCATATACCGATTGCCATCAATGTCTCTGCGGTCCAGTTAGAAAACGCTAATTTCGTAGAGGAAGTACGAGCAGCCTTATTGGATGCGAACTTGCCAGCTTCTATGTTGGAGCTAGAGGTGACAGAAACAATAGCGTTGGCAGACCCAGAGGTCTGTGCTGGGCAAATAGCACCACTACAAGAAGATGGTGTTCGCTTTGCTATTGATGATTTTGGCACGGGATACTCCAATCTCTCACAATTGCGCCGCGCCTCCTTTGATGTGTTCAAGATTGATCGTTCTTTCACGTCCACCATGTGCCATGAGCAAGATTCGAGGGTAATCGTTGAAACTATTATCGCTATGGCAAAGGCGATGAACTACAGCACGGTAGCAGAAGGGGTTGAGAGCGAAGAAGAAGCGCGCATGTTATACGACGCAGGCTGCAAGGTTGGGCAGGGGTATCTTTTTGCAAAACCACTGCCTCTCGCTCGCTTGCTCAATTTCATGAAAAATGATGTGCACCAAAGTCAATCTGTGGTCGCGTTAAATGCGGTGAGATCAGAAAGAGCGATTAATGAATGTTAGTTGATAATTAACCAAGCTTTTAAACCGAGGGTCAAGAAGCATTTGTTAAGTTCACGGCTGGGTACGAAAATTATACACGGGAAATGGGCATGGCAATTGCTGAAACAACAGACAATTTAGAATTCCTCGATGAGGATCAAAATGCGGCGTTTGACGTCGAATACCACACGCCGCTGGAGTACACAGAAAAGCTCGCGCGTTATAAAGAATTATTCCCAGGTGAAGACACAATTCGTGTTCTTGATGCTGGTGGCGGCAATGGCACTTTCTCAGATTGGGTGTTGCGCAACATGCCAAATGCAGATGTGACGCTGCTTGATATTTCTGACTACCTTCTTGAGCGTAACGTTGAAGATGACCGCAAATCACTTGTTAAAGGCAATGTGATGAAGGCGGACGAAATCCTCGAAGGTCAAAAGTTCGACATCATCTCTGTAAACTGGCTGCTCCATCACCTTGTTGCAGACAACTACAAAGACACGATGAAAAACCAAGAAGAAATGCTTCGTCGTTTTGGTAATCTTTTGTCAGACCGTGGTGTCATTTCAATTGGCGAAAACATGTATAACAGCATGGTCGGTAGCGACACGCCGTCTCGTTTGATTTATGAGCTAACAGCTTGCCGCAATCCATTGGTTGTTAAAGCTATTAAAAGCCGCGCAAACACTGCTGGTGTTGGCGTATGCTTCCACTCAGAACAAGGGTGGGTCGATATGTTCAAGCGTTGTGGTTTTGAAGACAAATGTGAGCGTGACTACGGCTACTACTGGACAACATCAATGACCCGTCGTTTGGCAATGAACATCAAAGATGTTCGCCACGGTCATTTTTGCATCGGTAAAACTGCCTAGCGCAAAGCCGATAATACACAATTTTAAAGCGGTCCCTTTGGGGGCCGTTTTTTTATGTGAAATCGGCTGCGATGGAATCGATTGCCGCTCTCATATCGCGGTAGTGTTCAACCAAGCGGGTAGGTTCCAAGTCTTTCATCGGAATATCTGTATAGCCAAACGGTACACCGATTACTGGAATATCAGCGGCTTTGGCTGTATTCACGTCTGTCGCGCTGTCACCCACCATAATGGCGCGGTTATAGGCACCGCCACAATCTTCGATGGTTCCCCATAAGTGCTTAGGGTCTGGTTTTCTAACGGGATAAGTGTCTGAACCACAAATGCCTGCGAAATAATGATCCATTTCTAGAATTTTCAACAGCTTCTTTGACATGCCCTCATATTTGTTGGTGCAAACGGCCAAAATCCATCCGTCCTCTTTCAGTGCTTCCAGCGTGTCGATAACGCCGTCAAACGGAATGGTATGAACGGCTATGTTGGCCTCATAACTTTCCAAGAACATTTTGTGCAGCCGTTCTTTTAGGTCACCTTCAAGCGGTCGCTCATAATGTCGATAAGCTTTGTCCAGCATTTTCAATGAGCCTTGCCCAACAAGGTGCCCAACATGCTCATCTGCGATAGCAGGCAGCCCGTCCGTTGCAATCACACGATTTAATGTGGCGATTAAATCACGGCCACTATCAACAAGAGTTCCATCGAGATCAAAAACGACAATTGACTTATCTAATCGGGCTGGAGAAGGCATGAAAAGTCCTTTTGGTTTGGGAACTGATGCCTCTCGGCTACAGCATGGCGTGGAGCCTCGCAAGTTTCTTTGTTCATCAATCCGCATTTTTCTTGGCGCAGTAGCAATCTCCGTGATAGTGGGGTTAAGGAAAATATTTGCGGGAGTGAGAAAATGCAGTTGAACGATCCAAGCCTATTGAAGAACCAATGTTACATTAATGGCGCGTGGGTTGGCGATGGTGTTGATGTTGTAACCAATCCTGCAAATGGCGACGTGATTGGTAAAGTGCCGAATTTTGGTACTGCTGAAACCCGCGATGCCATTGAAGCAGCTCATGCTGCTTTTAAACCGTGGAGCAAAATGCTGGCCAAAGAGCGCGGCCTTATTTTGCGCAAATGGTATGATTTGATTATGGACAACGTCGATGATTTGGCGATGATCATGACAACTGAGCAAGGCAAACCTTTGGCCGAGTCAAAGGGTGAGATTGGTTATGCTGCTTCCTTCGTTGAATTTTATGCAGAAGAAGCCCGCCGTATTTATGGTGAGACAATCCCTACATTCAAACCCGATAGCCGTGTTCTCGTAACCAAGCAGCCAATCGGTGTTGTGACCGCGATCACCCCTTGGAACTTTCCCGCCGCGATGATTACCCGCAAAGTGTCTCCGGCTTTGGCAGTTGGCTGTACAGCAGTCATCAAACCAGCACCAGACACACCGTTGACAGCCCTAGCGCTTGCTGCCCTTGCAGAACGTGCGGGTATTCCGTCAGGTGTGTTGAATATTATCACAGGTGACGCGCCAGCAATCGGCAAGGAAATGTGCGAAAATCAAACCGTGCGCTTTGTTGGCTTTACGGGCTCGACAGCCGTCGGCAAGCTCTTGATGAAGCAAGCTGCTGGCACTGTGAAGCGTGTTGGTATGGAACTTGGTGGCAATGCGCCGTTCATCGTGTTTGACGATGCAGATATTGATGCAGCGGTTGAAGGCACGATTGCTTCTAAATTTAGAAACGCTGGCCAAACCTGTGTTTGTGCGAACCGTATTTACGCGCAAGCAGGTGTCTACGATGAGTATTTGGCAAAGCTAAAAGTCGCCGTTGAAAACTTGAAAGTTGGCGATGGTACTGAGGCAGGCGTAACACAAGGCCCACTTATCAACGAAAATGCGGTGAAGAAGGTCGAAAGCCACGTGCAAGACGCGCTTGAAAAAGGTGGTGAGTTGCTAACGGGCGGAAATCGTCATGATCTAGGCGGCACATTCTTTGAGCCAACAATTGTTGCCAACGCGACCCGCGAAATGCGTGTGAGCACGGAAGAAACTTTCGGCCCACTTGCGCCCGTCTACAAGTTCGACACAGAAGAGCAGGTGATCGGTCTTGCTAATGACGTGTCTGCTGGCTTGGCTGCTTATTTCTATTCCCGCGATATTGGCCGCGTATGGCGTGTTGCGGAAGAATTAGAATATGGCATGGTTGCGATCAATGTCGGTATTCTCGCTTCTGCAGAAACGCCTTTTGGTGGTGTTAAAGAATCAGGCATTGGCCGCGAGGGTTCACATCACGGTGTGGACGAATTTATCGAGATGAAATACATGCTGATGTCAGGTCTTGATAGCTAAACGAACAGGGCGCTTTACGTCATGGGTGTAAACCTAAAGGAGATGGCAGCAGAAGCTGCAATGGATTGGGTAAAGCCCGGCATGAAACTTGGTCTTGGTACGGGGTCTACCGCCAATGAACTCGTTTACCTTTTGGGTGCTGCTGTGGCTGATGGGTTGGATATCGTTTGTGTTCCAACCTCTGAGGCAACGGCGAAACTTGCCAAGGAATATAATATTCCGCTGACAACGCTTGATGAAACGCCAAAGTTAAACTTGACCATTGATGGGGCGGATGAAATCGGGCCGGACCTTATGCTTGTTAAAGGCGGCGGCGGTGCTCATTTGCGTGAGAAGATTGTCGCTTGTGCCTCTGACTATATGCTGGTGATTGCTGACGATAGCAAATTGGTTGATACATTGGGCGCGTTCCCAATTCCATTGGAAGTCGTACCTTTTGGCCTTCAAGCAACAAAAGAGGGACTGGAAGCTGCATTTCAGGCGGAAGGCTTGAATGGGGAGCTTGTTTTGCGTGAGCGTGATGGCGAGCGTGTTGTAACCGATAGTGGTAATTTCATTTTTGACGCAAAAATGGGGCTTATCAAAAACCCTGCAAGTCTTGTGGCGCGCCTAACCAACGTGCCGGGTCTCGTTGAACATGGTTTCTTTCTCGATATTGCTCAAGCGGCGGTTGTTTCATCAAATGATGGGGTTAAAGTGCTTCGTCGTTAAATAGGTAATCTTAAAGGATGAGCTTCGTGTTTCGACTATTTGCTTTGCTGATGGTGTTATTGGGCTTTGCTGCTACAAGCAGTGCCAATGCTCAAGACGCTGGCAGTGGTGCAGAAACACCCAAGAAACCTGAAATTTCACAACGCCATTTGAACATTGCCTTTGAAACTGTCTTCATCACCAGAACTACGCGGGCTTATGGTGAAGTGCTTCCCAACTTAGCGCGAAGGGTAAAGGCGCGACTGACCGAGCGGTCACCGAAGCTAAAGGACCCCATTGAGAAAGCGGTCGATGATGTGGCGCTTGCTCTGGTTGAACGCCAAGGAGAGCTTGATTTGTTGATTGCAAGAAGTTGGGCAGAACGCTTTAGCGTGCAGGAACTGCGCGACATATCTGCCTTTTTTGCAACGCCAACAGGAACTAAGCTTGCGAAAGCTAACACAGAATTGATTTCAGCAGGTCTCGACATTGCTCGCCAATGGGGCCAGCAGATGGGCGTAGAAATGGTGCGTGCTGTGACTGAAAAATTAAAAAAACAAGGGCATCAACTTTAAAGCTTACTATATAGGCCGAGTATGCTCTACGTGAGTAAAGAAATGAACACGACACCTTTCCCAAAATGGGTTTGGTACTATAAGCAAGGGATATTGTAATGGCTGATTATGACTACGATCTTTTCGTGATCGGGGCAGGTTCTGGTGGAGTTAGAGCGGCGCGTATCGCTTCCACATATGGCGCAAAGGTCGCCATTGCAGAAGAATACCGTGTCGGTGGTACATGCGTTATTCGTGGCTGCGTGCCAAAAAAGCTGATGGTGTACTCCTCACATTTTCCAGAATACTTTGAAGATGCGGAAGGCTATGGCTGGTCAAAACCGGAAAGCAGCTTTGATTGGGGCAAGTTGATTGCCAACAAAGACGCTGAAATTGACCGCTTGAATGGCATCTATATCAAAAACCTCGCTGGTTCTGGTGTTGAAATTTTTGATAGCCGTGCAGAGCTCGTTGATGGGCATACGGTCAATCTTGTTGGTCTTGATAAAACCATTACGGCAAAACGCATTTTGGTCGCAACAGGGGGCACACCGCGCGTTCTTTCTGGCTTGAAAGGTGTTGAGCATACAATCTCTTCCAATGAGGTTTTCCACCTTGAAGAAATGCCAAAACGCGTCATCGTTTCAGGCGGTGGTTATATTGCGGTCGAGTTTGCCAGCATCTTCAACGGACTGGGTGCTGAAACTCATCTCATCTATCGCGGCGAACAAATTCTCCGTGGTTTCGACAATGAGGTGCGCCAGTTCTTATTCGATGAAATGACCAAAAAAGGCGTCAACATCATCTTGAATGACAGCATTGATGAAGTTGAGAAAAAGAGCGATGGCCTGCACATTACCACGACAGCTGGTAAGAACTTGGTTGTTGACCAAGCCATGCTCGCCCTTGGTCGTGTGCCTGCCATTGAAGGTCTCGGCCTTGATAAAGCAGGGGTCAAACTGAACAAAGGCGGCGCGATTGAGGTGGATGCCTATTCCAAAACCAATGTGGACAGTATCTACGCTGTTGGCGACGTAACAGACCGCGTCAATCTAACGCCTGTTGCAATCCGTGAGGGCCATGCTTTTGCTGATACGGTTTATGGTGGCAAAGACATTATTGTTGACCACTCCACCATTCCAACAGCCGTCTTCTCACAGCCTGAAATTGGCACGGTTGGTATTAGCCAAGAAGAGGCTGAAGAGCTTTACGGCGATATCGATATTTACAGCTCATCCTTCCGCCCAATGAAGAATATTTTGCCGGGCCGTGATGAGAAAATGTTGATGAAGATTATTGTGGATGTCGCGACGGACAAAGTCG
The DNA here is from genome assembly GCA_039964305.1 of Hyphomicrobiales bacterium. Classification (GTDB taxonomy): domain Bacteria; phylum Pseudomonadota; class Alphaproteobacteria; order Rhizobiales; family JACESI01; genus JACESI01. The sequence goes on from JBDVXS010000085.1 coordinate 9,032, forward strand.
TTGGCTGCCATGTGGTCGGACCTGATTCAGGTGAAATGTCTCAGCTGGTTGGAATCGCCATCAAAATGGGTGCAACCAAGGCTGACTTTGATAACACCATGGCTGTGCACCCAACGGCTGCGGAAGAATTGGTGACAATGCGTTCTCCAACGAAGCAAATACGCAAATAAAGGCGTTTACGATCAGATGAGTGAGACATTTCACTATTTCGGCTATGGCTCACTCATCAACGACCAAACCCGCCCACCAGCGCTCATAGCGCAAAATGCTGTCCTGAATGGCTGGCGACGTGAATGGCGGGTTACAGGGGCACTCAGCACCTCATGGGATGCAACACACAATATCTGTGCTTTAAGCGTTCGCCCTGACTCTCAATGTTCCATTGCAGGTGTGTTGGTGGAAGAGCCCGTTGGAAATCTTGCAAGCCTCGATGAGCGAGAAGTGCGCTATCAGCGATTGGACGTTGAAGTGGAAACACAATCAGGCAATCGCCAAGCTTCATACGTCTATCAAGCGCTGAAAGAACATAGCGATTGGGGCAGTGCTGATGCGCCGATTTGCCTTTCTTATGTTGATTGCGTTTTACAAGGTGTCATCCATCGGTTCGGCGAGGAAGCGCTGGGAGCGTTTTTTGAAACAACAGACGGTTGGCACGTACCGATTTTGAATGATCGCAGCCAACCAATTTACCCTCGATCAATTGTTTTAAGCTCCCGAGAGACTGAATTGATTGACGCCCAACTAAAAGCATACGATGTTTGCTGGAAATAGTTGGTAGAGTTGTATATAACGCCTGCGTGAGTATTACTTGGCTTTTGTAAAAAGCCATAAAGATAAAAGAGTTAGACCAATGAATAGCAAGTGGACGCCATCATCTTGGAGAGATAAACCAATCCTTCAAGTGCCTGATTACCCAGACCAAGATCGGTTGAAAGACTATGAAGGTCGTCTTGCAGGCTATCCACCGCTCGTATTTGCTGGTGAAGCGCGCCAACTAACAGAGAGACTTGGTAGAGTTGCTCGCGGCGAGGCGTTTTTGCTTCAAGGCGGTGATTGTGCTGAAGCCTTTGCTGAACACCACCCAGACAATGTACGCGATTTCTTCCGCGTGTTCTTGCAAATGGCAGTTGTGCTAACCTATGGCGCAGGCAAGCCAGTTGTTAAAGTTGGCCGCATTGCAGGCCAGTTTGCTAAGCCTCGTTCTGCTCCAACAGAAACAATCGACGGTGTGGAGCTGCCAAGCTATCGCGGCGACATCATCAACAATATCGATTTCAACGAAGCATCACGCGTGCCAGACCCAGAACGTTTGGTGATGGCATACCGCCAGTCTGCGGCAACGTTGAACCTTCTTCGTGCGTTCGCGCAAGGCGGGTATGCCAACCTTGAGCACATTCACGGCTGGATGCTGAACTTTGTTGAGGGCGAACAGTCAGAGCGTTTTAAAGACGTTGCTGATAAAATCAGCGAAGCGCTTCAGTTCATGAAAGCCGTTGGCATTGATGCTGACACCGCACCACAGCTTCGCTCAACCAATTTCTTCACAAGCCACGAAGCGCTTTTGTTGAATTATGAAGAAGCTTTCACACGGGTTGATTCAACCTCTGGCGATTATTATGCAACATCCGGCCATATGCTTTGGATCGGTGACCGTACACGCCAACCAGATCATGCCCATGTTGAATATTTCCGTGGCATCAAAAACCCAATCGGCTTGAAATGCGGCCCGTCTATCGATCCTGATGAGTTGGTGCAGTTGATTGAAACACTGAACCCAGAAGACGAAGCAGGGCGCATCACGCTCATCGCTCGTTTTGGTGCAGGCAAAGTTGCAAACCATCTACCAGCGCTTGTGCAAGCCGTTAAGAAATCTGGCCGCACAGTTGTTTGGTCTTGTGACCCAATGCATGGCAACACGGTAAAAGCGAGCACGGGTTATAAAACGCGTCCGTTCGATGACATCTTGTCGGAGGTCAAAGACTTCTTTGCTATCCACAAAGCAGAAGGCACCCATGCGGGCGGCATTCATGTGGAGATGACTGGTAAGAACGTAACCGAGTGTACTGGTGGTGCGCGCGCAATCTCTGATACGGACCTACAAGACCGCTATCACACCCATTGCGATCCACGCCTCAATGCGCACCAAGCGCTTGAACTGGCGTTCTTGGTTGCTGAGTTGATCAAAGAAGATCGTGACGAGAATGCGGTAAAAATCGCTTCTTAAGCGGACTAAAAAACGTAATTAAAAACGGGCGCTCTTTTGATTAAGGGCGCCCGTTTTGTTTAGAGGGTCTTGGATACTTTTGGCCAATGGCGGTTTGCCTGTTTGATGTGGCCTCGAATATCGGTGCGCCATTTACGGCGAATGCCAAGACTGAAATTCAAATACAACTTACCACCCACAATATCCCATGCTTCAGGCACCGTGGTGGCGATGCGTCCTTGTGACATGGCCCATGAGCAGTAGCCGCCATAAACGGGGGCGAATTTTTTCGGTGATTTTTTGAAAGCGTCCAAGTTTTCTTGAGAGGCAAATCGCCATGTAGCGCCTTGCCATTTGGTCGAGAACTTACCCTTGCCCTTTACGGGCTTTCCAACTTTGAAATAGGCAACGGGATCATAACCTCGAATGGCCTTGCCACCTGAGTTGAAAATACGGCCTTTGGCGAATGCTATGCCTGCTGTAAATGGTGCGAGGGCAAAACCAGCGGAGGCGGTGAGGAAGTTTCTTCGTGTCAGTTTCATTGGAGTTTCTCCTTAGAAATGTTTCTTCAAGAAGGCTTCAACGCTCTGCCAATATTCAGATGCATTGGATGACCGTCCTTTAATGAGAGCAGAGGAACCATGGCGTCCGTCGCCTTGCGGTTTAAAGCCCACCGCTTGGACATTGCTTACAGCTTTTAAGAAGGGCTGCCATTGGCGCACCTCAGATCGGGCAGAACTCATATAGGTGGGAATGGCGATCGTGCTAGCCGCCTTTTCAACGGAAACGCCGGGTAAATATTCGCCAGGTGAAAAGGCGAGGGCACCGCTAATGTTGGCTTTTCCCTCACCGGCAATCACCAGACTAAGTGCTGCTGAATAAGATGAGCCCCAAATCACTACCTTCTTCGTGGCTGATCTCGTTGTCGCGTAAGTGATTGCCGCCAACATATCTGGCTTCGCATCCAAGAAGCTAGAGCCTTTGCCAGCCGTGGCACCGCGAGCTGCTGTCTCGTTTTTCACGCCTGCAAAGGCATCACCAGAACGCAGATCAACGCTTAAAGTGTTGTAGCCCAGTTTGTTTAGGCGTGGAGCGATGGTTTTATATTCACCGCGGCTTGAGCCTGCTTGATGGAACAGCACGATTGTCGTGCCATTGCTTGCCTCTTCATAGTCCGCCGTGATCTTAAGTCCGTCATTCGAAGGAAATGTAACCTGCCCAGCCAAAGCCGTAAGCGCGGGAAGAGAGAGAGCGAAAGCGAGAATTATGCGGAGCATGAAATATCCTTTTTGTCAGTTGCGCTCAGCATCAAGATCAAGCCAATCACGGTCAAGTCAAAAGCGGTTCATCTAAAGACGTGTATGCGTACAATTGATCATCGCATCAAAATTTTGAACTCGCTTATTACCGTTGTTCAGCTAGGCTTTTTCAAAATGGGGAAAAAGCTATGTCCAACGATCAAATCAGAACGGGTGGTTGTTATTGTGAGGCGGTGACTTACACAGTCAACGGACCAATGCGGGATGTGATTGTTTGCCATTGTCTGCAATACCGCAAGCAGTCTGGCCATTATTATGCTGCGACCAATGCTAAGAAGGCGGATGTGACGATTAGCGGTGAAGAGAATATCACGGTTTTCCGCGCCTCTGATTCTGCTTCCCGCCATTTTTGCTCAATTTGTGGCTCAGCTCTTTTTTGGATTGAGGATGATAGCGAAACGTTATCTATCCTCGCAGGTTCCGTGAACGAGCCATCCAGATTGAAAATTCAAGCTCACATATTTTGCGCGGATAAAGGTGATTACTACGAGTTAGACGATGGCTTGCCGCAATACCCACAATCAGATTGAGCGTATTGATTGTTCCTCAAACGGTGAACAAAGTGTCTGCAATTGTGTGCCTTACGGATGATCGGTTTTGATTTATGGTGAGCAGGCAACAAGGGAATGATACATGGCGCGTCCTTCATCACTGTTTATCTCGCATGGCTCTCCTGATCTGATTTTTCACGATACCGTGGCAAAGCAGTTTCTTGAGAGTGCAGCTGATAGTTTTAAGCCGCCTAAAGCCATCATCATTGCTTCTGCGCATTATGAAACAAAGCGTCCAGCCATTGTCAGCGATGCCGCACCTGAGATGATTTATGATTTCGGGCCGATTGATCGACGATTGAACGACGTGAACTACCCAGCCCTTGGGGCACCAGCAATAGCGCATAAAGCGAAAGACCTGCTTATCGATGCGGGGATTGAATGCGACTTAGAGAGCAAGAGAGGATATGATCATGGCACTTGGGTACCGTTATCATTGCTATACAAAAACGCAGACATACCGATTGTTCAACTCTCGGTGCAGCGACATTTGTCCGCAACTCACCACTACAACATCGGAAAAGCCTTACGTCCTCTCGTGGATGAAGAAATTCTGGTCATAGGGTCAGGATCAATGACTCATAACTTGTCAGAAGTGTTCGGTCCACAAGGGTTGAAACATGGCAGGTTTGACCAAGAGATTGAGTGGGCGCGGTTGTTTGCTGAATGGATTAATGTGCAGATCGTCGACGGTGCCGTTGATGAGCTGCTAGACTATGAAGCCAAAGCACCATTTGCCCGCGAAAATCATCCAACTGCTGAACATTTTCTGCCCTTAATGGTAGCCGTTGGCGCCTCTGCAAATGGGCGGGGCGAACGCCTTCACAAGTCAACCGAATTTGCCGTTCTTGCAATGGATGCTTTCGCGTTCCATTAAGGGGCATGAATTTTATCCGTTTCCTTCAGGCCAATGCTCGCTGGTTGATTGGTGGTTTTGCGCTTTGCTTTTGTTCAAGCGTTGGACAAACCTATTTCATCGCCCTATCGGGTGGCGCAATTCGCCAAGATTTCGGATTATCACACGGTGAATTCGGCAGCCTCTATATGGGCGCAACATTGTTTAGTGCGGCAACTCTTCCATTTCTCGGACGCATCGTCGATTTCCGTTCGGTTTCAAGCACCGTTGTAATGGTTTTCATCGGCTTGGCTTTTTGCGCAATTATGATGTGGAGTGCGCAATCGCTGGTTATCCTGTTTCTCACCATTTACGGCCTGCGCCTCTTCGGGCAGGGGATGATGACCCACATCTCCATGACGGCGATGGGCCGGTGGTATGCCTCTAACCGTGGCCGTGCGGTTTCAATAGCCACCTCTGGCTTGCAATTGGGGGAGGCGATTTTACCAATTACCATTGTCTCCTTGATTGCGCTCTTTGGCTGGCGGCAGAGCTGGCTGTTTGCTGCCGCTGCTCTGTTGCTCTTACTTCCGCTCGTTTATGGCTTGATGAAGCAGGAGCGGGCACCACAAGGAGCGTTACAGACAGAAGACGACATCAAACAACCAGCCCACAGCTGGACCAGAGGAGAGGTTCTCAAAGATGTCTATTTCTGGCTCATTATGATTGTCGTGCTTGCTGCGCCTTTCATTGGCACCACTATTTATTTCCATCAAATCCACCTGTTAGAGGTGAAGGGGTGGTCTGCGAATATTTTTGCCTCTTCATTTTTCGTCATGTCGATTTCGACCGTTGTGTGTTCGCTCTTGTTTGGTGTGATTATCGACAGGTTTAGTGCCGTGCGTATATTGCCGATTGTCTTGTTGCCTATGGGGGGAGCAAGCTTCTTGCTGGCCTCCATTGATAATCAAGCGATCATCTTTGTGTTCATGGCCATGTTTGGCATCAGCTATGGCGCGTCGTCTACTATGCTGGGCACTTTATGGCCTGAGATTTATGGCACGAAGTATTTGGGCAGTGTTCGATCTATCGTGGTAGCCCTTGGCGTGTTTGCCTCAGCGTTAGGGCCAGGGGCGACGGGGATCATGATTGATTTCGGTATTTCACTGGAATTTCAGCTTAAGGTGATGGCGATTTACTGCCTTGTGGCGTCCTTGATTATGTTCTTCGTGGCAAAGGCGCTAATTCGTCGTAGACATTTGCTCAAGATCGCGGTAACTCGACACACATGACAACAGTACGCTTTGCCCCATCCCCTACGGGAAAAATTCACATCGGAAACGCCCGCACGGCGCTTTTGAACTATCTCTATGCCAAAAAGCACGGTGGCTCGTTCATCTTGCGCTTTGACGATACAGATACGGAACGTTCCAAACAGGAATATGCAGATGCTATATCTGCTGATCTTGATTGGCTCGGCATTGTGCCTGATCGTGTGGAAAAACAATCCGCTCGGTTTGCGCTTTATGACGAGGCTGCTGATACGTTGCGGGAGCAGGGGCTTTTATATCGCTGCTATGAAACGCCTGATGAACTTGATCGTCAACGCAAGCGCCGCCTCTCGCGCGGTCTGCCGCCTGTCTATGATCGCTCAGCCTTGAAGCTGACAGAAGAAGATCATGCCCGTTTCGCAGAAGAAGGCAAAAAACCACATTGGCGCTTTTTGCTGAAAAACTTCGATAGCGACCCGTTTGAAACCAAGCGTGTTGATAGCCGCTGGGATGATTTGATCCGTGGGCCACAAACAGCCGATTTGTCTTCCCTGTCTGATCCTGTGTTGATCCGTGGCGATGGCACGTATCTTTATACGCTGCCATCTTGTGTGGATGATCTTGATATGGGCGTTACCACCATTATGCGCGGTGATGACCATGTAACAAATACAGCAGTGCAGTTGATGGTGTTTGCAGCCCTTGGCACAGACGAATTGCCAGCCTTTGGCCACCACAATTTGCTGCAAGATAAAACAGGCGGCGGCTTATCTAAGCGCCTTGGTTCACTTTCGCTAGAGAGCATGCGCGAAGAAGGCTATGAGGCAGGTTCTGTCGCGTCACTTGCAACGCTCATTGGTACATCGTTGCCAGTAGAGCCAAAAGCGACACTTGATGAGCTTGTTGAGCTATTCGAACCTTCGATTGTGACGAAGAGTGCGGCCAAGTTTGATCCAGACGACGTTAAAAAGCTCAACGCGCAATTGGTCCACAAAATCAGTTATGCAGAAGCAAAACCACGCTTGGACGCGCTTAACGTTGGCGGCGGTGAAGCGTTTTGGGATGCGATTTCAGGCAACCTTGATGTGTTCAGCGAAGTCTCTAAATGGTGGGATGCGATAAACACACCGCAAAAGGTAGAGTTTTCCGACGAAGACATGGAATTCTTGGTAAAAGCGAAAGAGCTTTTGCCTGATGATCCATTTGACGGCGGTACTTGGGGTGTTTGGACGTCGGCGCTGAAAGAGGCGACTGGCCGCAAGGGCAAGCAATTGTTCATGCCGCTGCGCCGTGCAATTACTGGACTTGAATTTGGTCCGGAGCTAGCAGCAGTTTTACCGATTGTTGGCCGCCAAGAAATTTTGGCCCGATTACCCGAATAGTTTCGTCCTCTGCGTTTTGAAGATTTGGTGTTGCAGCGGCGATTTTGTCGTTGGCGATTTTCTTGATTTTGTTGACAGGTTTAAGCGTGAAGTTTCCGGCGATGGAAAACGCTGTGTCAGGGTCTGAGAATAAATCAGGCTTGGCAGATGGCTTTGCGAGAATCTCTCCATTCGCTCCAAACAGGCTTTGAAACGGCGTGAAACGCGGGTCTTTAGCTTTTTGCAATTGACCAACTCTGCCACCTGCAACTTCCGTTAAACCATTGCCGTTAGCAAACTGTCGTGGAGCCACGAATTTGGTGCGGTACAAAAATGCATTAGGAAGTTGCGAATAGGCCTGTCCTGTCAAATCAACCATTTCTTCTGGTTCTTCGCTCGGGTTTCTATGAACGAAAAGGCGCAATTCTTCACTCGGATTGCTCGCCTGACATTTTGATTCATCAACATCAAAATTAGATCGTGTTGTCGCAAAGCTTACTGGGAAGTAATAGCCGTCAGAAATACGCACACAAAGGGTTCTATAGACGGATCCAAGGTTCCGGCTTACCTGTCTCTCGACTTGTTTCTCTTCAATAATTTCAGGCTCAGCATAGCGGCGTTGACCACCAAAGATGCGGGCAAGTAGGCCGCCACGGTTACGTTTGCGGCGCTCAGCACGTTTGCGCTCACGCACATCACGTTTTGCTCGTTGTTCGACTTGCGAGCAGCGGAGGCGAGAAATCTTGCGTTTTAATGAGCGTTTTTTCGAACGAATATCACTACGGCTTAAACCGCGCGATGAACCGCCTGAAGCACGATCACGCCTTTTTTCCAATTTGGACAGGTTGCGGCGCATCTTCCGTATTTTGGAGATCAAGGCAGGACAGGAGGCTGCCCCTTTGCCAGTGCGTTTTCCAGAACGGGTAATGCATTTAAGCGATACGGCATCGCGTTGTGCTGATTGCAAAGCCCGCTGTTGGCGTTTTACAAGTTTGGCATATCGATTGCGTTCTGAAGAATTGCCACCACCTGCCGCAGATACAGACCGCGAACGCAAAGAAGCCAATTCGGTTTTTAAAGCACGGCAAGCGTTCACATCTGCGTGCGCTTCATTCACAGAAACAAACAGGCTTGCAGACAGACTAAAAGCCCCAGCAAGGCCTGCTAGACACAGCATGGGCTTAATGCTTGTAAGCTTTTTAGTCAGCCAAGTTATTATGTTCGGTGCACTCAAACCCAGTACCATTTAACCAATCGATCAATTGCTGGCGAGAAGCTATCAAAAACCACTTGATATTTGATTAAACAGATCAAGCAATTTCGAATTTTTGTCACGCGCCAGCAACATAATACATACCTACAGGCTGATGCAACCTAAGGTTGGGGTTTTGCAGAATAAACGCGAAGATTTAATCCGCGCGTTTCTTTGCCGCCACTTCGGATGCCGTAATCGCTGTCATATTCACGATGCCTCGTGAGGTAACGGACGGTGTTATGATGTGTCCAACTTCTTTCGTTCCAAGCATGATAGGGCCAACATGAAGAGCGTCGGTCATGGCTTTCACCATCGTCATCGTAATGTTAGCAGCATTCAAATCTGGGAAGACAAACAAATTAGCTGGTTTGTCGCCGAGCGGTGAGTCTGAAATGACACGATTTCGTTGCGTGGGATTAAGGGCTGCTTCTGCATGCATTGGACCGTCTACAATTAGCTCAGGAGCCATATCTTGCAGAATTTCTAATGCGTCCCTCATTTTGCGGCTGTCTGCGGTGTCGCGCGAGCCAAAGTTTGAATAAGACAATAAGGCAATACGCGGTTCAATACCAAAACGTTCGATTTCAATTGCGGCCATCTTTGCTGTTTCGGCAATTTCCTGCGCCGATGGGTCAACCGTTACATAGGTATCGGTAAAGAAGAATGTGCCGTGCTGATTAATCAGTAAGCTCATGGCCGAGATGTCACGTGCATTGTCACGGCGATCAAAGATCCAGTTGAATACTTTGAGATGCCGCGCAAAGCGACCTTCAAGACCACAGATCATCGCGTCAGCATCGCCGCGTTTAACGGCAAGGGCTGCAATAACGGATGTGTTGGTGCGTACCAAGTTTCTAGCAGCTATTGGCGTAATGCCTTTGCGTCCGGTCAGTTCAAGCATCAAGTCAACGTATTCGCGGTAACGTTCATCTTGTTGTGGATTGATGATTTCAAAATCAACGTCCGGTTTTAAGCGAAGGCCATAACGTTCGATACGTTGGGCTATAACGTCAGGGCGACCAATTAGGATTGGTTTTGCGAGACCGTCATCGATGATAACTTGTGCGGCACGAAGCACGCGTTCATGCTCGCCATCTGAATAGATGATCCGTGCATCGGCTGCGGCTGCTTGTTCGAATATTGGCTTCATGATCACGCCAGAACGGAAAACGAAACGATTTAACTGCGCGAGGTAAGCGTCAAAATCTTTAATCGGACGTTTGGCAACACCTGAATCCATAGCCGCTTTTGCAACGGCTGGTGCAATGCGCAGGATTAAGCGTTGATCGAACGGTGAGGGGATCAAATATCCCGGACCGAAACGTGGGATTTCTCCACCCATCGCCTTTGCACTTGCATCATCAACAGCCTCACGTGCCAACGCGGCAATCGCGTTGGTTGCAGCCATTTTCATTTCTTCGTTGATTGTTGTTGCACCAACATCCAAAGCGCCTCGGAAAATGAACGGGAAGCAAAGCACATTGTTGACCTGATTTGGAAAATCAGAGCGGCCCGTACAAATCAAGGCATCGGGGCGAACTGCGGTCGCCTCGTTTGGCATGATTTCAGGATTTGGATTAGCAAGCGCCATGATCAATGGCGTATCAGCCATTTTCTTCACCATTTCAGGTTTCAAAACATTGGCGGCAGAAAGGCCTAAGAATACGTCTGCTCCCTCAATAACATCATCAAGGGTTTTCGCATCTGTATCCTGTGCAAACACAGACTTCCATTGGTCCATATTCTTATCGCGGCCAATGGCAACAACGCCATCAATATCAGTCACCCAAATATTCTCGCGCTTAACGCCTATATTTACGAGCAAGTTGAGGCAGGCGAGTGCGGCTGCACCGGCACCCGATGTAACCAATTTGATTTCGCCAATTTTCTTGCCAGAAAGACTGAGGGCGTTGGTAACAGCTGCAGCTGCGATAATTGCCGTGCCGTGCTGGTCATCGTGGAAAACAGGAATATTCATGCGTTCGCGCAGCTGGTCTTCAATCATGAAGCACTCTGGCGCTTTGAGATCTTCAAGGTTCACACCGCCGAATGTAGGCTCTAAGG
>JBDVXS010000086.1:0-32558 GCA_039964305.1 Hyphomicrobiales bacterium
TGGGAGATCTCCAAATAAAGTGCTGGGTTTGCGCGGCACAATAGCGGGATTTTTGGGCGAGGCAAGGGTGGGGGGAGTTTGACATTCAAAAGGCGCCATGCATCATCAATGTAATGATGCAAATTTGTTGGATCATTTGCCTTGAACCCAGATAGCCTAATGTTTCACCAATGAGGCTTCAAATATGTCAGCCGACGGCCCAAATGATGAGTGGACAGATGAAGTCATCGAGTTTCTCTCTAGCAACATTCGAAAGCTTGACGACAATAGTGGTTGGGATCACGTTTTTATTTCTGCCTATCAAATGGGGTGCATGGCGCTAATTGGGCTGGGGCAAGCATATGAAGAAGACGCAAGAGTTTATCGAATAGAGAACCCTCAAATACCGAAAACGCTGCCCCGTTGGGATGACGTGTGCTTCGCAGTCTTAGTTGTTGCTCGACAAAACGGCTTGATCAACTATCGCTATAAAGATCGCTCCTCTGCAGCTGCCCATGTGCAATTGAAGAATTTCCAAGTCCAAATAAAAAATAGGTTGCCAGAACCTTATCCAAACCTTCAGCCTAAATACGGGTTAGGCTACGCCTTTGCTAGAGATGAACTTCTATCTGTCTTATCGGCCCTCGGCCTAATTGAAAAAGATCAATGGGCTGCTCGTGCTGAAACGGTTTTATGGCGTATTTCACCAAAAGAATGGACATTGGATTTTGAGACCAATCCTCGATTTCAAAACGCGATCAACCATGCTGTTGAACAAATGCCTGACCGAATAAGAGATGAAATCGAAAATATGATCAACATCACTGATGAAGATGTGGATGCTGCCACTGTCAGAATGGAAAATGAAATAAAAGTGCTACGCGAGAAATATGGCCCACAATTACGCGCTCCCAATTCAATCGATGCCAAAAAGGTGCGCAGGAGTCTCGAGTTTCAAAGATCGAATAATTTAGATTGGATTTTCTATCGCAATTGGAGGTTAGATACGGGGTGGTTATCTGAAGCGGAAGCGGCAAGAGCATTGGATATTTTCCACGACCCGCTTGCCCAAGCAATGAAGCGAGAGGTGATCGCGCTGCTCTATCCAAATGCTGCCTCACGTTAGATATGAGAACATGCATCCCAGTTAGCTGCTCTTGAAACCCTCTCCCTCCATCCCCAAATAACTTCCCATGAAACACCTACTCCTCACCGCCCTGCTCACCCTCGCACCAACGGTTGCGATGGCGGATTGTGTGGTCTTCCTCCATGGCTATGCGCGTTCTCCGGCTTCGTTTTCGGTGATGGAGAAGGTTTTTCAGCACAAAGGTTTTGACACCACCAAGGTGGGTTATCCATCGAAAGAGCTCGAAATTTCAGCGCTTGCTAATGCTGCGATCCCTGAGGCGGTTAAGCGTTGTGAGGGGAAGGCTGGCAATGTTCATTTTGTTACCCATTCGCTTGGCGGGATTTTGGTGCGGGATTATTTTGCGCGCCAGTCAATCGACCGTCTCGGCCGCATCGTCATGCTTGCGCCGCCCAATGATGGCTCCGCAATTGTCGATAAGCTCGGCAAGACGAAGCTTTTCAAGAAACTCTCTGGCCCCGCTCTTCTTGCACTCACAACAGGTGAGCAAGGCAAGCCGGGTAAGCTTCCTGCCGTAAAATTCGAACTCGGCGTCATCGCGGGCAAACGCTCGGTTAATCCCGTTGGCTCTTATCTCTTAAAGGGGCCAGATGATGGGGCGGTGACGATTGAAAGCACCAAGGTTGATGGCATGAAAGACCATATCATCTTGTCTGCCACCCACACCTTCATGATGAACAACCCGAAGGTGATTAGCCAAACCCTACACTTCATTGAGCAAGGGCAGTTTAAGCGCTGATAGCGAAACACGAGCTTTTGTATTCATCAAGGCTTGTCGATCAATGCAGATGCAAAATTACGTTATCACTCTTTTGTCTTCATCAACTGCGTAAATCCCAAGTCCGCTATATACATAAACCCCAATACCGCCATGTATAAGAAAAAACCTAGTACTCCGATTGCGGCAAAAGGCCCTGCAAAAAAGAGCCCCATTCCGGCAAAAAGATCATAATTCGCTTTGCTCGTATCAATTGGCTCAAAATACCATATGTACTCACCAACGACGAAAGGCAGGCACAAAATCGCAAAGCCAATATAAAGAAAATTAAGCTTTTTAGCAAAACATGCTCCCCACACTGAAAAGAACAGCACGACGACTGGAGATGAAAAAATAATAATCGCCCATATTTTATCCACAATTTATTGAAACGCATTTGAGTTAATATATTTTTACTTACAAATGGCGATACAACGCGCTTAATAAATGCAAACAACAGATGATCAGATAAGCAATTATCTCATAGCATCCTTTTGTAAAAGCCCAGCCAGCAACGCCTCATCTGGCTCATCACCTTTCTTCATCTGGCCTGTAGATAAACCTCCTCTTTTTTTGCGAAAAGTCATAAAGTGCGATTTTCGTGCTAACATCTTCCAAAATGAAGGAAAGTTTTGGTGGTCAACGACCCAATTTTAGAAAAATCGCCGCATGTGTCCGATGAGGTGCGTAAGACCACCTGTTATATGTGTGCGTGTCGTTGTGGCATCAATGTCCACCTGCGCAATGGTGCCGATGGTAAGCCGAAAATTCGCTACATTGAAGGCAATCGCGATCACCCAATCAACAAAGGTGTTTTGTGCGCCAAGGGTTCTGCGGGCATCATGCAGCACTATGCGCCCTCACGCTTGAAAAAGCCGCTGAAGCGGGTTGGTGAACGTGGCGAAGGTAAGTTTGAAGAGATTGAATGGGACGAAGCGCTTGGCATGGCGCAAGATTGGCTTGCTGCCATTCGCAAAGATGACCCCAAGCGTCTCGCCTTCTTCACAGGCCGCGACCAATCACAATCTTTCACTGGCTGGTGGGCACAGCAATATGGCACCCCAAACTTTGCAGCCCATGGTGGATTTTGTTCCGTCAATATGGCGGCGGGTGGCATCTACACGTTTGGCGGTGCCTTCTGGGAATTTGGTGCACCGGATTGGGAGAAGTCTGAATTCTTCATGATCTTCGGTGTGGCGGAAGATCACGATTCCAACCCGATTAAAATTGGCCTTTCAAAACTGAAAGAACGCGGCAAGAAAATTGTCGGCGTGAACCCAGTGCGCACGGGCTATAACGCCATTGCTGACGAATGGGTTTCCATCACACCTGGCACAGACGGCTTGTTTGTTTTGTCGCTGGTGCATGAACTGTTGAAAGCTGGTCATGTGGATGTTGATTACCTCATCCGCTACACCAACGCCCCGTGGCTCGTGATTAACAATCCTGATGGCGATGATCATGGGTTGATTGCGCGAGATAAAGAGGGCAACGCGCTGGTGCTCGATCGCGATAGTGGCAAAGCGGTGGCTTACAACAAAAAGGGCGTGAAGCCGCATTTGAAGGGCGAGGTTAAACTTGCCAAAGGTAAAACCGCGCGCCCTTCTTTTGAACTACTGGCCGAGAAATACTTGGCTGATGAATATGCGCCGGAAAACGTGTCCGAGCGCACGGGTGTTTCTGCCAATCAGATAAAGCGGTTGGCGCAAGAAATTGCCGATGCGGCCTTTAAGAGCGAAGTGGTTGTTGATCAGCCGTGGACCGACATGAAGGGCGAGAAGCACGACAAGATGGTTGGTCGCCCTGTCGCTTTCCACGCCATGCGCGGTATTTCTGCCCACTCCAATGGCTTCCAAACCTGCCGCTCCATTCACATGCTGCAAATTTTGCTTGGCTCCATTGATGCACCGGGCGGGTTCCGCTTTAAGCCACCTTATCCGCGCCCTATTGGCGCCCAGCCAAAACCCCATGGTGGGTGCAGACCAGATGCACCACTTGCAGGCCCACATCTTGGTTTCTTGCGTGGCCCAGAAGATTTGCTGATTGAAGAGGATGGCATAACTCCGCAACGCATCGACCGCGCCTTCTCATGGGATGCCCCCATGTCATCGCACGGCCTGATGCATATGGTCATCTCCAATGCCCATGCGCGCCAGCCCTACGGCATTGATGTGCTGTTTATGTATATGGCGAATATGTCGTGGAACTCATCCATGAATTCGGCGGGCGTTATGAAGATGCTGACCGACAAAGACGAGAACGGTGATTATGTGATCCCAAAGATCATCTATTCAGACGCCTATTCCTCTGAGATGGTGGCTTATGCTGATTTGATTTTACCCGATACAACCTATCTCGAACGTCACGACGCGATTTCGCTGCTTGATCGCCCGATCTCAGAACCAGAAGCCATGTGCGACGCAATCCGCTGGCCTGTGCTTCCGCCAGACCGTGATGTGCGCGGTTTCCAATCTGTGCTGCTTGATTTGGGCGCACGCCTTGGCCTGCCCGGCATGGTGAATGATGATGGCACACCACGCTTTAAAGATTACGCTGATTACATCACCAACCACCAGCGCAAACCAGGTATTGGTCCGCTCGCAGGGTGGCGCGGCAATGGTGATCAAACAGGACGCGGTGAACCGAACGCCGATCAAATTAATCGCTACATCGAAAATGGCGGCTTCTCTGAAACTCATGTGCCAAAAGAAGCGCTTTATTACAAGCACGCCAATGTCGCTTGGCAGGATTTCGCGGTCGAGATGGGCCTGCAAGATGGTCACGTGGAAAATGTGTTCCAGCTTTATCTAGAACCGCTGCGCAAGTTCCAACTGTGTGCTGAAGGCAAGATGGAACCGCAACCACCTGAAAGTCACCGTGAGCGGGTGCAAACCTGTTTTGATCCCCTGCCCATTTGGTATCCGCCATTTGAAGGTACGGGCATTGATGAGGAAGAATTCCCGTATCACGCCCTCACCCAGCGCCCTGCGGCCATGTACCATTCGTGGGGGTCACAAAATGCATGGCTTCGCCAAATTCACGGTCATAATCCAATGTATGTGCCCGGTGAAATTTGCGATCAAGAAGGTCTTGAAGATGGTGATTGGGCTTGGGTTACATCCTATCATGGTAAAATCAAAGTACCGATTAAACGCATGAATGCTGTCAACGGCAAAACCATGTGGACATGGAACGCGATTGGCAAACGCAAAGGTGCGTGGAGCCTTGATAAGGATGCGCCTGAAGCAACCAAAGGTTTCCTTTTGAACCATCTGATCAACGAGCTATTGCCACCAAAGGGTGACGGACTTCGTTGGTCAAACTCGGACCCGATCACGGGACAAGCTGCATGGTTTGACTTGCGCGTTAAAATTGAAAAGGCCGAAGCTGGAGTCGAAGTGTCCGAACCGCAATTTGATGCACAAGGCAATGCTGGCTTTAGTGGTGATAACACCGTGTCTTATGGCAAGGAGTGGACGAAATGACCGCGCTCCCGACCTCAACAAATAAGAAACTCGGCCTCGTCATTGACCTTGATGTCTGCGTTGGGTGTCATGCTTGCGTGGTGAACTGCAAAGAGTGGAACACGGGCGGCTATGGTGCGCCTTTGTCGGATGAAGACCCCTATGGTGGCAACCCGACAGGGGCATGGCTTAACCGCATTCATACATTCGAGGTAACGCCAGAAGACGCGCCTGCCTCCATCGTCCATTTTCCAAAATCATGCCTCCACTGCGATGATGCGCCGTGCGTGACAGTTTGCCCAACAGGAGCAAGCTATAAGCGCTCAGAAGATGGCATCGTGCTGGTGGACGAAGATAAATGTATCGGCTGTGGTCTGTGCGCTTGGTCTTGCCCTTATGGTGCCCGTGAGATGGACCCTGTTGAGCAGGTCATGAAGAAATGCACCCTTTGTGTGGATCGCATTTACAATGAAAACCTTGAAGAAATAGACCGCACCCCAGCTTGCGTTCGCACCTGCCCTGCCAATGCCCGTCACTTCGGTGATTTTGCTGACCCTAATTCAGATGTTTCCATTATGACACGGGAACGCGGCGGCATTGATTTAATGCCAGAAATGGGCACGAACCCCGTCAATAAATACCTGCCACCACGGCCCAAAGTGCGGCCAGATCAAGCGCCCGCTCTCACTGCGCCTGTTGTTAAAGCTGAGGGCGGCCTTCTAGGCTGGGTCGACAAAATGTTGGAGGCGCTCTAATGCATCCCGCCGTTTCTGTTATCTTCTTCACCGTTATGTCTGGTGCAGGTTTTGGGCTGATGGCCATGTTAGGCCTCGGCTTGCCTTTGCCTGCTGAACCTGTTTTTGCCTTTATGATTTGCGTTGTGGCGGCGGGCCTTGCTGTTGCGGGCCTTATCTCTTCAACCTTCCACCTTGGCCACCCAGAACGGGCATGGCGAGCCTTTTCACAATGGCGTTCTTCATGGCTTTCGCGCGAAGGTGTTTTGTCTGTTGTGACGCTTTTGGTCTTTGCCCTTTACGGCGCAAACTGGGTGTTTAATGGTGAGCGTCATCTTGTGTTGGGCCTTGTGCTTGCAGCGCTTGCACTTCTAACCATTTTCGCAACCGCTATGATTTACGCGCAGCTTAAAACGGTGCCAAGTTGGAACACATGGCTGACACCGCTTTGCTATGTGGCTTTTGGCCTTGCCTCTGGCTTGCTTCTGGCAACAGCTTTCACCACGGGCAATAAAGAAGCGCTTGGAAAAGTCACCGCTGGTCTGATTATCCTTGCATGGTGCGCGAAATATATGTGGTGGAAACGGGCTGATAATGTCGGGTTTTCTGACACCAATTCTGATGTGGGTACAGCAACAGGACTTGGAACAATTGGCTCTGTTAAATTGCTAGAGCGTCCGCATACAGGCGAGAACTATTTGACGAAAGAAATGATCCATCAAATTGGCCGCAAACATGCGCAAAAGCTTCGGATGATTTCTAAAGTATTGGGTGGTCTGGTTCCTGCGATTATTGCAGCCCTTGTTTGGATAACAGGCGCGCCAACAATTCTGCTGGTCTTGGCATTCTTGTCGATGGTCGCTGGCCTGTTCGCAGAACGTTGGTTGTTTTTCGCCGAAGCAAAACACGCCGTTTCGCTTTATTATTAAGGTGCCGTTCCAATAGCGGTGGTGCTTTCAAGCAGCGCACTCGCATTGCGCAGGCTTGCCCCTGTTGCCACGCATAGCTGCGGGATCATCATCCATTCAAAGGTCCATGCAGCGCCTGAACGTTCTTGTTCGTGAACCATGGCATGTTGCATGCCACCTGCAAGGGTCGCGTTGAAGCGAGCAAGCGTTACGAGCGCCTCTGCTTTAACAGGGTTTTGTTTGTGCGCCATTGCAGATGATCCGCCCGCGCCTTCGAATTGAAATTCACCCCGTTCATTTTGAGCCATAAGCACAATATCTTGGCCCATCTTGCCAAGCGAACCTGTGACAAATGCCAGCCATTGCGCATAATCAACAATGCCAATGCGCTCCGTGTGCCAGCAATAACCGGGGTCACGCAGGCCAAGCTTTTCAGCAAGAACGGCACGGGTAGCCTCTGCCTTATCACCCAATTTTCCAAGCGTCCCAATCGGACCACCAAACTGCACGCATAGAGCTTGATGATTAATTTCAGGCAACAACATTAAATGCCGTTCGAGCGGACGCTTCCAATGTTCCAACCGATCCCCAACCCGCATGGGAAGCGCTGCCTGCATACGCGTGCGGCCCATCAATTCGTTTTCACCAAATTGCTCGCTCAATCGTTCCAAATGAGAAATCACTTCTTTGAGACGCGTTTCTAATTGGCGGTTCACCTCGACCAGACGAAGCGCAAGGCTTGTATCGATCACATCTTGGCTGGTTGAACCAAAATGCAAATGGGCGCGATGCGGTTCATCAACACCATCGCGCAGCTGCGTGATGAGTTCTGGCACCACCATCCCATCACGAGCAATAGCTGCAGCAATGGCTGGCATATTGGGTTCGAAATTATCAATCGCTTGCTTAATCGCAGCCACGGCATCCGCTGGAATAACACCTGTTGCCGCTTCCGCTTCTGCCAAAACCAATTCAAACCGCAACATAGCAACGAGGTCTGCTTTAATGGAAAAGCCTCCTGCAATTTCCATATCGCCCAAAAGGCCAGATAAGAATGGAGCGTTAAACGGCGTGTAAGACATGGTTTCCCTTTATGCAGCGCGAAGGCCCAAAATCTCACGGGCTTCAGTGATGGTTGCGATGGGGCGTTCGTATTTTTCGCATAAGTCAGCCGCCCGTTTGATGAGTGCCGCATTTGATGGGGCAAGCGTCTCACGGTCCCAGCGCACATTATCTTCAAGGCCCGCACGGGTATGGCCGCCATTTGCAATCGCCCATTCATTGACGACCACCTGCCCCGCCCCAATGCCAGCAGCACACCACGGCGCATCAGGCGCAAGACGGTTCATGGTTTCAACGTAGAAATCAAATACGTGCTTATCAACGGGCATGGCATTCTTCACGCCCATAACAAATTGAACATAGAGCTTTCTTGGAAACTTTCCCGCTTCATGCATGCGCACGGCTTGGATGATGTGCGAGAGGTCAAAGGCTTCAATCTCCGGCATCACATCATAGGTGCGCATTTCGCTTGATAGCCACTCCACCAGATCAGGGGAGTTTTCATAAACGCGGGTTGGGAAATTATTTGAACCAACAGTCAACGACGCCATATCTGGACGCAGGGGCAACATACCACCACGCTCACGGCCAGAGCCCGAACGACCACCCGTGGAAAATTGAATGATTGCGCCGGGGCAATGTTTTTCCAAACCTTCTTTAAGCGCTGCAAATCTATCTGGGTCTGAGGTTGGCGTTTCATCATCATTGCGCACATGGCAGTGAAGAATAGAAGCCCCCGCCTCGACCGCTTCTTGAGAGCTTTCAACCTGTTCATTCACTGTGGTTGGTACGGCAGGATTATCCACCTTGCGCGGCACGGAACCCGTGATGGCGCAACACAAAATACAAGGCTTACCCTTGTGATCAAATATCGAAGAAGACAGTTTCATTCTCCCCTTGAACCACGATGTTGAAATGATAGGTGTTGCCGTCTTTTCTGGCAATCACTGTGTTTAACCGCGCGGGTTCATCCATCAAGAGAGCCAGCACAGGGTCATCTGCATTTGACTGTTCTTCGGGGAAATACATGCGTGTTGAGACACCCATGCTCATACCGCGCGCTACGAGCCAAAAGGCAATATGCGGCGCTTGGCCTTCAACGGAACCAGGCTTGATGGTTTCAAATTCAAAAACTCCCGTTTCAAGGTTGCAAGGATGACGCCCCCAGCCTTTAAAATCTTCGCCATCATAAAGCCCATCCACATTGGCTTGCCACACTTCAAGCAAAGCATCGGGTATCACCGTGCCATCGCCTGCAAAAACTTGACCTTTAACAATAATGCGTTCGCCCTTGGTATTGTCGCTCAGCATGGACATTCCAAGGTCTTGGTCAATGACACCTTCAATGCCAACCAAGTTTGGCGTCAAACCAATATGCACATAGGGGCCGCAGGTTTGTGATGGGCTTTCTTTATGAGGACGGTTTTTGATCATCTCAATTGCCCTCTAGCTTGTTTTCAAACAAGGTCGAGTTGCGGCCTCGTAAAACAATATCAAACTGATAGGCCAAGCGATCCATTGTGTGGGCAGCAGGCATATCAAGTTTCGCAACCAATTGCTCAACAGCTTTTGGGTCGCTCAAAGATTGCACAATGGGACAAAGCGGAATGAGCGGGTCACCCTCAAAATACATTTGCGTAATCAGGCGTTGTGCAAAGCCTGAACCGAAGAGTGAAAAGTGAATGTGCTCTGGACGCCATGCGTTTTCACTATTTGGCCAAGGGTAAGCGGCAGGCTTCACTGTAAAGAACGAATAACGCCCTTCTGCATCACTGATGGTGCGGCCGCAGCCTGCGAAATTTGGATCGAGTGCCCCCAGATAATTATCGTTCTTGTGGCGATAGCGCCCTCCCGCATTGGCCTGCCAAATCTCAATCAACGCATTGGGTACTGGCTTTGCATTCTCATCCAGAATTTGACCATGCACCATAATGCGCGGGCCAATGGCGCTCTCGCCAGCTTTCGCATAATTATGGACAAGGTCGTTGTCGCCTTCCTTGATTAAATCATGGCCAAAGACAGGGCCGCTCTTTTCAGTCAGCGTGTTTGGAAATGCCAATAAAGGCTTGCGTGGCGAGCGCAGGGCCGTGGATTTATATTTCGGTGAATAGGATGCTGGGTGCCAATTTAAATCTCGTGGGTAAAACGCATCACTCATAAGGAGGTCTCTTGATCCATCTCAGCAAAGGTCTTCTTGGCAATTTTAATGGCTTGGTTTGCAGCAGGCACGCCTGCGTAAATTGCCACATGCATCAATGCCTCACGAACATCTTCCATGGTTGCGCCTGTATTGCGTGTTGCGCGGATGTGCATGGCGACTTCTTCGTCGTGCCCAAGCGCTGCAAGTAGCGCAATCGTGACGATTGAGCGTTCGCGGTTAGAAAGCTGATCGCCTGACCAAACATGGCCCCACGCCCCTTCCGTAATCAACTCTTGAAAGGGTTCGTCAAACGGCGTTTTGTTTGCCTCGGCACGGTCCACATGTTCGTCGCCTAAAACAGTGCGACGTGTCTTCATGCCTTGGTCAAAACGCTCACTCATTGTGAGGCTGCTTTCTTCAAGAAGGGCTGCATCAAGTTTGAAAGTTCGTCTGGTTTTTCGATGCAAGGTAGATGCCCAGCACCGTCAATCATTTCAAACAAAGCACCAGGAATAAGGCTTGATAATTCACTCACTAGTTCTGGTGGTGTCGACCCATCTTCACTGCCAACAACACAAAGCGTTGGCACATCTAAAGTTGGCACATGCTGGGTGTAATCAGTATCTCGTATTGCGCAAGATGTACCGACATAACCTTGCACAGGCGTGCGTGTTAGCATGTTACGGTAGCCCATATAATCAGGGTTATCGGGTGTTCGGTACTCAGTTGAGAACCAACGGGTCATAATGTTTTCAGCAATCGCCTCAATGCCGCGCTCTTCAACAATTGCAATCCGTTCATTCCAAAGGGCTTCTGTGCCAATTTTATGGCCTGTATCACAAAGCACCAGCGCCTTCACAAGGTCAGGTCTTCCGAGCGCCAAACCTTGCGCAATCATGCCGCCAACGGAAAGGCCGCAGACAAGTGCGTCTTTGACCTCTAGATGATCAAGCAGTCCTGCAAGATCGGCGATGTGGTCGGCCATTCGGTAAGGTGCGGCGGGTGCATCGCTAAGACCGTGCCCGCGTTTGTCATAGGTAACAATGGCAAAATCACCAACAAGGCGCACAATTACGTCGCGCCAAATTCTAAAGTCTGTGCCCAGAGAATTAGAAAACACCAAGACAGGTTTACCTTCAGGTGCGCCGATAACTTGATAATGGAGGTTCACCCCGTTGATTTTAGCAAATTGCATAGTGCCCGCATGCTCCCTTAAAACTTTAATGGTAGGCCGACATAATTTTCCGCAATCGTGCGCGATGCCGCTTCAGATTGAACGATATAATCAAATTCCGCCCATTGCATCCTTTTTTCAAAAGGATTGTGTTCTGGGAACTGGTGCAGCATGGTCGACATATACCAAGAAAAGCGTTCCACTTTCCAAACGCGGCTTAAACAGCGTGTGGAATAACTGTCGATATAAGCGTCGTTATTCTTGTTGAATTTCTCTTCCAAAGCGTGGGACAGCAGCCGCACATCAGCAATGGCAAGGTTCAACCCCTTTGCCCCTGTAGGCGGCACAACATGAGCCGCGTCGCCTGCCAAAAATAGGTTTCCATAACGCATAGGTTCCGCCACAAATGAACGTAGCGGTACGATACTTTTTTCAATAGATGGCCCCCGTTTAACGAGGCTCGCTATTTGTGTATCCAGTCTTTTTTCAAGCTCGTCAAAAAACCGCTCATCTGACCAATCTTCGACCTTCTGCGACATATCGCACTGAATATAATATCTACTGCGGGTGGCTGATCGCATAGAACAGAGCGAAAAACCGCGTTCGTGGTTTGAGTAAATCAACTCCTGTGAAACGGGTGGTTGATCAACCAGCAGGCCAAGCCAACCGAACGGATAAACACGCTCAAAGGTTTTCAAAACATTTTTCGGTATCGACTTTCGTGATGGGCCGCGAAAACCATCACATCCTGCCACATAATCACATTCAATTTCGTGGGCTTCGCCATCCTTCGTGAAGCGGATAAGAGGGCTATCACTTTTTGCCTCAATAATCTCAGTTTCTGTGACTGAAAAAATCAATTCCGTCCCGCGCGCAGCATGAGCCTCGAACAGATCTTTGGTAAGTTCAGTCTGGCCGTAAACCATGACGGTTTGACCCGTAAGGCCCTTCAAATCAATACGATGACGCACGTTATCAAAGCACATATCAAAACCATCATGCGGCAAGCCTTCGCTGTCCATGCGCTCACCAATGCCTGCTTCACGAATGGCTTCAACACTTCCCGATTCTATAACACCTGCGCGAATACGGCCCTCAATATAAGCGCGGTCTTGGCGGTCAATGATGATGCTTTCAATCCCGACATTTGCCAGCAATTTTGAGAGCAACAAACCTGCGGGGCCAGCGCCTACAATCCCGACTTGGGTTTTGTGTTTCTTCGTCATTCATCGCCCTGATTTGTTAGCACACCAACAAACTTTATTTTCATGTCTTATACAAGTCTGACGGGGGAGAGAGAACAGTCAAACAATTCACTGCAACCTTATTTCAATAGCGCCTTTAAATCTGTATTGGGATCGGCAACTTCTGCTTTGCTTGGCGATTTACCAGCCTCCACCATGCGCTTTGAAACCAGATAGTCACGCGGGGCATTCATGGCATCAACCGCCAACAGCGTATCGCCGCTAAAATACCAAACCGATTGCGAGCCTTCGTTGAGCTCTCGGATGACGACATCATCATACCCAAGATTAAGGCCCGCAATTTGTAGTTTGGTCGCATATTGATCAGACCAAAACCACGGCTTTGCCAAATAGGTTTCAGATTGACCGCAGATGTTTTTAGCAACGAGGATCGCATGATCAATCGCATGGCCGACGCTTTCAAGACGAATTCTAGTGCCTTTGTGAAGGATAGAAGCACAGTCACCAATCGCGTAAATATTCGCATTGTTCGTTTCGCCATGTTCATTGACGACAATCCCATTATCAACTGTGAGACCCGCCGCTTCTGCAATTTCTTGGTTTGGGAAAACGCCAATGCCGACAATTGCAAAGTCTGCTGCAATCTCATCACCGTTTTGGAGTTTGGCCCCCGCCACATGGCCGTCTTTTTCGAGCAGACAATCAAGGGCTGTATCTTCCAAAACAGTTACGCCATTTTGGGTATGGAGATTGCGGAAATAGTTTGATGTTTGAGGAGAAGCGACCCGCTTTAAAATTCGCTCAGCAGCTTCAATAACCGTCACATCAAGCCCAAGCTTGCGGGCAACGGCTGCGGCTTCAAGGCCGATATATCCGCCGCCAATAACCAGCAAATGACGCCCTTCTTTTAACTCTGGCGCCATGCGGTCTGCATCATCCAAGGTGCGCATGGTCAAAACGCCATTGAGTTCGCCGCCAATGGCAGCAGGCAACGTGCGCGGGCGAGCGCCTGTTGCCAGAACGAGTTTATCAAATGCAAGTGCATCGCCATTGCTAAGCGCAACGGTTTGCTTATCAGCATCGATGCTTTCAATCAGCGTGTTGTTTAATAGCTCAATCGATTTTTCTTCGTAAAAAGAAGCAGGACGTAGCAAAATACGCTCCAAGCTCATTTCGCCCGTCATATAGGTTTTAGATAAGGGTGGGCGCTGATAGGGGACTTGGCTTTCTTCTGCAACCATAACAATACGACCCTCAAAACCGAATTCACGCAGCTTAGAAGCACAGGAAAATCCCGCTTGTCCGCCGCCAGCTATGACAACGGTTTGAGATGAATTTAAAGAGCCAGTCATTGAATAACCTCGCGAGATAAGAAGGTTGAAATTGTGCCTTCTATCTGTATCATTTTTCTGTTTGCTAGAAAGCACACAAATTTTGGTTTCGTCCAGATGAAAACGTAAAACACCTATCGCGGGAGCTTGATAATGCGCACCTTATTCGACGCCGCTCTGTCATCCGTTGAAGCTTTCTATAAGGCATCGCCTGAGCTGATGGATTTTGTTCCTTTTCCAGACAGTTGCGATCTTAGTTTTGAACCAAAGACCCCACGTCTTATGCCAGCGGTGAAACACTTTAACAGTGATGAGAGCTTGCATGCGGGACCTTTTGATAACGCACGGCGAGCATTGCTCGATCTAAAAGATGAGGCCTTTTGGCGCGAACCTTACAAAGGTACGGATCTGGCACAAACATTCATGGATCGGTTTTGTGTCTACGAATTGTTCGGTTTAGAGGGTCACTTCAAATGCCAAACAACGCGCGGTTTTATCGTCTATTCAACAGGCAACCTCTACTATCCTTGGCATCACCACCCCGCCGAAGAATTGTATTTCATTATCGCAGGCGAAGCTGCGTTTGCGACAGAAGGCAATGCCCCAAAATTACTGAAAGCTGGCGACACAGCTTTTCACGCCGCCAACCAACCGCATAATATGCAAACACATGACAAGGGCGTTCTGGCATGGGTGCAATGGCGTGGTGATCTTGAAACGCCGCCAGAGTTTACTGATCGGCTGAACGAATAAGAATTCAGATATTAAACAGCAAAAAGGTGGTGCTTATAGCACCGCCTTTTCGTTATTGTTGTGATTAGTTCTTAGTACTTAACCTGTGGCACATACTGTGCTTGTGGTGCGTATTGTACTTGTGGCTGCGCAGTTGGAGCGTAAGCGATTGGCTGAACTGGTGCAGGCTTTGCAGGTGCAACATACTGAACCTGTGGCGCCGGTTTTGCTGGGGCGTACTGAACCTGTGGTGCAGGTACATACTGAACTTGTGGTTTAGCAAAAACCTGTGTTGTTGGCGCTGGTGCATATTGTACCTGCGGTGCGTATGCTGTTGGAGCAACTGGTTGTGAGCCTTGTGCAAGAACCGTTGCAGCTTGTTGAGCCAAAATGCCAGTTTGCTGTGCTGTTAGGTAACCTGTAGCAGGCATACCGTATGCAAGTTGGAACTGCATTGCTGCGGTGCGTGTGTTACTGCCCATTTTGCCATCCGCAACACCTGCATTGTAGCCAATCTGGTTCAACCATGTTTGTTGGTTGAAAACGTTTTGGTTAAACGCAATCACAGGCTTGTAAACGCGTGGTGTGTAACGCTTCTTAGCAACATGACGTGGCTTTGCGTAATAGTGGCGTGGCTTTGCGTAATAATGGCCCGGCTTTGCATAATAATGGCGCGGCTTTGCGTAATGACGACGCGGCTTAGAAAAATGACGGCGCGGTTTTACGTAGTGGCGACGAGCGCGGTGGTTGTTGCGGTGCTTTACTGTTTTGTGAGCAAGTAGACCACCAACAACTGCAGCGCCTACACCGACGGCTGCAACGCCGCGGTTTGTGAATTTGCCGTTTTTCTTAAAGAAGCCGACGGTTGCGACTGTTGTTTCTGCTTTGAATGAAGCAAGAGCGTTCATGCCGCTTGCGTTTGATGATGTAACACCAGCAAGCATTGTAGCTGCTGCCATTGCTGCGATTGCGATTTTTTTAAATGTGTTGGTCATTGTATCTCTCCGAAATTTAGTATGTGTTTTGTGTCTGTTTGAGCATTTTGTGTTCGTTTGTCTCTCTCGATGATTTGAATGTATGGGTTTGCCAAAACAAAAGATGTGCATTGCTGCACATTTAATGCACAGCGATGCGAAAAAAGATTTATCTTATTGTTTTTATTGAATAATTTTATTTTAAGAACGTAAGACGCTATAATTCGCGACCCGCTTTAAGCAATCCCCATTGAAAAACTGCGTTAGCTCCAAGCGATAAAAACGGCTTTGGCGGTAGTTTTATGGGTTCAACCTAGTTCGCAGCATTGGCGTATCGCGTCATACAAAATGTATAATGCGCCAACCAAAACCCTACAAAGGCAATAAAGGGCTAGCTTACCTCGCCACCAAGCAAGGCTGCATTACCGCCTGCGGCTGTCGTATCAATACAAACGTGGCGTTCAACAAAGAGCCATTCCTCAAAATTTTCATGGGTAAGAAGCCAGACAATTTTGCCTTTGCGAGCGGCCAGTGTTCGGCGAATTTCAGATAGTTCCCCATTATCATCAGACCAACTTATTACGGCATCAATATCTTCCACTTGAGAAAGTGCGCCAACGTCCAGCACGACAGCCTCACAGCCGATGGCTTCTGCCCGACGCCTTTGTTCTTGCGCCCGCTCCACTGTGGGACCAAGGCAAGCAACGACGCCGCGCGGCTTGAGGCTGTATTGATTGGATTCACCTGTCGGTCCTGGCAATTCTTGGTTTTTAATGTCGAACTCTGGCACAGCACTTTGCTTCAAGAACCTATTTAAATATCGCGGCCCACCAGCCTTTGGTCCGGTACCGCTCAAACCTTCACCACCAAAGGGTTGAGAGCCAACGACGGCGCCAATTTGGTTTCTGTTGATATAAAGATTACCCGCTTCCACCCGATCAATAACATGCTGCACGCGGTCATCAATGCGACTATGAAGCCCGAATGTTAAGCCGAAGCCTGTCGCGTTGATCGCACCTATAACAGCATCCAGCTCCTTCGCCTTATAGGTCGCGATGTGGAGAACAGGGCCGAAGATTTCTTCTGCTAAATCACCGATACCCCCAACCTTCAAAACCGTTGGCGCAATGAACAAAGCTTGTTCGGGTGAAGCACCTTCTTTCAAAACGCGCCCTTGAGCGCGGGCTGCTTCGATATGCCCTCGAATTTTACGGGCTGCTTTCTCATCGATAACAGGACCAATATCAGTTTCAAAAGAGCTTGGGTCACCAAGCTTCAACTCATCCATCGCGCCAAACAGCATGGTGAGGAAACCGTCGGCGATGTCTTCTTGCAAATAAAGAACACGCAACGCGCTGCACCGTTGGCCTGCCGATTGGAAAGCAGACGCGACCACGTCTTTCACCGCCTGCTCAGGCAAGGCTGTGCTGTCCACAATCATTGCATTAAGCCCGCCCGTTTCCGCGATGATTGGTGCGGTTGGGGCTAGATTTTCAGCCATTGCTTGATCAATACGTTTTGCAGTCGCGGTTGAGCCGGTAAAGCACACGCCATCAACTTTTGACTGTGAAACAAGGGCTGCGCCCACATCATGGCCATGACCAAGGACCAGTTTCAAAACATGACGAGGAACACCCGCCTGCCACAATAACTCAGTCGCAAAACTGGTAATCAAGGGCGTTGCCTCAGCTGGCTTGCTCAAAACACCATTGCCTGCGGCAAGTGCTGCTGAAATTTGTCCCGTGTAAATGGCGAGAGGGAAGTTCCACGGCGCAATACAGGTGAATACGCCGACGGCATTCTCCTCTTTCTTCTCCCCTTCTGCTGCATAAAAGCGAAGAAAGTCCACGGCCTCACGCAATTCACCAACGCAATCGAGGATCGTCTTTCCAGCCTCACGCATAAGGAGCGCAAAAATTTCATGGGCATTGGCTTCATAAAGGTCCGCCGCCTTGCGCAAAATATCAGCCCGTCCTTTTGGCGTGCTATTTTGCCAAGAAGCAACCTCTCGGCATGACTGCTCAACATCTTGCATCGAGGCAAACCGCACCTTGCCCGTTACGTTGCCAGTGGCAGGGCTTGCAATTGTTTGCCACTCGCCCGTGCCATGTTCAAACGTCCACGTCTTTTCATCGAAGTCCGCAATGCCTTTTTCGAGGGCATTGAGGGTTTCAGGGTCTTCGAGATTAAAGCCCATCGAATTATCGCGTGATGGATGAAACAGATGCGCTGGTTTTTTGATGATTGGATTATGCGGGTCATTGAGCAACGGCAAGATGGAGGCAAACGGGTCCGCTGCTACATCGCTAGCTGGCACGGCTTCATCGACGATTTGATTGACAAAGGAAGAGTTCGCGCCATTTTCCAAAAGTCGACGCACGAGGTAGGCCAACAAATCACGATGGGCACCAACAGGTGCATAAATGCGGCAGCGGGTTTCTTGGCGGCGCAAGACGGTGTCGTGCAAGGCTTCGCCCATGCCGTGAAGGCGCTGGAATTCGAACGCTGATTTGTCCTCTGCCATTTCCAAAATCGCGGCGACCGTATGCGCATTATGCGTCGCAAATTGCGGGTAGATGCGATCGGTCATTCCCAACAGTTTTTGAGCGCAACAAATATAGCTCACATCGGTTGCAGCCTTTTGGGTGTAGACTGGAAAATCTGGGTGCCCTTCCACCTGCGCGTGTTTGATTTCTGTATCCCAGTAAGCACCCTTCACCAAGCGCACCATGATGCGACGGTCATAGGTCTCGGCCATTTTATAAAGGCGGTCGAGCACATCAGGGGCTGCTTTGCTATAAGCTTGCACCACCACACCGAAGCCGTCCCAGCCTTTGAAAACGGGGTCTGCAAAAATCGCCTCGATCACGTCAATCGATATTTCCAAACGGCCTGCTTCTTCCGCATCAATGTTGAGGCCGATACCTGCTGATTTCGCGAGCACGGCAAGCGAGCGGGCGCGGGGTGCAAGCTCTTCCATTACCCGCTTACGGTTCATGGTTTCATACCGCGGATGCAGGGCAGATAGTTTTATCGAGATGCCGGGGTTTTCGCGCATATCATCTGACTTGGCAGATTTTGCAATTTCACCAATTGCATCAGAATAAGCAAGATGGAAACGGCGGGCATCACGGTCGGTGCACGCGGCCTCGCCCAGCATGTCGTAGGAGTAGGTAAAGCCCTCTTGCTCTTTTTCATTCGCCCGCTTGATGGCGCCCTCAATTGTTTCTCCTAAAACAAACTGGCGGCCCATCTCTTTCATCACCCGCGTGACGGCTTGGCGAATAACAGGCTCACCCAATCGCTTGACTGCGCCATGCAAGGTTTTAGCGATAGAGCTTTCTTCTCGTTCATTGAGCACTTTGCCCGTAACATAAAGCGCCCACGTCGACGCATTGACGAGGGAAGAGTGGGATTGACCGAGGTGATGCCCCCAAGCGCTTGGGGCAATTTTATCTTCAATCAACGCATCCATCGTTGCACCATCAGGCACACGCAGCAACGCTTCCGCCAAACACATCAGCGCGATGCCCTCATCACTCGACAAGCCATATTCACCCAGAAACAATTCCATGATGCCAGGGCGACTATCTTCACGAATACGCTCCACAAGTTCGACAGCGCGCGCCGTTATTTGAGTACGCAACGCATCACTGATTGAACTTTGTTTTAAAAGATACTCTAGCGCTTGTTTTTCATCGCGCTTAGGGAACGAATTGGATAAATGGGACATGGGAATACCTCCTTCTTCTACAATACCATAGGAGAAGCACCACATTTTCCGTCATTTTGAATATTTCTAGTGAAATTCACTTAAATATGAGATATACAAGACGTTATGACTAATATCAGAACATTACCAGACAATCTGGATGACTATGATCGAAAAATCCTTGATGCCCTGAGCATTGATGGACGTCTGTCTGTCACCGACCTTTCCAAGCAAGTAGGCCTGTCAAAAACGCCCTGCCATATGCGGCTTAAGAAGCTGGAAGAAGAGGGCTATATCCTAGGCTACCGCGCCATTGTTGACCCCGTCAAACTTGGGCTTGATCATATCGCATTTGTAGAAGTGAAACTGGCAGACACCAGCGCCCGTGCCTTAGAACGTTTCAATGAGGCCGTATGCAAATTACCCGCCGTTGAGCAATGCCATATGATTGCAGGCGGCTTTGATTATTTGATGAAAATTAGAACGCGAAACATTACCGAGTATCGCAAGCTATTGGGGGAAACCATTTCGAGGCTTCCCCATATTGCACAAACATCGACTTATATTTCGATGGAAGCGGTCAAAGAAACCGCCATATTGGATCGTTAGATCAGGCTTAAATATCGAGCGTGTTATCACGTTCCCACTGCGAGAAGTGCGCTGTGTAACGGTGCCATTCGCTTTCCTTCAACTTCAAGAAGGCAGCGGAGAATTCTTCGCCCATTGCTTCTTTTAGTTCTTTATTTTTGTCAAAAGTACGAAGCGCATCAAGAAGATTAAGCGGCAATTTCTTCGCGCCTTTCACTGTATGACCCTCAGTGTACATGTTGATTTCTAGGCGCTTACCCGGATCGGTTTTCGCACGCACACCAGAAAGACCAGCAGCAACAATTACGGCTTGCAAAAGATACGGGTTCACCGCGCCATCTGGCAAGCGAAGCTCAAAGCGGCCAGGGCCTGGAACACGCACCATGTGTGTGCGGTTGTTTGACGTCCATGTTACCGTGTTCGGTGCCCATGTTGCACCCGAATGAGTGACAGGCGCGTTGATGCGTTTATAGGAATTCACGGTAGGGTTGGTAATCGCGCACATGCCTGTTGCATGTTTCATGATACCGCCGAGGAAGTTGTAGCCTTGAGCTGACAAACCAAGTTCGTCTTTGTCATCAGAAAAGACATTCTTCTTGCCCGCCTCATCCCATACAGAAATGTGGGCGTGGCAACCATTGCCTGTCAGGCCTTCAAATGGTTTCGGCATAAACGTGGCACGAAGGCCGTGTTTTTCAGCAACTGATTTCACCATGAACTTAAAGAAAGAATGCTTGTCAGCAGTGGCGAGCACATCATCAAATTCGAAGTTCATCTCAAACTGACCATTGGCATCTTCGTGGTCGTTTTGATAAGGGCCCCAACCAAGGTCAAGCATGTAATCGCAAATTTCAGAAATCACATCATAACGACGCATCACTGCTTGCTGGTCGTAGCAGGGTTTTTCGGCTGTATCATACTCATCAGAGATTTCAGTCCCATCCATATTGGTGAGAAAGAACTCAGCTTCAATACCCGTTTTAACACGCATACCTTCTGCGGATGCTTCTTTGATGAGGCGCTTCAATGTATTGCGTGGTGCTTGGGCGACGGGTTCGCCTTCCATGACACAATCGCCAGCAACCCATGCAACATCTGGGCGCCAAGGCAGCTGGATAACGCTATCAGGATCAGGGACCGCAAGCATATCAGGATGGGCAGGTGTCATATCGAGCCATGTGGCGAAACCTGCAAAGCCAGCACCTTCTTCTTGCATGTCTGCAATGGCTGCTGCGGGCACGAGTTTCGCTCGTTGCCCACCGAACAAATCGGTGAACGACACCATGAAATATTTGACGCCGTTTTCTTTCGCGAATTTTGCTAAATCTTTTGCCATCCAATTACTCTCCATCAATGCGACGTTTACCAACGGTTCCTAACAGTGGAAACCGGTGATCGCCCTTGTAGCCGTTACTCTAACTAATTTTGTCGGGAAACGGGAGAGGATTCTGCCTGTGAAGCAAAAAAATTAATTCTTAGGAATGAGCTGCCACTTGTTTTTCAACGAGTTGAGTATCGATAATACCAACAATGCTGTCAGCAATGTCCATGTTGGTTGCAGAACCTTTTATCGCGGCGGCAGTTTCTTCCCTTCCGTCTTTCACATGAGAGACGATACCGTCGAAGGTTTCATTGCTTTTTGATAGGGAGGCAAGAATTTTATCAAAGTCATCTGCAACTATTTTCACAGTCCGCATCACGTCATCTGTTTGCTCTAAACTTTGATCGCTCACATCACTATTGAGACGCATCGCTTCTGAAATGCTTTCTGCTACCGTTTCAATCTCA
Organism: Hyphomicrobiales bacterium; assembly: GCA_039964305.1. Classification (GTDB taxonomy): domain Bacteria; phylum Pseudomonadota; class Alphaproteobacteria; order Rhizobiales; family JACESI01; genus JACESI01. Next base: position 21,696 of record JBDVXS010000086.1, read on the forward strand.
TTGATAGCATCGAGAACTTCACTCAAAATCGTAGCAATCGATTGCGCCGCACTGTCTGTCGAAGCGGCCAATTGTTTCACTTCACTTGCAACGACACTAAACCCGCGCCCTGCTTCTCCAGCCCTTGCCGCTTCAATTGTTGCATTGAGTGCGAGCAAATTGGTTTGCCCCGAAATATTCAAGATTGTTGCTGCGAGTTCATCAATCGATTCAAACTTCGTTGAAAATTCACTCACGGCGGTTTTCAACTTGACGGCTGTTTCAACATTGGTTTTTGTTCGCACAAGACTATCTTGAACAAAGGTTTTAACCCGACCAAGCTTACCGTCCGTCTCACCAAGCAATTCCAAATTTTCGGAGGTTTGCGATACCATGACCGAAAAACTACTTTTCAAATCCGCAGCCTTATCAATCACGGCATCCATGGTTTCAACACGCTCTTTGGTAGCGGCATTCACATTTCGAGCGTTGTTGCCAATCGTGACGACCGCTTTGCGAACATCCGATACGGCGTCGTCAGTTTGAGCAGATGGCGAATTTGGTGCGTTGGCCTCTTCAAGCGCGCTTGATGGCGCTCTAATAATGGCTTCGCGAATAGGTTCACTTGAAAGCGCTTCGCTTGCCATTGGCTCTTTGTTCGTTTGTTGTTTTTTACCAAGAAACAAACCCAAGGCAATTGGGACAACTGCAACCATAACCCATTGGCCATACTGTATTTCGTATCCTAAAAACCAATACGACAGCTGCATTGCCGTTAAAGACAGACTTGTGAAAAGCCCACTCAAAGTTACTAATCGCATAACCACCCCATATCACCTCGGTTAACTATGCAATGATTAAAGTAAATATTGAATTAACCTCAATATTACTTGTTTGAACTTAAACGATAACTAGCAATCAATAGGAAATATTTCATGTATTTCCTATGGATAAAAAGCGTCATCAATATCCTTGTCCACCACCTTGGCCTGGTATCCAATTTGTACCTGAAAGAGGCACTTGTGCCATGGCGGCGGCTTCCACGGTCAGCGCCACCAAATCTTCTGGCTCAAGATTGCGAATATCGTTTTTGCCGCAAGCCCGTGCGATTGTTTGGGCTTCCAGTGTCATCACTTTCAAATAATTGGCCAGTCGCTTACCTGCCGCGACGGGATCGAGGCGCTTCATAAGGTCTGCATCTTGGGTGGTGATGCCCGCAGGGTCTTGGCCCTCGTGCCAATCATCATAAGCGCCCGCTTTTGAACCAAGTGCTTCATAGTCGGCGGCCCATTTAGGATCATTATCGCCAATCGCGATCAAAGCTGCGGCACCAATCGCCACAGCATCCGCACCCAGCGCAATTGCTTTTGCTACATCTGCACCATTGCGAATGCCACCAGAAAGCACCAGCTGTACTTCACGGTGAACGCCGAGGTCTTGCAACGCTTGAACAGCAGGTCGAATACAGGCAAGGGTTGGTTGGCCAACATGTTCAATGAACACTTCTTGCGTTGCAGCTGTACCGCCTTGCATGCCGTCGAGAACCACCACATCGGCACCCGCTTTAACAGCAAGGGCCACATCATAATAAGGGCGCGAACCCGCAACCTTGATGTAGATTGGTACTTTCCAACCTGTGATTTCACGCAGTTCTAGGATTTTGATTTCAAGATCATCAGGCCCCGTCCAATCAGGGTGACGACAGGCAGAACGCTGGTCGATGCCCTTTGGTAGGTTGCGCATTTCGGCAACGCGGTCAGAGATTTTCTGACCTAAAAGCATGCCGCCACCGCCCGGTTTCGCGCCTTGGCCAATAACAACTTCCACAGCATCTGCTTTGCGCAAATCATCTGGGTTCATACCATAACGGGAAGGCAAAAGCTGATAGACGAGCTTTGACGATTGCCCCCGCTCTTCTGGCGTCATGCCACCATCGCCTGTTGTGGTTGATGTGCCAGAGGCTGAGGCACCACGGCCCAATGCTTCTTTGGCTGGACCAGACAAAGCACCAAAACTCATTCCCGCAATGGTGATTGGAATATCAAGTTCGATCGGGTTTTTCGCATAACGCGTGCCGAGTGACACCTTAGTGTTGCAAGCCTCGCGGTAGCCTTCCAGCGGATAACGCGACATGGAGGCGCCCAAGAAAAGCAGATCATCAAAATTCGGCACATGGCGTTTTGCACCGCCGCCGCGAATGTCATAAATGCCAGTTGCCGCTGCTCTGCGAATTTCTGAGTTGGTGTATTCGTCAAAAGCCCATGGTTGACGCGGATGGGTTGGGGGATTTGTCATTGTATTATTCCTTCCAGCCCTAATAGGCGCCTACGTTATCGATGTTGAAGTGATAAAGTTCTCGCGCTGACCCATAGCGACGGAAATCTTCTGGCTTTGCATCTGTTACTTCGCCACGCTCTAAAAGGTCGGCTAAGATTTCTAAGTGCTCCGCGCGCATTTCTTTTTCAACGCAATCAGCGCCTAAAGATTTCACAGATCCGCGCACAAAAAGGCGCGCTTCATAAAGGCTATCGCCCAGCGCATCACCAGCGTCACCACATACAACAAGATTGCCAGATTGCGCCATGAAGGCAGACATATGGCCAACATTGCCATGCACGATAATGTCGATGCCCTTCATGGAGATGCCGCAGCGTGATGAGGCATTGCCCTTAACCACCAGCGTGCCGCCATGGCCTGTGGCTCCTGCGTATTGGCTGGCGTCACCCTCGATGACCACAGTGCCAGACATCATGTTTTCTGCAACACCGGGCCCTGCAGAACCCAGCACATGAATATCGGCTTCTTTGTTCATGCCACCACAATAATAACCAGTTGACCCTTTAATCGCGACCTTCATTGGACCATCAAGGCCCACAGCAATGGCGTGCGCACCACGTGGGTTCAACACTTCCCATTCAGTCTCGTTTGACCCTTGTTTATGATCTTGAAGGGTCGCATTTAAGTCGCGCAGTTCAATTTCGGACAAATCAATCGTGTTCATGGCTTAGCGCTCCCAGAAATAGACGGTTGCAGGCTCTGGCTCCCAGACCTTGGCGTCTTCAATGCCTGGCAAGTTGACCAGTGCACGATACTCTGAGCCAAAGGCCACATATTGATCCGTTTCAGCCAAAACCGCAGGCTTACACGCAATCGGGTCACGCAACACACCGAACCCGTCACGGGTGCCGATGACAAACGTGTAAAAGCCATCAAGATCATTCAGGCTTTCTTCTAAGGCATCACCGAGGTTCGCCCCTTTTTGCATTTTGTTGGCGATGTAAGCAGCACCCACTTCGGTGTCGTTTTCTGTTTCAAAGGTCATGCCGTCACGCACCAATTTGCGACGTAGAGAATTATGGTTAGAAAGCGAACCATTATGCACGAGACACTGATCTTCATCGGTAGAAAACGGATGCGCACCTAGCGTTGTGACGGCCGATTCTGTTGCCATGCGTGTGTGCCCGACACCGTGGGTTCCCTGCATATCCCGAATATCAAAGCGGTCGACCACATCAGCAGGAAGGCCAACTTCTTTATAAATCTCCACCATCTCGCCGCTGCTCATTACGCGAATGTCTGGATGTGCCTCACTAATGTGAGCTCGCACGTCTTGCACCTTATCAGCAGCAACATTGAACACGGCATGGGTATCGCGAATGGTGAGTGCAGGCTTTGCCCCCAAAACACCCGCCAAATCATCAGCAAGCGCTGGGAAAGCCGTATCAGCATGGTCAGATTGTACTGTAACCTTGGACTGACTTGACGGCGAGTAAATCGCAATACCAGCACTATCTGGTCCACGGTCTGACATCGTAATCAGCATATCAGACAAAAGGTCGCCAAGCTTCGGCTCCAGTGATTTATCTTTTAAAAACAGGCCAACAATTCCACACATAGCTTTCTCCTGCATTGAGTATCAATGCGATAGCACAAATGCGTCGACATCATCAATAGAGAGGAAACAATTATTCCTAAGAAGAAATTAGCTTTGCTGCGGATAAGAAATAATCGAGAGGTATCTGGCAGGCAATTGAATATGCGCTTTGGGGCCATGCGGCGCGTCAGCATCAAAGAACAGGCTATCGCCTGCTTCTAGTTTGAATGTCTCGTCGCCGTGGCGATATTCCACCACACCATCGAGCATATAAATCAGCTCAATACCCTCGTGCTGAAAATCAGGAAACGTGTCAGATTCTTCAGTCAAGGTTATGAGATAAGGCTCCACGACAACGCCAGATTGGTTCGCGCCTAAATGGCCGAGCAGATTATATTGATGACCCGCTCTTGTCCCACGTCGCTCTGCTTCTGCGCCTTGGCCCGCCTTCACATGCACCACTTGCTTAGTTTCTTCAAAACCACGAAAGAACGACGTTATCGGCATACTGAGCGCGTTCGCTAATGTTTGCAGTGTGGTGAGGGAAGGAGAAATTTGACCGTTTTCAATCTTTGACAACATGCCATTTGAAAGGCCTGTCATCGTCGCAAGTTCTGCCACCGTAATATTATGCTGCTTACGCGCCAACCGAACCTCACGACCAATCGCAATCTCCAAAACCTTCTCGCGTTCAACGTCAACCTTATGTGGGTCTTGGTTTAGGCTCGGTTTTAGGGATTTTGATGATATTTTTTCAGACGATGACATTTGACGGTTCAATCATTTGGACAAACCACACCATAACGCTGTTCTTTCCAGTTCACAAACAGGTCTTCGTGCTTTGGATTTAAATAAAAATACAAGAAAATTCCCTGTAAATCCAACAAATTGGTTGCGATTGGTTGGTATTGGTATGCTTTTGGATTGATTTCAGTTGAAAATTGGCAAATACTCTATCCCACAGACCTGATGAAAATGCTTGGGAGGGCATATTATCTATATTGATAATTCTAAGGTCTCACCAGCAGACGCGTTTGTGCGGTCTGCCATTTAGGGAGAGTAATATGAGAATTTCAAAAATTATTGCGGCAGGCCTCTTATCAACAAGCATGCTTGCGGCACCAATGGCCTTTGCTGCGGCACCTGAATCTGATGAACCAATTATCATCGTTCAAAACAACTGGACAAGCCAACTCGTGCTTTCAACTGTTGTCGGCAAAGTGCTGGAAGGCATGGGCTACACGGTAGAATTTGCACCGTCTGATTCACAGCTACAGTTTAAAGCCATCGCAGACGGCGACATGCACTTCCAAATTGAAGCTTGGGAAGGCTCTATGAAAAGCGCCTTTGAAAAAGCAATCGCTGAAGACGGCATGGTAGATGCCGGCACACACAGTGCGTCAACACGTGAAGAGTGGTGGGTTCCAGCTTATGTGGCTGAGAAATGTCCTGGTCTTCCAGATTGGAAAGCACTTGATAAATGCGCTGAGATTTTCTCAACAGCAGAAACAAAGCCAAAAGGTCGTTTCGTTGGTCCACCAGCTGACTGGGGCAAAAACTATGCTGACCGCGTGAAAGCATTGGGCATGAATTTTGACGCAATCAACGTTGGTCAAGCTGCCACTCTTTGGGCTGAACTTGATGCAGCGGTTGCCAAGAAAGAGCCGATTGTTCTCTTCAACTGGACACCGAACTACATTGAAGCCAAGTACGAAGGCATGTTCATCGACTTCCCGGAGCCTGAAGGCAACAAATGTGCTGAAGATCCAAGCTGGGGCATCAACCCTAACGCAGTTAATGATTGTGGCGCCCCGCGTTCTGGTTGGTTGAAAAAAGCGGCTTGGTCTGGCCTTGCAGAAGAATTTCCAGCCGCATGGAAAGTGCTCCAAGCAATCAACTTTTCTAACGACCAAATCGCAGCCGCGTCTTTGCTTGTTGATGTTGATGGCATGACCACAGAAGAAGCTGCTGACAAATGGATTGCTGATAATGGCGATCTTATTGAATCTTGGAAGAAATAAACTTCCTTAAACGCACTCAGCGTTGATCAATATCTGGTTCGGGCGCAACCACTTTTAGCCCGAACCAAACTTATAAAACACGGCTCTTAAGTGGTCGTGACATAGCACCCCACATGACAGAATAGTTGCCCCTTATGAATAACGACGCTCAGATCAGTTGCCGCAATGTCTGGAAAGTCTTCGGTGATGATCCTGAAGGTTTTATGAAGCGTCACAAGGGAGCACCCAGCGACGATGCCTTTAAAGAAGAAGGCTATATTGGCGCGGTAAAGAATGTTTCTTTTGATGTGAGTGCGGGCGAAATTCTCATCATTATGGGGCTTTCAGGCTCCGGCAAATCCACGATGATCCGCTGCATTACGCGTCTTAACGATCCGACAGCTGGAGACATTGATTTTGAAGGCCGCAACCTTTTAGCAGCCAGTGAAAAAGAACTCATCGATATTCGTCGTCACAAAATGGGCATGGTGTTTCAAAACTTCGGCCTTCTTCCCCATCGCGATGTTTTGTCAAATGTCGCCTTTCCGTTAGAAATGCAGGGACTCGACCGCAATGCGCGCGAGCAAAAGGCGCGTGAAATGATTGACCTTGTCGGCTTGGGTGGGCGTGATAGTTATTTTCCGCGTGAACTGTCTGGTGGGCAGCAACAGCGTGTTGGGATTGCGCGTTCATTGGCCGTAGAACCTGATGTTTGGTTTCTGGATGAGCCGTTCTCAGCGCTTGATCCATTGATCCGTGCTGAAATGCAGGATGAATTCATTCGGCTACAACGCATGTTGAAAAAGACGATCGTCTTTATCACCCATGATTTTGAAGAAGCCACCAAGCTTGCAGACCGGATCGGCATTATGAAAGACGGGCATTTGGTTCAGCTTTCCACGCCAGAAGAAATGGTGCTGAACCCTGCTAATGATTATGTGGCAGAATTTGCTCGCAATGCGCCACGCGACCGAATTGTCTCGCTTCGCGCCATTATGAAGCCTGCTAAAAAGGCTAAGAAAGTAACCGACGGTTTGGACGGCAAAAGCTTGATCGGCGACGTGGCTGAGCAGGTTTTAAACGCGGATCAACCACTCAATGTGGTCAATGATGATCATATGTTGATTGGGACAATCGATAGAAAAACCATGACATCGGCTTTATTCTCTAAGGAGCTTGCATGACCCTTGCAGCTTCAGATCAAGCCTTGGATGGGCGTGAGAGCAGTTTTCTAGCCCGCCACACGATGGGTTTGCAAGCGCTTGGGATCATTGCAGCTGGATTGATTTTGGCGACCCTTTTTGATTGGGCAAAAGATTGGCCCGTTGAATGGGCAATACCGCTTAAAGTTTGGATTTCAGACTTTTTTCGCTGGCTGGATAAAGAAGCAACGCTTGGACTTTTCACTGCTAAAGAAGCAACCCGTTCCATTTCTTGGGCGCTGAAACAGCCTCTAATCTGGTCTGAATATCTGCTTTGGAAAGGAGCCAAACCCGGCGTCTTTTTACCCGTTTTCTGGCTGCTTGCTTCAGCTGCAATTTGGGGCATTGTGCGCCAATTTCGTGATGCAAAAACCGCCACTTGGGTAGCAGGTGGCGTTCTGGCTCTGGTATGCCTTGATGCCTTTCCGTTCATTTTAGAAAGCCTCACCAAGTCTTTACGCAAAGATCCAATCATTGAACCGGCTGCCTTTATCGGGTTTTCACAATTGCCGGTTTATGTGCTCGATTTTTTAACGCCCGGTAGCAAACTCAAACACGTTCCTTGGATCGCTGTTGTGATTGGCTTTGTGATTTTCGGCCATTGGGTTGGCGGCGTGAAGCTTGCCCTTATTGCCGCTCTTTGTATGGGTTATCTTGCCGTAACGGGCTTATGGCGTGAATCCATGAAGACCTTTTCACTGGTGATTGTGGCGGTTCCGTTTTCAGCAATGCTTGGACTTTGGCTCGGTATTTTAGCAACCCGCTCCCGTAGAATGTCCAACGTCATCACGCCATTTTTTGACCTGATGCAGGCCACACCTCATTTGGCTTATCTCGTGCCCGTGGTGGTTATGTTTGGTGTTGGGCAAGTGCCAGCCCTTATCGCAACAGTGATCTTTGCCATGCCACCAATGGCGCGCTGTACAATCCTTGCGATTAAAACCGTGCCGAGTGATGTTATTGAATCTGGCCATATGAGCGGATGTACGCGCCGTCAATTACTTTGGAAGGTGCAGCTTCCTGCCTCACAAAAGACGCTGCTGTTGGGGTTGAACCAAGTGATCATGCAAACTCTTGCTATGGTGGTTATCTGTTCGCTCGTTGGCGCTCAAGGGCTTGGGCATAAATTGCTCTTCTCCTTGCAACAGTTGAAACTGGGCTTTGCCACGATGCAGGGCATGGCAATTGTGTTAATGGCTGTGGTCCTTGATCAATTAACGCAGGCCTATGCCAACCGCTCCACTGACTATGTTCACCGCGACACCGCTTCCTTCACACAACGCCACTTTCACTCAATCATGTTTGTTGTTGTGTTGATCACCTCAATCATCGGCGCTTACTTTTTCCGCGACATTTTGTCGCTATCGAAGAAGATGCTGTTGGTAGATAGCAAAGACGCCTTAGAACTCGATAAAGTCATCAAAGCGATAACGTTCGAGTTGATCGATTATATTCGTCCGATCCGCGACTTTATTACGGTCAATGTCCTCATCCCAATACGCGATTTTTATCAGTCTATTCCATGGCCAATTACGGTTGGCTTGATCGCGCTTCTTAGCTATCGCCTTGGCGGTTGGGCTCTTGCAGCGTTGACGAGCTCATTGTTGCTGGTCATCATTTTGTTCGTTGGCAATTGGGAATATGCGACCACCACCTTCTACTTCGTTTCATCCGCGCTTGTCGTTTGCGTGTTGATCGGCGTACCGCTGGGTGTGATGTCGGCTAAAAACCCTCGTGTTGCCCGTGTGGTCATGTTGATTTGCGATACATTGCAAACCTTCCCGTCTTTCATCTATTTGGTGCCTGCAATCATGCTGTTCCGCGTTGGAGAACTTGCGATTATATTTGCGATTGTGCCTTACGCCACAGTTCCTGCAATCCGCTATACTTATCTCGGTCTTAAACTCATTCCAGACGTGACTGTAGAAGCTGCTCAAATGTCGGGCGCAACGAAATGGCAAAGACTTATCAAAGTGGAGCTACCGATCGCACTGCCAGAAATTATGCTCGGTGTGAATCAAACGATTATGATGGCATTGGCGATGACAGCAATTACCGCGCTGATTGGTGGACAAGACTTAGGTCAAGAGATTTATCGCGCACTGCCCACAAGCGATGCGGGACGCGGTGTCATGGCAGGACTGGGTATCGCAACACTTGGCATTGTGGCTGATCGCCTCATCAACGCTTGGGCTAACAAGCGCAAACAAGCGCTCGGTATCGCTTAAAAAAATAATCGATATCAGGTTACTTCACAACTCCAAAATAATCATTTATAGGTTAAATTTCTTTGGTATTGCACCCAATGAAGTGATCGCAGCGCAAACTATACTATTCAATTGTTCGAACACTTCATTGAAATTTTGAAATTATTAATCTATTGTTGCGGCAATTATTTTATCAATAGGGTTTATTCTGCCTTGAGTGAAAACATCAATATACTCGATCATAAAACTGGACGCCTTGATATTCAGCTTTTACAATCGCTTTTAGCCGTCGCAAATTCACCAACGTTGAGTTCAGCGGCTGAATCATTGAAAATTCCGCAACCGACAATGAGCCTCCAAATCAAGCGCCTAGAAGAGCGCGCGGGTTGCGAACTTTTCAAGCCCGGAAGACGTGGCAAACCGATGCGCTTGTCCGATGTGGGTGAACGCCTTGTCGTTCATGCAAAACAAATTCTTTCAGCCCACAACGACGCCGTCATGTGCATGGAAAGCGTTAACGTTGTAGGTTCTGTAAGTATCGGCATACCAGCTTTGATGAGCGCCGCACCAATTGGTAATCACCTAAAGCGATTTAAGAACATCTACCAAGGAACATCACTTCGCGTCATTTTTGATAGCCCAGACAAACTTGATAAAATGTTGAAAAACGGAGAGATCGACCTCCGCGTTGTTTATCAAAGTACACCAGGTGAGGGTGGCGAAGTTCTTTATAATGAAGATTTAAAATGGGTAAGAGACAGCGCTAACACCCTCCCCGATTGTGACGCCATACCGATTGCATTGCCGTCTGAAGGCCATTGTCTACGCAATCATATTCTCAGCTACTTAGAAAAAAGTACGGCACAATGGGAAGAGACCGCCAGCCTTACCTGCATGAGCAAAATTTATGATCGTGTAGCTTCAGGACAAGCAATTAGCGCAATTCCATCAAGCATGTTAGATCGTGCTGTTACGCCTGTATCAGATAAACTTGGTCTCCCTTTTATTGATCCCGTTCAGCTTGTTGCTTATAAAAGTGAGCAGCTGCAAGAAGACGAAACAAAGAAAATACTGAGCTCTCACGTGCTTGAGTTCGTGAAATATTCTAAGCTGAGTTACCTGTTTTAAACTTGGCTTAAGTATAGCTGTAATTTAGTCGCTACCTCTAAGATTCTTTAGAGGTTTTTGCTCCACAATGCCGCCAAACGTTTTTCAGGTGGGTGTGATGGATCAAATTGTTAGATGGGCATTTATGTTGGCAGCGTTTGCAATCGCTGGCCATCTAGGTCTCGAACATTACGTCGAGCAGAACACAGCTCGCACAACAGTTGCCACCGAAAATGGCGAAACATCTGAATTTGTCGCGAAATACGAAGACATTGATGACCCGCTACCAGAGCGTGCTGTTGAAGTAGATGCTGGGCGCGGTGGGCACTTCTTTATTGAAGCACGGGTCAATGGCTCAACCATTCCCTTTATCGTCGATACGGGCGCATCCGCTGTCGCATTGAGCCATGAAGCAGGCCGAAATGCAGGCCTAGACCTATCACCAGAAGATTATACGGTCACCGTAAACACGGCCAACGGCACCATTGCAGCAG
>JBDVXS010000087.1:0-29456 GCA_039964305.1 Hyphomicrobiales bacterium
AAAGCAACGAGTAGAGGATTCTGAAGGGGCAAAAAATCACAATCAAAACTTGGATCAATTAATCAAGGATATTTTGACTTTTGAATCTCGAAACATTTCCAGTATACCAACCACAGAACCTGAGCGCATAAATAATATTTATAGGCTTGCTGCTGCAGGAAAGCTAACAGCGCAACAGCAAATCGCGTTTCAGGAAAATTTGAAAACTTATAAGCCGCGTTTTTTAAAAGCAATTGAGGAAAAATTACGTTTTAACCGGTTCCCTGGTTGTCGACCTTTTGTGGAAGCGTGGCAAAGAGATTCCGTGGATTCTGGTCCTGAATTATGGGAATTGAAGAACCGACTTTTCAAAACACAAAGGCACATTTGCCCGCCGCTTGCTCATTTGTCTGCAGTTGATGCCCAAGCGACAATGAACGGCACTGTGTCTTTTAGTCTATTCGGTTTTGATGAAGCTTTTATCAATGTGGAGCCAGCAAGTTCGCTTAAAATAGCCATCGAAGGTGGCCTCCTAATAAACAACAGAGGCTTTGGTGATGAAATTAATTTTAATGGCTTTTGGGATGGCCGCTCAAGGGAGCTTTGGCCTTTTAGAGCGGAAGTAGAAAATGCGCCATCTGTCCTTGAGTTCATGCTTGTTACCATTCGTCAATTTCACAAAGACGGGCAAGTTCAAAATGCCTTCAATGCACTCACGCATCTGAATCATCTTGCCGAAACTTGGATGACACAAAACTGGACACGCAATGGAGCGGCATTAGGTGGCGATCAAGGGCGAGTGAAGTCTGTGCTTCGTCAGTCACTTCAATATTGGATGCTTTTGTCGTCTCAACAACAAGCATTAAAAGACAAGCCACTCTTCGCGGAGGCCTTTAAAGCGGCCCAGCTTGCGCAGCTGGGAGATGTCTCACTGGCCATTCAAGCAGGGCTGAGACAGTCGATTACGACAAGCGCTGAAACCCGCCTTTTGGTCGAAGAACTTGAAGAAAAGGCGCACGCTGTCAAACATTACAAATCAATTCGCGATGCTTTGGCGGCAACTCCAATTACTGATGGTTTCGAACTTGCTGTCTCAAAGGCAGAGGCGGAGCTAGAAGTGGCGCAGGAAAATGCTCGTGAGCTTTTACCAATTATCGAGCAATATTCCGAGATTGCACCAGTCTCAATTGAGCAAATCAAAGCAAAGCTCAAGCCCGGTGAAGCCTTTTTGTTCTTTGTGCCGGTTGGCAATGGAACAGCGGCCTTTTTCTCGACTTCCACGACATCGGCATTTTACAGCGTGGGTATTCCTGCCGCTCAGATGAATGTGAGTATTGAAGCATTACGCAAGGGGTTGGACCCTGAAAATGTCACTAAAGGTTTGCACGACTTTGACCCCGTTTTAGCACATACTCTTTATCAGCACTTGTTTGGTCCGCTTGTAAATGTTGCAAGCAATGTGAAGCATTTTCTCGTTGTTGCTGAAGGCGGGCTTGCAAGTTTGCCGCTTCAGGTACTGCTTAAGTCACCGCCAACCAAGGACGCGCAAGGTTTTTTAGATCTTAGAAATCTCGATTGGTTTGTGAAGCATCATGCTGTCACCACGTTAACATCGCCGCGCAATATGATTGCGCAAGGTCAACGATCGTCTCTTGGGACGCCTAAACAACCGATGATTGGGTTCGGTGACCCCGTGTTTAAGAACGGGCAGACACATATCGACCAAAACCAAAATACGGGTTCTAGCCTGCGCGCCATTAGACCCAACCAACTTTTGCCTCTCCCTGAAACGCGTGATGAACTGAAGCATGTTGCAAAGATTACCAAGGCGCGAGATAGCGACCTTTTCTTCGGTGATGCTGCAAACGAAAAAGTCATCAAATCGCTTAACAAGGCTAATCGGCTTTCAGATTATTCGATACTCTATTTCGCGACCCATGGAGCATTGCCTGGAGAGCTTGATGGCTTCTTGGAGCCGGGTCTTATTTTGACGCAACCAAGCCGCCTAACGGCAGAAGATGATGGTTATTTGAGTGCGTCAGAAATTGCCAGTTTACGCCTTAATGCTGACTGGGTGGTTCTTTCAGCTTGCAATACGGCAGGTGAGGGGAAGGCGGGCAACCAATCGCTTTCAGGTCTGGCAAAAGCCTTCTTTAAAGCGGGTGCAAAGTCTTTGTTGGTTAGCCATTGGGAGGTGATTTCAACGGCAGCGGTAGAACTGACAGGCGAAACATTCAAGGCGCTCGCAAGCCAAGAGACAACATCACGCGCTGAAGCTCTCCGACTTGCGATGATCCGTGTCATGAATGATCGCTCAAATTCAGCTAAAGCACATCCCGCTTACTGGGCACCTTTTGCTGTGGTGGGGGCTTCAAGTTAATCAAATGCGATTGCGTTCTCCCTAAACCGTACAAGACTTATATGACAGCAGAGAAAAATGGAGAAAATCGAGTTTTTAAAATACCCTCCCAAGTCTAACTTACCCTTTGGCGCATTCCTCCCTCCTCGCGCCAAGGGGGATTAAGGCGTTCGTAATGGGGCGTTTTATGCATTCTTTTCGAAAATGGATATTTGCTAGCTGAACACGACAATATGTAGAGTCAGAAATAACAATAAGCCATCATTGGAGCAAAGCCGCATGGTCAGTCGATTTTTTCAAAAAGCTCTGTTTTTCAGTGCGTTATTTGCTTCGGTTTCAAGCGCATCGGCCCAGCAAGCTGGCGTGCCATTTGAACAAATCCCCAATGTGTTGATCAATGGAATTGTAACCAAAAAACTGCAAACGCAAACACCTCAACAATGTGCTCAAACCTGTGCTGGAAATGGGCAATGTCAGGGTTACACTTTTTCGACCGCCCAAAAGCTATGCGAGCATAAGAATGGGGTTAGTTACGCGACCGCATCAAGCGGGCATGCTTCTGGTGTGCGTTCTTCTGCTGGAATTAGTCAGCGACCAATAACAAACGCACGCCCGTTGACTTGGCAACCAAAAGATACGGTTGCAAGTTTCGTTTCTCGGGTCCGTCGCGCGTCTGCAGTCTATGGCCACTCCTGCGCCGCAGAACATGCGCAGATGAAGCAGATTGGAGAGCAATTCAAGTTTTCTATTCCCTCTAACAAAGTGCCTGCTGGTGGTAAGGTCAAAGTGCGATGGGAATATAGCGGCTCCGATGTGAAATTGCCGGTTTGGTTTATGGTGTCATCAAATAAGCCTCTAAGGTTTAAGGGTCGCGGTTTTTACTCATTGACCGCAAACGCAATCGCGCCTTACGGCATTCCCGTTTATGCAAACCAAGACCGAGCGATGGTCGCATTATTAGGCCAAGGAAAGACCAAGCGCGGCACGATAACATTAGATGTGCTTGAAGCAGGCCAAATGAATATTCAAACAAGCCTTGTTGGATATTTGCGCCGCTGTGAAGTTTCAGTCGGCATCAAAACAGCTCAACAGACATTGAATATTCAACCGTCAAGAAGACCGGAAATCGTCGTCAATCAACAGTTTGAAATTGATCCAAAATCATCGTTTCAACTTTCGCCTGATGGGAGCAGGGTTCTTGTTCAAAAGGGGGGCGACATTCAGTTAGTGACTCGCGATCTACAAGACGTAATTTTGCAAACAACCGGCAAGGAACCAAGATTTAGCCCCACAGGACGTTTCTTGTTTATGAAGGACCGCACGGCCAGTAGTCAGCGCTTAACCAAGCCAAGTTCGGTAGTTTTTGATACGCGTGATGGCAAGCAACTTTTTAAAATGGAAAATGCAAGCCGTCTGATATGGACAGAAAACGACAGCTTCGTCATGTATGAGACCCCGTTCTATGGGGACGCCTTTATTCAAAACACGTTGGCTTCTCGTAAACTCATAAACTACGAGGAGCGAACATATAAAAATGGTTCAGGTTTCCAGAATAACCTTTTGCGATTTGATCTTGAAAACGACGTTATTGTTGAGAATGGAAGATTATCGACCAACGGGCGAGAACCACCTAACTATGTAAAACTTTCCAGTTCTACTAAAAAAAGTGGTGGGTTTGGTGGGGCGAAACTTTCTGAGATACATGCTGTTGCCCCAAAGTTTGATGTCTCAGGCATCGAATTGCGATGGCCTAATTATGCTACCCCTGAGAGGCCGGTACTTCATAGAGCATTGGCCAACAAGGGTGCGGTTGCAGGTTTGGGGGGCAATTTTTCCAGTCAAAATTGGCGGACGAGAAGCATTGGAAATAATGCAGAGACTTCGACGCGTTCGCCTTGGCAGGCACTTAGTGATTTGGGCTTGCAGAGCAAAATTGCGCCAGCAAAAATGTATTTTGAATCGTTTTGGCGGCCCGACAAAAATCCGGATTTAAGCCAGCAACAAAACAACCAGATATTGAATAACTATGAGAGAAATAAAGCGCAATTGGAGGCCCGACGAATTGCGTATTACAGGCAGATGATCGGCGTTATTCCCAGTGCGCGACGTGTCATGTCACAGCGTTATGATATTTTCCAACTAGGTGACAAATGGGAACCTAACTTTGATATGGGCTGTAATACGTTTTTCAGAAATGGAAAACCAAGTTTTAAAAATTTACGCATTATTCAAACAACCAGTCGGCAAATCTGGATCCCACATTTAGTATGTCAATATGGCTCCTCTGGCAGTAACCTTGGTATTGCAACACTCATTTTAGACACAAATGGAAAAAGGATCATAAAGCCAGCTGGGCGCAGAGGGTTCCCTGAACGCGCTGGTTTTGTGAAACTTGGAGCAAACAAATTTGATGTTCGCCTCCTAGACGACGATCACATCGCTTTCTTTTCATCTGTATCAAATGGCCTCGCCGTTACGCGTCTTTCAGATGGGAAAACGATTTTCGAGAATTACAAACTCCCCGGCGGGAACTCGATGGTGGATGTGCGGATGAGCATTGATGGTCGCCATCTTATTCAACTGAATTCTGACGGCACGTTTTATGTGCATAATATTGCCAGAGACAAAATCGTCCTTTCAGGCAAATACGTCGATGATGAGCTGGTGGTTTGGACCGACGACTTACGCTTTGATGCAACGGCTGAGGGCGCGCATTTTGTGAACTTGAAGTTTCCAGGCCATAGCGGACAATATACGTTCCAACAGTTTGGCAGCGACCTTAAAGTGCCCGGTCTTGCTGCTAAAGTTTTGGCAGGTAGCTATCAACAACAGCGTGTTGATGTTGACGTGCCGCCGAGTATTACAGGCAGCTTTAAAGCCAACAAAGACGGCTTGGTCTCAGGCACGATTACCGCCGAGGCGTTTGGCGGTCTGGCAAGTGTTCGTATCTTGCAAGATGGCATTGTAACGGGTGAATTTAAGTCTATTAAAAACGGCCAACCAACACCGATTTCATTTAAGCGGGCTGCGGGCACGCGGTGGGTCAATTTGGTGGCCGTGGATAAGAACGGCTTGATCAGTCATCCGCTTGGCAAAGACATGGGCGGGTTTGTTGGCAATCTGCCACGCGTGCGCCTTTTGGCGATGGGCATTGATGATTATGACAATGATCAGTTCGACTTGAACTTTGCCGGATCAGATGCAGATCGGTTGGCAGCTAGCCTGCTCAAACAAAATGGCAAGACGCTGAGCCTTGCAAGCTCCACCATTTTGAAGAACCGCGATGTGACGCCAAAGCGCCTTATTGCAAGCCTCGAAAGGTTGGTTGACAACATGTCTGCCAGCGACACGGCGGTACTGTTTTTCGCAGGCCACGGTGTGCGCGGTGAAGATGGTAAGTTTTATGTGGCGCTGTCAAATATCAATAATGGAAACATCAAAGAAACAGGTTTTGCGTGGGAGCGTATTGCGCCGATCTTAAAGCGGGCGAGGGGGCGTGTGATTGTACTTCTTGATGCGTGTCAATCAGGCATTGCGGATACCTCTTATTTTGCCACCAATGATGATGTTGCCAATGGCTTGTTGAATACAATCCCGTCTGGCCTGACGATTTTGTCTGCGTCAAAAGGCCGGGAGCTTTCTGGTGAATGGGCAAAAACGGGCGGTGGTCTTTACACGACAGCTCTCGTCGATGTCTTGACCAACAAACGCGGCGCCTATGACACCAACCGCAATGGTTCGATTGAAGTGTCAGAGCTTTATCAAGGTGTGAAGAACCACGTGAAGCAAGCGCGCAATGTGGTGGTCGCATTCATGCAAAAAAACTACCCGAACGAAGCATTGCCCGGACCACAAACACCGTGGCTTGCCAGAAATCAGATGATTGGAGACTACACGCTGTTTTAAGGGGATCGGATCGCAGTCAACTTGCTAATCGAATAATTTAGAAACGTGAGGTCTTGGCATAAGCGGTTGTACGGTCTGAGAAGTCCGTAGTTGAGGCGCTGTTTCCGCAAGATAGCAATGCGTCGTTTTGGGCTTCAATGCGTGATGATGAAAGTAGACGGGATGGGTTTGCTGATTATCTTGCAAGCGATAGGCTAGGCGCTGACTTGGTGAAGTGTACTGAGAATGAATACGCACTTTATAAGTTAGATTGTTTGTCATCAGCGCGGATGGAACATTTAGTTTGAATTGAGAGAAGAGAGTTTTTGGCTCATCATGATCCGACAAGGACCTGAGATCAAAAAGAAACCGGTAAATCATAATGCCGCAGCTGATGTTCTTGTTAAAGCCATCCGTCGCCAAACACGCAAATGCCATTCTACAGAAGAGAAGATACGTATTGTTTTGGTCGGATTACGCGGTGATGACAGTATAGATGAGAGGGTGGGAGGGATTGCCCAGAGCCTATAATAGTTGGTCGATGAAATGCCGCGAAGCTGGTAAGAAGCGGCTGGCTTGCGATACATCCCGTGCTACGACCTCCGGTGAGGCGAAGTAACTTCGTTCTGAGTCTGTTGCTTTGAAAGAGGTTGTCGCTGACTTCATTCTTGAGACGTCTGCTCAAAAAAAGCATGATCGCGCCTTACGATGATGAATACATCGCCTATCGGTAACAGATGGTGGCGGCGACGAATGAGGTACTCCATTGTCCGGCAGGCAAGTGAAGCGCCTTCGAGAGGGGGCATTTGAAAAACTCGAAATTATTAGATTGGTTGAACAATCCCACCTGCCAATTAAATGCACACTAGACAAGCTTGGCATTCCTCTCACGACATTCTACCGTTGGTATGATCACTTTCGGGCACGCGGGGAAGCTGGACTTGAAGGCCGTTCTTCAAAACCGGGACGTGTGTGGAACCGTATTTGGGACAAGATATGTAATCAGATTATTGATCTAGCACTGGAGGAGCCTGAACTGTCACCACGCGAATTGGCTGTCCGCTTTACCGATACCAAGGTCTTCATAAGCTACGTCTGCTTTCTGATAACGGTCCCTGCTATCTCTCTGGCGAACTTGCCAAGTTCCTAAACAACAAAGAAATCGGACATGTACGCGGTGCGCCCAACTACCCCTAGATACAAGCGCATAGAATCCCATGCCCGTTGAGGCCTGGATCATCGTGTAATGAAATTCAGAAAAAGAGTGGCTGGGGTGGTAGGAGTCGAACCTACAATCTACGCTACCAAAAAGCGGTGCCTTACCGTTTGGCCACACCCCAATCCATTGAAGCTTGACGCTTCGTTCGCGGGTATAGCGACTAATTTCTTGGTACGCAACGGGTGAAATTGCCTTCTTGCAAACTTTTTCAGCAATTTTTCGTTTCAAAATGAATTTGGTCTGATTAAGTAGGCAAATGAAACTAAAACAGACCTTTGAGCCAAAGCATGGCGAACTGGTGCAACTGTCTGACCTGATTGGACGGATTACAGCGCCAAATAGCAGCCCATTCACTTTTCATGGCACCAATTCTTACATCTTGGGTAAGGACAGTGTGGCGATAATTGACCCAGGGCCGGTGATCGAAAGCCATATTGAAGCGATTATCCAAGCTGTGGGTAATAGACCTGTCACCCATATCATCGTGACCCACACCCATGCGGACCATTCTCCTGCCTGCGAACCGCTCAAACAGCACTTTAAAGCACCAACTTATGCAGAAGGCATTCACCGTACGTCGCGTGATTTGTTTTTGGGCGAAGTGAACCCACTGGACGCAAGTGGGGATAAAGATTTTGCCCCTGATGTTATTGTGGCAGATGGCGAGATCATCGCCGGTAACGGTTGGACGTTGGAGGCCGTTACGACACCTGGTCATACGGCGAACCATATGGCGTTTTCATTGCGAGAAGAAAACACATTGTTTTCAGGGGATCATGTAATGGCGTGGTCCACCAGCATCGTTGCACCGCCTGATGGCTCCATGAGTGATTTTATGGCATCGCTGGATAAACTCATGGCGCGGGATGAAACCGCGTTTTACCCTGGTCATGGTGGGCGAGTGGAAAGCCCTGCGAAATTCATGCGCGGTCTTAAAACTCACCGTCTTATGCGTGAGGGCGGTATTGTGGAGCGGATAAAAGCGGGTGATCGCACAATTGCCGCGATGGTGGCGGTGATGTACCGCGATGTGAACCCTAAGCTTCATGGGGCGGCAGGCCTGTCGGTGATGGCTCATCTGGAAGACCTTGTGGCTCGGGGCGTTGTCAAAACCGAAGGCGCGCCGTCAATCTCTGGATCGTACCAGCTTGCGTGAATAGTTGGGTCGGATCGATTAATTGTACAGGTTGCGTGAAAAACGCTTGTCTTAATACAAAACCGCTGACAGGTTGGTTGAAACTACTTCTGTTTCAGGTGATGCCATGACATTCGATACCCCCCCAAGCAATATGCAAGCTCGCGACATGGAAAGTGTCGTTCATCCTTACACACCTTTGCATCGTTTGAAGGAATTTGGCCCGCTTATGATTGAGCGCGGTGATGGTGTCTATGTTTATGACAATCGCGGCAATGCCTTTCTTGAAGGTATGTCTGGCCTTTGGTGTTCTGGCCTTGGCTTTAACGACCGCGAATTAATTGAAGCGGGCAAACAACAACTTGAGAAGCTTCCTTATTATCATAATTTCACGGGCAAGGGCACGGAGCCAGCAGTAGAGCTTGCTGAGATGCTCAAAGAAATTGCGCCGATGGATTGCGGCAAGGTCTTGTTCTCGTCTTCTGGCTCAGAGGCAAATGACACACAGATCAAGCTGATGTGGTATTATAACAATGCTATGGGTCGGCCTGAGAAGAAGAAAATCATCTCACGGGTGAAAGCCTATCATGGCGTGACCTTGATGGCGGCATCGCTAACAGGCTTGCCTGCCAACCACGGCGATTTCGATTTGCCGCTAGATCGTGTGTTGCACACAGATTGCCCACATTTCTGGTTGTTCCATGAGGAAGGCGAAGACGAGGCTTCTTTCGTGGCGCGTCTTGTGGCCAACTTGGAAGACCTCATTCAGCGTGAGGGGCCAGACACGATTGCGGCGATGATTGCAGAACCGATCATGGGTGCAGGTGGCGTGATTATTCCGCCACAAACGTATTACCCAGCCATTCAAGCTGTTCTCAAAAAGTACGATATTTTGATGATCAGTGATGAAGTGATCAACGGGTTTTGCCGCACTGGCAATTGGTGGGGCTGTGAGACGATGGACTTGCACCCAACCACAATTTCTTGTGCGAAACAGTTGACCGCATCTTATGCGCCGCTTAGCGCAATTATGATGCCTGATTTCATCTATGATGCGATGGTGGAGCAGTCGAAGAAACTCGGCACCTTTGGTCATGGTTATACCTATGGTGGTCATCCATTTTCTGCGGCAATGGGCGTTAAGACGCTTGAGATCTATAAGAGCCGTAACATTATCCAAAAGGTGCGCGATATGGCACCATTGTTTGAAAAACGTGTTGCAGCGTTTGAAGATCATCCAATGGTTGGCAATACGCGCGCAAAAGGCCTTGTTGGTGCCATTGAGATGTCTGCGGATAAGAAGAACCGCACACCATTTGATCCGAAAATCACCTTGGGTATGCGTTGCGTCATGGCTCTTCAAGAGCATGGCGTGATCTTGCGGGCCATTGGTGATGTTATCGCACTTTGTCCGCCAATGATTATCTCAGAAGATGAATTAAACGAGCTGTTTGATAAACTAGAATTGGCGCTCAATGAAACGATGGATTGGGCGGTACGCGAAGGCCACTTTAAAGCTTAGTTTCTGCCCTTAGTTTTCTCTTTAATTTTTTCTCATTTGATGACCAAATAGAACGGGCATTAAATAGGAGACAAATATGGCTGGTCCGCTACACGGCGTGAAAATTTTGGATATGACCTCGATGATTTCGGGGCCAACGACAACGCTGATCTTAGCGGATCAAGGTGCTGAGGTAATTAAGGTTGAAAACCCAAATTATGGCGACCACACGCGCATTGTCTCAACCCGCCAAAATGGGTTTTCTGCGTCTTTTTTGAATAATAACCGAAACAAGAAATCGGTTGCGATTGATTTGAAGTCCGATAAGGGCATAGGGGCGCTTAAAAAGCTTGTCGCTGATTGTGATGTGTTTATTCAAAATTTTCGCCCCGGTGTGATTGATCGTATGGGGCTTGGTGAAGATGTCATTCGCGAGATCGTGCCCAACATCATCTATTGCTCGATCAGTGGGTTTGGCCATGAAGGGCCTTATGCCAAGAAGCCCGTTTATGACCCGCTGATCCAAGCGCTCTCCGGCCTTGCAACAGTACAAGGTGGATCAGATGACGTGCGGCCGCGTTTGGTGCGCACCATTTTGCCCGATAAGCTCACAGGCTATGCCGCCTCACAGGCCATCACCGCAGCGCTCTTTTCTCGCACCAAAACAGGCGAGGGCCAACACATTCGCCTTTCTATGTTGGACGCGATTATATCCTTCCTTTGGGGGTCGGATATGGGCGGCCATACCTTTGTTGGTAATGAGTTGAAACAGGAAACGGCGCAGAGCTTTATTGATCTGATCTATGAAACGAAAGAGGGCTATATCAGCGTCGCGGTTCAGTCTGACAAAGAATGGAAGAACCTGTGCGCAGCGCTTGATAAACCTGAATGGCTGGAAGACCCGCGCTTTCTCAATACAGCGCTGCGCCACAAAAATATCAATGACCGTTTGACCCTGACGCAAGAGGCTTTGCTTGAGAAAACGGCAAGTGAATGGTTGGGTATTTTAGAAACCCACGACGTGCCATCTGCGCCTGTACTAAGCCGGACAAACATGATCCGCCATCCGCAAATTGAAGCGAATGGCATTATAGCCGAAATTGACCATCCAGAAGCTGGACGCTTACGCCAAGCCCGCCCAGCACCGCAATTTTCCAAGACCCCAACCGCGTTTGATAAGCCAGCCCCCCAGCTAGGAGAACATACGGTCGAAATGCTGCGCCTTGCCGGTGTTGAGCAAAGTGAAATTGATACGTTGCTTGATGAGGGCGTGTTGAAAGCAGGAGAGGGTGCATGACCAAGCCGCTCGATCTTTATTATTGGCCAACGCCCAATGGTTGGAAAGTGTCAATCATGCTGGAAGAGTGCGGGCTGCCTTACAATATGATCCCTGTGAACATTTCCAAAGGCGATCAGTTCAAGCCTGAGTTCTTGAAAATCAGCCCGAACCACCGCATGCCAGCAATCGTTGATTATGATACCGACGGCGATCCAATTTCGATTTTTGAATCGGGCGCGATCCTGCTTCATCTGGCGGAAAAAACAGGCCAGTTTGCCCCAACAGACCCGTTAGGCCGAAAAGAGTTGATGGAATGGCTCTTCTGGCAAACGGGTAATCTTGGCCCTATGGCGGGGCAATATAGCCACTTCAAAAACTACGCCCCCGAAGACGAGAAAGAAGGCTATGCCCGCACCCGCTACATGAACGAATATTATCGTTGCTTGGGTGTGTTAGAGCGGCAACTTGGCGATGGGCGTGAGTATCTCGTCGGCGATTATTCGATAGCCGATATGATGTCATGGCCGTGGGTTTTGATCGTAAAAGCGGTTGGATTGTCGCTCTCAGAATACCCGTTGGTCTCCGCGTGGCGTAATCGTATTAAAGAACGACCAGCTGTTCAGCGTGGTGTGGCGCTTGGTGATGAGCACCGCCGCCGCAAGCCACCGGATGAAGAAGAACGTAAAATATTGTTTGAGCAGAAATAGAGGCACTACGTGGAGATTTTAAAAAACACATATCGTGGAACGAGACTGGCTTCTTTGCCTGCTGAAATTCCGTTCCCGAGCGTGGATGTTGCAGCCGTCAATCGTCTGCTTGAACAATGTCCTGTTGCAAATGAAACGCCGCTTGTCGATGCTTCTAACATTGCGGCTGGTTTGGGCATTGCCTCTTTGCATGTAAAAGACGAGCGCACCCGCATGGGCCTTGGCAGTTTTAAAGCACTGGGGGCGGCCTACGTGATTGCAACAATGGCGAGTGAGACTGGCGCGGAAGACATGACGACAGCGCTTGCTGGTCGAACATTTATCACACCGAGCGCTGGCAATCATGGCCTATCTGTTGCCGGTGGCGCAAAAGCATTCGGTGCAAAAGCAGTGGTTTATATTGCCGAAGCGGTGCCGGAAGTTTTTGCAGAACGGCTGCGCGGGCTTGGTGCAACCGTGGTTCGTGAGGGCCATGATTATGAAGCCTCAATGGTTGCTGCAATGAAGGCGAAAGACGAGAATGGTTGGACCCTTGTGTCTGATACGTCGTGGGACGAGTATTATGAGATTACCCATCGATTGATGGAAGGCTATGTGCGCCTTGCGGATGAAACGGTGAACCAATCCTCACAAGCGCCAACTCATATCTTTTTGCAAGCAGGCGTTGGCGGCTTTGCAGGAGCGATTGCCGCATTCTTGCGTGATAAATGGGGTGATGAGCCATCGATCTATGTGGTGGAACCTGAAGACGCCCCCGCGCTGATTGAAAGTATAAAAGCGGGTAAGTGCCTCAATACGGAAGGGCCAGAATCCTCCATGGGTCGATTGGATTGTAAAGAACCGTCTTTGGTGGCACTTGCAGGTCTAGCTCGTGATGCGGATTATTTTATCACCATCAGCGAAGAGCAAGGCAATCAATATATGCCCATGCTTGCAGAACATGACCTTGAAACAACCTCATCAGGTGGCGCGGGCGTAAGTGCTGTGTTGGCTGGTAAGGCAGAGTTGGGGCTGGATGAAAACAGCCGTGTTCTCTGTTTTATCACAGAGTGTGCATGATATGATGGAGCGGGGCTTTCCGAAACAAGAATTTGAAGCCCGCACAAGCCGTGCACAAGCCCTTATGGCAAAGCGGGGAATTGATGCTCTCCTGCTTACCAGCGAACCTGATGTTCGATATTTTACGGGATTTCTAACCCGCTTTTGGGAAAGCCCCGCGCGGCCTTGGTTCATTGTTGTGCCTGCAACGGGCAAACCGATTGCGGTGATCCCCTCCATTGGTGCAGCCCTTATGGCAACCACATGGATTGAGGATATTCGCACATGGCGTGCGCCTGATCTAACTGATGACGGTGTGAGCTTACTCAGTGACACGTTGAAGGAATGCGTTGGGTCGTCTGGCCGTGTTGGTATTCCGGCAGGCCATGAAAGCCATGTGCGTATGCCGATGAGCGATTTTGATCGCCTTAAAACCATGATTGCGCCGATTGAGATTGTGTCGGATGAAAGCATTGTGCGTTCGCTCCGCATTGTGAAATCTTCCCGCGAAGTCGAGAAAATTGAGACGGCGGTGCAAATTGCTGGGCGCACTTTTGCCCGCGTCCATGAGTTTGCCAAAAAGGGCGCAACCTTGGATGATGTCTTTCGCCGTTTTCAAATGACTTGCTTGGATGAAGGTGCCGATTTCGTGCCTTATCTGGCTGGCGGTGCAGGGCAGTCTGGCTATGGTGATGTAATTTCACCAGCAGGCCCACAGCAGTTGCAAGACGGCGATATTTTAATGCTCGATACGGGCCTCATTTGGGACGGGCACTACAGCGATTACGACCGTAATTTTGCAGTCGGCACGCCCGACCCGCGCGCTAATGATGCCCACAAGAAACTCATAGAAGCGACGCAAGCAGCCTTTGCTATCTCAAAGCCTGGCACAACGGCGGCTGATCTTTTTCATGCGATGGATGATGTGCTGCAAAGTGGTTCCGATGCGGGCCGTTTGGGCCATGGTCTTGGTACGCAGCTCACAGAATGGCCATCTATCATTCCTGATGATCATACCGAGATGCTTGAAGGCATGGTGATGACGCTAGAGCCGGGCATCGAGGTGCTTGATGGTCGCATTATGGTGCATGAAGAAAATATCGTGATTACGAATAATGGCGCGCGCTGGCTTTCAACGTTAGCGGCACCTGATTTGCCAATTATTGGATAAAGCGTGACTGGATAGGGGAGAGATATCATGGTCGAATTTGCGTATGAATTTGATGAGGCACGCAGCCAAATGAAAACGCTGGGCTTGGTGGTTTTGCAATCTGATGAAACCATCGAACATGATTTTCGCCGCATGCTCCCAACTGATATTGCGCTTCATGTGTCCCGCATTCCTAATCAGGTAGAAGTCACGCGCGAAACCTTGGGCGAGATGGAACACTCGCTCCCTGCCTCCATCAATTTAATGCCCGAAGGCTTATCATTTGATGCGGTGGGTTATGGCTGTACATCGGGCGCCTCGGTTATTGGCCCAGCGCGCATTGCAGAACTCGTTCACTCGCGTGGGGCCGTGAAGCAGGTGAGCGAACCAGTCTCGGCTCTTCTTGCGGCTTGCGAAGAGCTCGACATTAAGAAGCTTGCGTTTTTGTCGCCTTATATTGAAACGGTGTCTGCGGGCTTGCGCGATGTGCTCAATGAGAACGGTATTGAAACGCCAGTCTTTGGCTCCTTCAATGAAGGCAACGATTCTAAGGTCGTGCGCATATCATCGAAGTCTGTCTATGACGCGGCTGTATCGTTGGGGCTTAATTCTGGCTGCGACGCGCTTTTCATGTCTTGCACAAATTTGCGCACCTTAGAGGTCATCGAGAAAATTGAAGACACGCTCGCCATGCCAGTCTTGTCCAGCAATCAGGTGCTTGCATGGCATCTTGCTCGATTGAGTGGCATTGATCTTAAAACGGAGGGCTATGGTCGCCTACTTGCTTGACGGTTCTTTGCTTGGCTTGACCAACGATAGGCCGATCATCATCACGGCAAGTGCCATCCAAATCCAGTATGAGTGGCTCTCGTGGTAAAATAAAATGCCAAACAAGACGCCAGCCCCTGTCACCACATAAGCAACTTGTGCGGCAAAGACAGGGCCAGCATTTTCGATGAGCCAAACAAAGCCCACATACGCAACGACGTGTAAGATGGCTGTGCCTAAGATTGCTTGTTCTGGTGGGCCAAACGAGGTTGGTGTGACCCAACCATCTGAGATTATTAAGGCTGGAATAAGCCAAATCAGTGCACCCCATGACAACCCACAGATCGTTGTTACTGCATCACAATCACTCGGTTGATATTTCGCAATCACGACGTTTTCTGCTGAGTAGGAAATAGAGGCGATGATTGGTAGCAAAATCCAAATGGCAAGGGATGGATCTGGTAAACTGGTTTGAGGTGCTGCAATCAAGATCACCGCTAAAACACCCAAAGCTAAGCCTAAGCTGCGTTGTAGGTTCATATGATCAAGGCGCATAGGAACAGATATGGCGATGGTGATCATGGGCACCAATGACTGCACAATCATGTTCACACCGACAGGCAGGTGTTTATAGGCCTCATAAAGGACACTGCTTGGTAGGGCGGTGCCAAGGAGTCCGCAGGCTATGTAAAAGAGGATGTGGCCCTTGCTAATCGGTATACGGCGACCTCTGGCAAATATAATGCACGTTAGTATCAGTCCGCCAATAACATCAGCCCACAATGTAATGCCGATGGGATGGTAGCCTGTCGATACAGCAAGCTTTGAAAGCGGCGCTGTGCCACCCCATGCAATGCCAATGACAATGAGCACGAACCATAAATGGGCAGGCTTACGTTGCGGTTTCTTGATGTCTTGAGATGTCATGAAAAGCGCCAAGCCAATTTGCGGTTTATATGCTGGTCAGGCCAGTTATCCACTGGTATCAGAGTGTAGCAAAACATTCACCTAGGATTTGTCATGCGTTCAGAAAAACATCTTCCCAAAGTTCTGCAGGGCCTTCGTATCCCCGCTGTTGGATCGCCGCTGTTTATTATTTCGGTGCCAGATTTGGTGATTGCCCAGTGTAAGGCAGGCATCGTTGGCAGCTTCCCAGCGCTCAATGCACGTGAGGGCGAGGGCGAACCGCCGATGTTGGAAGCGTGGTTGACCCGCATTAATGAAGAGTTGGACAAACACAATCAGGAAAACCCTGACCGACCAGCAGCGCCTTATGCGGTGAACCAGATTGTTCATAAATCAAATGCGCGTTTGGAACGCGACATCGAAATTTGCGCCAAGTGGAAAGTGCCGATCTGGATCACCTCCCTTGGTGCGCGTGTTGAGGTGAATGAGGCGGCGCATTCTTGTGGCGGCATTGCGCTGCACGACATCATCAACAATCGTTTTGCTAAAAAGGCGATCGAGAAGGGTGCCGATGGCCTGATCGCCGTTGCCGCTGGTGCTGGCGGACATGCTGGCCCACAAAACCCGATTGCTCTTATCCAAGAAATTAGAGAATGGTTTGAAGGCCCGCTGCTTTTATCTGGTTCAATCGCAACAGGCAAAGCGCTGCTTGCTGCCCGCGTTATGGGCGCTGATCTTGGCTATATCGGCTCGCCGTTCATCTCCACGGATGAGGCGAATGCTGTCGACACCTATAAAGATATGATCGTTGAGGGCGGCGCTGATGACATCGTAACGTCGTCGCTCTTCACGGGCATATCTGGCAACTACCTCAAGCCATCCATTAGCCGTGCTGGTCTTGACCCTGATAATCTTGAGACCGCAGATGCAAGCTCAATGAATTTTGCGGGCGGTTCTTCTAAGCCGAAAGCATGGAAAGAAATTTGGGGCGCAGGGCAGGGCATAGGTGCTGTTGAAAGCAGAGGGCCAGCAGGTGCTTTGGTTGATCGCTTGGCCGATGAATATGAGGCTGCCGTAAATGCCACGCTTGAAGAATTAAAAGCGTAAGAGGAATACCATGGAACTTAGACGACGCCTTTTTGAAGAAGAGCACATCATTTTTCGTGAAAGCGTCAAGCGCTGGGTGGATGATGTTATGCGCCCACGCAAAGAAGAGTTCTATGAAAACCGCATTGTCCCAAAAGACATTTGGCTAGACGCTGGTCGCCAAGGGTATTTGTGCATGTGGGCCGATGAGAAATACGGCGGCGCGGGCATCGACGATTTCCGTTTCGACCAGATTTTAACAGAAGAAATAACCAAGTGTGACGCAGGCTTTTATGCGCCACTGCATAACCGCATTGTTGGTCCGTACATCAATAACTTTGGCACAGAAGAGCAAAAGCAACACTTTCTTCCCGGTGTGATTTCTGGCGAGAATATTCTAGCCATTTGCATGACCGAACCAGGCGCTGGGTCCGATGTCGCAGGTATCCGCACCTTTGCTGAAGATAAAGGTGATTATTGGGAGTTAAGCGGTTCGAAAACCTATATCTCCAATGGCATTAATGCAGGGCTTTATTTGGTCGCGGCCAAAACCTCACGCGAAAACCCGTATTCAATAGGCCTGTTTTTGGTGGAAGAGGACCGCGAAGGTTTCGCCCGTGGGCAAAAACTGAAGAAACTCGGTCTCCACACACAAGACACCGCAGAACTATTCTTTGATAATGTGAAAGTACCAAAGTTCAATGTGCTGGGTGACCCGACACAGGGTTTCAAAAACATGATGGTGGGCCTTGCCGAAGAGCGCTTGATTGGGGCGGTCGGTTATGTGGCGCGGTGCGAGCGGGCGTTTGATATTACGCTGGAGTACATCAAAGAGCGCGAAGCCTTTGGCCGCCCTGTCGGCACGTTCCAAAATTCGCGCTTCAAAATGGCATCCATGAAAACCGAAATTGATGCCGCCTATGCCTTTGTTGATCATTGCGTGATGGAGCACTTAGAGGGCAATTTGACGGGCGAGATGGGTGCGGAGATCAAGCTCTATACCTCAGAGGTCGAAGCCCGCGTGGTGGATGAATGCCTGCAATTACACGGCGGCGCCGGATTCATGGAAGAATACGAAATTTCCCGACTATACGCCGACGCCCGCGTCTCGCGTATTTATGCGGGCTCATCCGAGATTATGAAGGAAATCATCGGGCGCGGTCTGGGCCTTGATGACCGTCATAACAAGCGGAAGAGTTAGCGCTTGTCAATCAGGTCAATGGGTACTTCTGTGCGGCGGCAAATGGTGCGAAGGGCGAAGCTGGAGTTGACCCGCTGAACGCCTGGTAGGGCCGTTAAAATGTCGTGGTGGATGCGTTCATAGTCTTGTACTCCATTGCATAAAATGCGGATAAGATAATCCCAGTCCCCCGCCATTAACACGCAACCCATAATCTCAGGGTGGGTAATCACTTGTGCCTCGAAGGCATCGAGCGTTTCTTGAGTTTGGTCTTTCAATGTTACTTGCACATAGGCGCTTGTTTCCAAGCCAACGTTTTCTTCATTCACAATGGCTGCATAGCGTTCAATGACACCCGCTTTCTCAAGCGCTTTGACCCGCTTATGACAAGCAGAAAGCGATAATCCCACAGCATCGCCCACTTCTTGGAAAGAAGCACGGCCATTCACTTGGAGGTGTGATAAAATTTCCCTATCAAATTTATCCATTCAATAATTTATCCTGAAATTGCGGTTAAAAAGAAAAATATTTCGAAATTAGGATAATTTCAAGCGAAAATGTCAAAGATTTGCTGTGGATTCTCCTCTATCCTTTTAGGGAATGAACTTCGGGAGAATAAAATGAAAATCGGTGTACCAAAAGAAATCAAAACTAAAGAATTCCGCGTTGGCCTAACGCCAGCAAGTGTTGCTGAAATTACAGCACGCGGCCATTCTGTAATCGTTGAAACGCAAGCGGGCGCTGGTATCGGTGCTTCTGATGACGATTATAAAGCAGCTGGCGCAGAAGTTTCACCCACGGCGGCAGGCGTTTTTGAAGCGGCTGAAATGATCGTTAAGGTGAAAGAACCTCAGTTGAGCGAATGCGCGATGCTGAAACCGCACCACACGCTTTTCACTTATCTTCACCTAGCAGCTGATAAGCCTCAAGCAGAAGCGCTGTGCAATTCTGGCTGCTTGGCCATTGCTTATGAGACTGTAACGAGCAACCAAAACACGTTGCCATTGCTTCAGCCAATGAGTGAAGTTGCAGGACGTTTGTCTATTCAAGTCGGTGCAAATGCTTTGATGAAACACGCAGGCGGCGAAGGTTTGCTTATTGCGGGTGTTCCAGGTGTTGCTCCGGCCAAAGTCGTGATTTTGGGCGGCGGTGTTGCAGGCGAGAATGCTTTGCAAATGGCGCTTGGTATGCGTGCTGACGTGACGATTTTCGAGCGCAACGTAAACCGCATTGCAGACCTAGATCGCCAATATGGTGAGCGCGCAAAAGTTGTTTATTCAACAGGTGCTGCTGTTCGTGAAGCGGTTCTTGCTGCTGACTTGGTCATTGGCGCTGTCTTAATTCCAGGTGCCGCCGCACCTCGCTTGGTCACGCGTGAAATGCTCGGCCACATGAAAGACGGTTCTGTGTTGGTTGATATTTCAATCGACCAAGGTGGTTGTTTTGAAACATCACGTGCCACAACACATGATGAACCAACTTATGTCGTTGATGGTGTGGTTCACTACTGTGTGGCGAATATGCCAGGCGGTGTGCCTAAAACATCTGCTTACGCATTGAACAATGCAACGCTTCCTTTTGTGTTGAAACTTGCTGACGGCGTAAGCGCTGCCTTGGCTGCAGACCCGCATCTAGCAGCTGGCGTCAATGTTTCAAGCGGTGCCATTACCCATGAAGCCGTTGCAGATGATCTTGAAATGAGTTTCGTAGCGTTTTCAAACGCTGCGTAGTGATGGGCGTTTTCCCCACCCTCTATACGCCCATTCCCTCAAGCCTCGTTGATCTTCGGATCAACGAGGTTTTTGTTTGTTCGATTGAAGGGGACAACTTGCCGTAACCTGTTCTTTGGAATAGGGATGAGGGGCGTTTATTGGCTGTTTTGAGAGACCGATGGAAAACCCAATCTTAGTAGAAGTTACCCGTGGCGACTATGTTGAAAGCGTGCATCGCGGTGCCATTTCGATTGTAGATAGCAATGGCCGAGAGCTTGTTGCAATCGGCGATGTTGAGCGCCCCGTTTTTCCCCGTTCTGCAATCAAACCATTGCAAGCGCTTTATCTCGTTGAAAGCGGAGCCGTCGAAGGTTTCAATTTGAACGCTTCCGATATTGCCCTTTCGTGCGCGTCTCACAGCGGTGAGGCTGCCCATACTAAAGGCGTTTCGATCATGCTGGATAAAGCAGGGTTGAACGCGACATGCCTTGAGTGCGGCAGCCAATGGCCGACCAGTACGCAAGAGCGTGCCGTTATTATGAAAGCAGGTGAAAAACCCGTCGCCCTTCACAATAATTGTTCTGGCAAACATGCAGGTTTTATCTGCGCAAGCCATTATCTGGGAGAGAAGGTGGAAGGATATATCACGCCTGATCATCCAGCTCAGCGTGAGACAAAGGGCATTTTGGAAAGCCTTTATGATTTCAATTTAGATAATCAAACCCAAACAGGCACTGACGGATGTTCTATCCCGACCTATGCTGTTCCTTTGAAAAACTTAGCGCTTGGCTTTGCAAAATTCGCCGCGAAGAACTCCGGCTCTACAGGCCGCGATAAGGCGATTGGTCAAATCCATGAAGCTTGTGTTTCGCACCCTGACTTGGTCGCGGGAACCAAACGGTTTGATACGGTGATTATGGAGGCTTTCGATAAAGCGGTGCTTGTTAAAACGGGCGCAGAAGGGGTTTATGCTGGCAGCGTGCCTGAGCTTGGTCTTGGCATTGCGCTTAAGTGCGAAGACGGCACCACCCGTGCATCCGAGGCGATGATGGCAGCTTGTCTTGCCGCTTTGTTGAAGGAGCGGCCAGCAAGTCTGAAGGGTTATCTCGACTTGCAGCTTAAAAATCGAAATGGCTGGAAAGTGGGGTGCGTAAAGCCCGTCGACGGATTGCTTGATAAGTTAAGTGACGCGGTTGCCTGATACAGTTAGGTGGTCATAACCTGTTCGCCGTGCGCCAACCAATTCTTTTGTGGTGGGTTTGATCCATTCAAAGCCAGTTACCGCCTGCTTTGAAATTTCAGAAAACACATTGTCGGTGACCAACACATTACGCGAACCTTTAACAACGCTTGCCGTTACCCCCCAAGGCACGGCGCGAACAACATTATTGCTCACAATCACGTCTCTACAAAACTCACCCCAGCCGACATGAATGCCTGCCTGTGGTGTGTTTTCAATGGCGTTGGCATTGATGATGGTGTCCGCCTCGGCGTAGATACCAATGCCGGGTTTGAAGTCGCTTGGATTTTTGTAGGGCAGCTTATTGGTCAAGTTGCGGATAATATTGCCGCTCACGGTTGCCAATCGCCCCCCTTCATTGAAATTAGCAAGTGATACGCCAATTGTGCCGCCATCAATTACATTGTTGGCAACGATTGCGCCTTCAAAGGTGAACTCGCCATAAATTGCTGTTTCGCCAGACCGACTGCAATTGTTGCCGATGATTTGGACATCATGGCCCGCATTGACCCTGACAGAGGAAAACGCACAATCGGCAATTCTATTGTTTGCCACCATTACATTGTGGGCCTGATAAATATTGACACCGTTGCCCCATTGGCCTGTTCCGCCATTGGTTGATTTGATGTTCTCAATCCGGTTGTTGGTGACAACGGAGCCATCTTCGCCTGTGGTGAATCGGTGCACCAAAATGCCACCATTGCCGCAATTGGCAATGTCATTATCTGTAATGGTCATGCCACGGCTTTGTTTGGAGAAAATAGCTGTGTCTATAATTTTGCGAAAACGACAGTCACGAATGGTGCCTTTTGCGCCGACCAAATCCACACCGTGCAAGCCACTGCCCACAAAATCACACGAGGAAAGTCTGAGATCACGCACCGTATTGACGCTAAGCAAGCCTTGGCCTTCTTCCGATAGGGGAAAGCTCAAGCCATCAAAAATGATGCCGTGAATATGAATGAGATCCGCGCGTTCCGCTTTCGCAAGATAGCCAGCGCCTGTAAAGGCGAGGCGGGTTGAACCGGGGACACCGATTAAACGGGTTCGACGGGGAAATCGCAATTTGCTTACTTTGTAAACGCCACCAGGTAGAAAAACGGGGGCGTCTCGTTCGGCAGAAACATCAAGTAACCTTTGGAAAGCAGCGCTCTGGTCTTCTGAAGATCCCGGTGCAACGCCGTTTGATTGAGCGTTCAATACATTGTCTGGCAGTACCGTATGGTCATACGCTGCAAACGGCTGAACGAGTGGCAATGCAAAGGCTGGTGTCGCAATGACGGCCCCCATGCTGGATGCGCTTTGTAAAAAACGACGTCTCGTAATCAACATGAACTCACTTCAACCCATCTGATTCGGTGATGGGGAGAGTTTACCAGTTTTGCTAATCAAACATAGCGTCACACATTGTTTTGATGTGTAGAACGAAAAAAGGGCCAGAAAAATTGGCCCTTTTAAAACTTGAATTAAGTGTCTTTTAGACGAACTGGCTCAAACCAGGGATCGCGCTAATTACTTCTGTCACAGTGTCTTCGCCAGCTTTTTCTTTTGCAAAGCCAACAACCTCAGAAGCAACGCCTTGTACGTCGCCCATGCCAAGGCCAGCACCTGTAAGCTGACCCATAAGAGCCATAGCGCCGCCACCGCCGCCGCCCATAAGGCCGCCAACAGCACCCATGATGCCGCCGCCACCAGCGCCACTAGCTGAAGCAATTAGATCTTCTGCGCCCGGCATTGCACCCATGAGTTCACCAACTTTATCGGCAGGTCCTTCACTTTGAAGAAAACCAAGGATCATACCAACGGCTGACTGCGCGAGGTTCTCATCGATGCCAACATTGCTGACGATGCGGCCAATTAATTCTTCCATATTCTATAGCTCCATAAGTCGAGGGTTATGCTTCCAACAAATAAACCCATCCGTGGGGGCGATATTGAGCACGTTGCTTCTCCTGAAACAAGTGAAAATTGATTAAATCAGCTAATTATTTGAGGAGATGCTACGTTATTTGTTACTTTGTGGCTATCTAAACTAATTCCGTAAAACGCAGCAAAGCCGTTGCTCATTAGCGTCGCATCCGCTTATATCTGTCTCAGTTATTAAAGTGCACGGCGCGATAAAGGAAATGCAATGTATCAAGAGGGTAAAATCTACCTTGGGACCAGCGTAAAGGGTGAATATCTTAACCTGAAACGCGCGAATCGCCACGGATTGATCACAGGTGCAACTGGTACTGGTAAAACAGTGACCTTGCAGATTTTGACCGAAGGGTTCTCAAATGCGGGAGTTCCAGTCTTCTGTGCTGATGTTAAGGGCGATCTTTCAGGTCTTAGTGCGAAAGGTGAGCACAAAGATTTTCTAGAAAAACGCGCCAACGATATTGGATTTGCCGACGAATATGAGTTCGGTTCATTTCCAACCGTGTTTTGGGATTTGTTCGGCGATCAAGGCCACCCAATTAGAACCACCGTTTCTGAGATGGGCCCGCTGCTTCTCTCCCGCTTGATGGAACTAAACCCAACTCAAGAAGGTGTGCTGAACATTGCGTTCAAAATCGCAGATGATGAAGGCCTTCTTCTTCTTGATATGAAAGACTTGCGCGCCCTTTTGGTGAACCTTGCTGAGCGCGCTTCTGAGATTTCTGCTGAGTACGGCAATGTCTCCAAAGCTTCTATCGGTGCCATCCAGCGCCAGCTCCTCGTATTGGAAGAGCAGGGCGGCGAAGATTTCTTTGGCGAGCCTGCACTCGATATTATGGAAATCATGCGCACCAATCGTCAGGGTCAGGGCCTTGTGAATATTCTGGCCGCGGACAAATTGATGGGTTCACCGCGTCTTTATGCGACGTTCTTGTTATGGTTGTTGTCAGAGCTATTTGAAGAATTGCCCGAAGTTGGCGACCCAGAAAAGCCGCGCTTGGTTTTCTTCTTTGATGAAGCGCATTTGCTTTTTGATGAAGCGCCAAAAGCACTGGTTGAAAAAGTAGAGCAGGTGGTCAAACTCATCCGTTCAAAAGGTGTCGGCGTTTATTTCGTCACGCAAAACCCGCTTGATGTGCCAGATGGGGTTCTCTCGCAATTGGGCAATCGCATACAGCATGCGTTGCGTGCTTACACACCGCGTGAGCAAAAAGCCGTGAAAGTGGCCGCATCTACCTTTAGGCCAAATCCAGAGTTTGACGCCTATGACGTGATTATGGAGCTTGGTGTTGGTGAAGCGCTTGTTTCAACGCTGGAACGCAAGGGTGTGCCATCCATGGTTCAACGCACGTTGATCCGCCCACCATCATCGCGCCTTGGTCCGCTTACAAAAGCAGAGCGCAAAGCGGCCATTCACGATAGCCCGATTTATGGTCTTTATGATGAAGCACAGGACCGTGAGTCTGCTTATGAAGTATTAAAAGGCCGCGCTAAGAAAAAGGCTGAGGCTGAAGAAAAACAGCGCGAGGAAGAAGAGCGCGAACGCGAAGAAAAAGGCCGCATGAAGCGTTCTCGCAGTGGTTACCGTGATGATGATGGTTACCGCGACGACCGCCCAACCCGCCGTTCCCGCCGCAAATCGACACGCAGCCGTGGAAGAAAACGCCAAAGCGTTGCAGAAGCAGCGATGAAGTCCGTAACACGTTCCATTGCAAGTTCTCTTGGTCGTGCTTTGGTGCGCGGTATTTTAGGCAGCTTGAAGGGTGGGCGCTAAATCTATGAGCATTGAAGCGGTATTAGAAAACGTCGATCAAAACTTGATCTCAAGCCTCGATCGGCTTTTCGATTTGATGCGGATCAAAAGCATTTCGACAGACCCTGCCTATAAAGCTGATTGCCAAAGTTGTGGCGAATGGCTTGTGAATGAACTGAACGGCATTGGCTTTGATGCGTCACTCCGTATGACCCCCGGCCATCCGATGGTTGTCGCCCATGATAAGAATGCGACAAGCGGGCCGCATGTTCTGTTTTACGGTCATTATGATGTGCAACCGGTTGATCCGCTCGAGCTATGGGACAGCGATCCCTTTGCGCCGCAAATCATCACCATGGAAGATGGGAGCAAGCGCATAACAGGCCGAGGCTCTGCCGATGACAAAGGCCAGTTGATGACCTTTGTTGAAGCGTGCCGTGCTTATAAGGCTGTGACGGGCGCTTTGCCGTGTTCTGTGACAATCTTTTTTGAGGGCGAAGAGGAATCTGGTTCGCCAAGCCTCGATGGTTTCTTGGAAAGCTCAGGCGATGAGTTAAAGGCTGACATTGCTTTGGTCTGCGATACCAATATGTGGGACCGTGATACGCCCGCAATCACCACAACATTGCGTGGGATGCTGGGTGAAGAAATCACCATCAAAGCAGCCGACATGGACTTGCACTCTGGCTATTTTGGTGGTCCTGCGATCAACCCAATTCGCGTGTTGAGTGATATATTATCCAAGCTTCGTGATGAGAATGGTGCGGTTACTATTCCGGGTTTTTATGATGGCGTTTTGGAAATTCCTGCCGACATTAAAGAGATTTGGGACGGTCTCAATTTTGACGCGGACGCCTTCTTGGGAAGCGTTGGTCTCTCTGAGCCTGCGGGTGAAAAAGACCGTTCTGTATTGGAACAAATTTGGACGCGCCCGACCTGCGAAATTTGTGGCATTTGGGGCGGGTATACGGAAACTGGTTTTAAGACTGTGCTTCCAGCTGAAGCACATGCAAAAATCTCATTCCGTCTGGTTGGCGAGCAAGACCCGCATAAAATTCGTGAGAGTTTCCGCAAAATGGTGCAAGAGCTTTTGCCGCCTGATTGTGAGGTTGAGTTTATCGGTCATGGCGCAAACCCTGCGACCATGTTGCCATTTGATAGCCCATGGCTCACCAAAGCACGCGGTGCGTTGGATGAAGAATGGGGTGTTCAAACAGCAATGGCGGGTATTGGCGGATCGATCCCGGTTGTTGGCGATTTCAAAACCCATCTTGGTATGGATAGTTTGATGGTTGGCTTCGGCCTTGGCGATGACCGTATTCACTCACCTAATGAGAAATATGAGCTGAAGAGCTTCCATAAGGGTATCCGTTCTTGGGTGCGAATTTTGGATGCGTTGGCTGATTAAAAGTCGCTTGGCTCAAGCTCTCCTCATTTTATTGGTTTTGCTGTTTGGCCCTGTCTTCATTGCGGGCGGAATTTACTATTTCAGTGACGAACAACCGCCGTGGTGGGATGCTCGCTTCCAATCCAGCGGGCAAGCCCCTCTTGCGCAAGAGTATGAGGATGCTGTTGTGCAGATTTATGCAGCCCGTGCGTATCGCTGGCGCGGCATTTTTGCGGTTCATACTTGGATTAGCTTTAAAAAACGCGGCGCTGATGCTTATGAGCGGTATGATGTGATTGGCTGGAATGTGGTGCCATTGACTAAAAATCGTGGGGCGGGCGATGCCGATTGGTTCGGCCGCGCACCTGAGCTCATCTATGACAAACGCGGCGAGATAGCGGCGCATCTTATCCCTAAGATTGAGCAAGCAATTGCTGATTATCCCTATGGTGGGAGAGGCGGATACACCACGTGGCCCGGCCCAAATTCCAATACATTTGTTGCCCACGTACTTCGCCAAATTCCCGAGATTGATGCTGCCATGCCGCCCCATGCTGTCGGCAAAGATTTTGGAACAAGCTGGTTCTCTGTTTTAGAAACACCATCCAACACCGGCTGGCAAATCTCGTTTAAAGGGTATGCTGGTTTCGCTGTTGGCCTTGTTGAAGGAGTGGAATTGCATTTCCTTGGTGAAACGCTGGGTATTGATTTCTTGCGGCCAGCATTAAAATTTCCAGGCCTTGGTCGTATCGGTATGAACCGCGTTAAAAAGTACTGATTTTTGCTTGACCGAATGAACGGCAAACGTATTGTTGGAAACAACAATGAGAGGGACTGACAATGGCTGACTGGTCGGAAACATGGACATGGTTTGACGGCAAATGGCACGAAGGCAATGTGCCAATATCGGGCGTTCGCTCTCATGCGACTTGGCTTGGCTCTAGCGTTTTTGATGGTGGTCGCATGTTTGATGGCGTGATGCCAGACATGGACCTTCATGCTGAACGGGTTAACCGCTCTGCCAAATCACTTGGACTTGCCCCAACCATGCAAGCGGGAGAAATTCTTGAACTTGCAAAGGAAGGTGTTGCGAAATTTGTCAGCGATGATGCGCTCTATGTGCGCCCTATGTATTGGGCGGAAGAGGGCGGCTTTATGGGTGTGCCGCCAGAGGCTTCCTCCACGCATTTCTGTCTTTGTATTCACGTAACACCGATGCCAGAGCCGACTGGTTTCACCTCGATCATTTCCAGCATTCGCCGTCCCGCGCCCGACCAAGCGCCTGTTGATGCGAAAGCTGGCTGTCTTTATCCAATGGGCGGGCGTGCTATTCGTGAGGCGCAGAGCCACGGCTATGAAAATGCCATCGTGCTTGATGCCATCGGCAATGTGGCAGAATTTGCGACTGCAAATTTGTGGACAGCAAAAGATGGTGTTGCTTATACGCCTGCGCCCAATGGAACGTTCTTAAATGGCATCACGCGCCAGCGCGTCATCAAGCTCTTGCGCGATGCGGGGACTGAGGTCGTTGAGAAAGTAATGAGCGTTGCGGAGGTTTTGGACGCAGATGAAGTTTTCTCAACCGGCAATTATTCTAAGGTGATGCCTGTGACGAGTGTTGGTGAGAAAAAGTTTGGCATCGGACCAATTGCCACAAAGGCGCGTGATTTATATTGGGATTTCGCCCATTCTTCTTAAACTTCTAGCAGATTAAAATGACACACCCCCTTGATGAAGGCACAACGCTCAACGCAGTTGAAGAAGGCGTTTGGCACGGCCAACCCAGTGAACCTTATAAAAATATGGTTGGCCCTTTTGGTGGCTTTGTATCAGCCGTATTTATGCGTTCCGTCTTGGAAGATCCGCGTGTGATGGGAACGCCTGTGGCGTTGACTGTCAATTTTTGCGGTGGCTTGGGTGATGCGCCTTTCACGATCACCACGAAGCTTCAACGCGGTGGAAAATATACGCAGCACTGGTCCTTGGAACTTTCCCAAGAAGAAGGCGGCGTTCGTGCGACAGCTTCCATTGTAATGGGTGCGCGCGGTGATGCGTTTTCTCATCAAATAGCCAAAGCGCCTGAAACACAGGATTGGCAGACAATTGAGCCATTGCCTTCATTGCCAATGTTTAACTGGATTAATTCGTATGAGTTCAGGTTTGCCAGCGGCGCTCCGAATTTTACGGGCAAAGAATTTGAGCCGTTGAGAGAAGAGCCGACAGAAGTTTGGGTGCGCGACAAGCCGTCAAGGCCGCTTGATTATCTGTCGCTGACGGCTTTGGCTGATACGTTTTTCTTACGGCTCTTGCATGTTCGCGGCACATTTCCGCCGATGGGAACGGTGACGCTCACCACCTACTTCCACGCAACGCCAGATGAATTGGCGGCCCAAGGTGAAAATCCTGTGTTGGGCGTGGCCGATTGTAACCGTTTGCATGGTCAGTTTAGCGACCAGCCGATCTGTCTATTTGGTGTGAACGGAAACGCCCTTGTTTCTGGTACTCAAGTGGCTTGGTACAAACATTAGTAAACTCTCCTCTTGCCCTTAGAGCAAAGTGAACCTATTTTCCGATTTATAAAGTTTCTCGCGCACTCAAGCGCTTTTCCCTTGGAGATACAAAAAATGGCTTTCATCCTTCCAGACCTGCCTTACGCCTATGATGCGCTTGGACCTTACATGTCTGCTGAGACTCTCGAGTTTCACCACGACAAACACCACAATGCTTATGTAACTGCTGGTAACGGCATGATCGACGGCACTGCTTATGCTGACATGAGTCTTGAAGACGTTGTTGTAAAAAGCCACGGCGACAATGCAGGCCTCTTCAACCAAGCTGGCCAGCACTACAACCACATTCATTTTTGGAACTGGATGAAACCAAATGGCGGCGGCGCTATTCCTGGTAATCTTGAAGCAAAAATCATTGCTGATCTCGGTTCAGTTGAAGCATTCCGTGATGCCTTCATCAAAGCAGGTATGACACAGTTCGGTTCTGGCTGGTGCTGGCTTGCATTGAAAGATGGCAAACTAGAAATCATGAAAACGCCAAACGGCGAAAACCCATTGATCCACGGCGCAACACCTGTGCTTGGTTGTGATGTTTGGGAACACTCATATTACATCGATTACCGCAACGCGCGTCCAAAGTATTTGGAAGCATTCGTTGATAATCTCGTAAACTGGGAATATGCAACCGAGCTTTTCGAAGCGGCGTCTTAAGCTACCGTTTTTGATGTAGAAATTGACTAAA
>JBDVXS010000088.1:0-2086 GCA_039964305.1 Hyphomicrobiales bacterium
AAAATACGATTAAGTGGGCGGCATCGTGCCGCCCATATTTGAAAGGCGAGTTAAATGGCTGTGGCCGATACCCAAACAGTTTCAGATAGTGACGAAGCAATTGTTGATGCACTCGTTTCTAAAGCCCGCAAGGCCCAAGCAGCCTTTGAGGCAGGGGCAACGCAAGAACGCTATGACACGGCTGCTTTTGCCGCTGCATGGGCGCTTATGGAGCCATCCCGCAACGAAGAGCTCGCAACCATGGCTGTTGAAACAACGGGCCTTGGCAATATCAAAGATAAGATCACAAAGAACCACCGCAAAACTTTAGGCGTGCTGCGCGATATGAAGCACACAAAAACATGCGGCATTATTTCTGACGACCCAGCCACAGGCATTACCGAGATTGCCCGCGCTAAAGGCGTGATAGGCGCTGTGGTGCCGTCTACCAATCCAGTTGCCACACCAACCAACAATGTGGTGAACGCGCTTAAATGTGGGAATGCCGTTATCCTATCGCCATCGCCCAAAGGGGTTCAGGTGTGCGAGAAGCTGATTTCTTATATTCATGCCGAATTTGATAAAATTGGCGTCGACCATGACTTGGTACAAATGGTGCCAGCCCCTGTTTCAAAAGCAAAGGCGCAGCGTTTAATGGAAGCGGCGGACTTGCTGGTTGTGACGGGCAGTCAGAACAATGTGAAGCGGGCCTATTC
Organism: Hyphomicrobiales bacterium; assembly: GCA_039964305.1. Taxonomy (GTDB): domain Bacteria; phylum Pseudomonadota; class Alphaproteobacteria; order Rhizobiales; family JACESI01; genus JACESI01. The sequence goes on from JBDVXS010000088.1 coordinate 696, forward strand.
ATCGGGTACGCCTGCTATTGGCGTTGGGGCGGGTAATGTTAGTGTCATCATTGATGAGACTGCAAACCTTAAAGATGCAGCCCAGAAAATTACCGCATCAAAGACCTTTGATAATTCCACATCTTGCTCATCAGAAAACGCAGTTATCGTTTTGAAGTCTGTTCGAGATGAGTTCTTAGCAGAGCTTGAAAAAGCTGGTGGTCGCTTCTTACAGGGTGCCAATGGGGATAGTCTCAAGAACGCGTTGTTCGGCTCTGGGCACCTAAATCGCGAGATGCTGGCACAAGACATCGACAAGGTGATGTCTGTCGCCCACCTTGAATTAGACAAATCTGACGACATCCGCTTTTTGCTGATAGAAGGTGCGGGCATTGGCGACAACGCACCTGAATCTGGTGAGAAGCTTTCACTCGTTACAACGCTTTATGTGGCGGATAATTTTGACGATGCGAAAGCAATAGCAAGTCGGTTGCTTGAGCATATCGGCGCGGGGCATTCTGTGGGTTTGCACAGCACCAACGACGAACGTGCGCTTGAACTGGCGCAAGAGCTGCCAACCTGCCGCGTCATCGTCAATCAAGCCCATTGTTTTGCAACGGGTGGTTCCTTTGACAACGGTATGCCGTTTTCTCTGTCCATGGGGTGTGGCTCTTGGGGCGGCAATTCGATTGACGAAAACTTCAATCACAAGCACCTCATGAACATTTCGAAAGTCGTCCGTACTATTCCCATTAATGAGCCAAGCCTTGAAGATATGTTTGGCGATTATTGGCAAAAGGCAGGTCAATGAGTGAGCCTGCATTTAATCTTCAATCGCTTGAAGGGCAAACGGTTCGCGGCCTTATTGATCATTGGGCAGACGAAAAGCCGAGCGCTACCTATCTAATTGACCCAAAGAGCGGTGAGACGACAAGTTTCTTTGAGCTACAACAACGCTGCCGTGCTCTAAGTCTGCACCTTGAAGGGGCGGGCCTCACATCCGGTGAGACGGTTGGTTATGCTTTCAACAATGGTGTCGATGCAGCCGTTGCCATTCTCGCCATTATGTACGGCGGTTATACTGCGACCGCCATCAACTTGGTCTCAGGCAAACAAACGATTTCTCATGTGCTAAATCACAGCGCTGCAAAATTGGTGTTGTGTGAAGAAAAGACCTTGCCGCTCTTAACGCAAGCCGCGCCTGAAAAAGACGTGACTGATTTTTGGTTGCTTGAAAATTTAAACCTCACCGATGTGGCAGAAGCGCCAAGCAACATTATCAACGCGCAAGATGATGCCTTGTTGATGTATACCTCTGGCACAACAGGCGTTCCTAAGGGCGTTGTTCATGCCCAAGCAAGCCTACTTGCTGGCGGAGGCAACACAGTGCTTGCGCACGGTCTTACAGAGCA
>JBDVXS010000089.1:0-39810 GCA_039964305.1 Hyphomicrobiales bacterium
TGAAGCAAACCCAGCAGCTCTTGGTATTTTTGGCTTCTCTTTCCTTGACCAAAACGCCGACAAACTTAAAGGCGCGACCGTTGGTGGAACAGCGCCTGAGTTTGATGAGATTGCGGATGGCAACTACCCAATTTCCCGATCGCTTTTCTTCTACGTGAAGAAAGAGCATGTCGGTGTGATCCCAGGCATTCAAGAATATGTGGCTGAGTTCACCACTGAGGATACTTGGGGCGAGGAAGGTTACCTTTCCGACAAAGGCTTGATCCCATTGGCTGAAGAAGATCGTGAAACAGGGGCTGCGGCTGCTCAAAGCCTCACACCTCTTACTTTTTAATTGGGTGACAATAAAACAGGTAAGCCGCTGGATGAACGAAGTTTTATTCAGCGGTTATCCAATTTGTAAGGCGAGTTTATATGACGTTTTTTAGCAGCGACATCAGTGTCCTATTTGAGCAGCCATTATTCTGGCTGCTTCTGATTTTCTTCGCTTGCTATTATGTTGGCAAATCGCGCGCCTTGTCTTTGGTGAATAACCAATCCCGCGACTTGCACTCCCTGCCAAGCTACCATGGTGCTTACCTTGGTTTGTGGGCCGTATTGCCAGCCCTTGGCGCATGGCTAATTTGGGTAATTGTGACCCCACGCATTATTGAGAATGCGGTTTCTTCAAAATTTTCTGACGTCCTCGCCGCTTTATCACTTCCACAGCGCGAGGCATTCTTGCGTGATGCGCTGGCGCTGGCATTTGACGGTATTTCAAGTTCAACTGATAAGACGCGCATTGCCGCTGGTGAGTTGGTTCAACAGCTCTCATCACAAGCAAATTTGGTTCTTTTGATTGCACTGACTGTGATGGTTGTTGCAGGTGCCGTTTTTGCCTTTTCTCAAATCACGCCAGCCAAGCGAACCCGCCATGTGGTTGAACGCATTTGTATGGTCGCGCTGGTTGCTGCTTCTGGTATTGCCGTTTTAACCACCGCAGGCATTGTATTGTCGTTGGTCTTTGAATCCCTCGCCTTCTTCCGCAAAGTGCCGTTTCTTGATTTTCTTTTTGGTCTTCACTGGAGCCCGCAAGGGGCTTTTGAAGCAGCGGGTGCTTCTGAGGCAGAATTGGCGGAAGCCGCAAAGCGAAATGGTGAAGTCTTTGGAGCGATACCGCTGCTGGCGGGCACCATGCTCATCACGGCGATTGCAATCACCGTTGCCGCACCCATTGGCCTGCTTGCTGCGATATACTTATCAGATTACGCCAGCGCTCGCGTGCGTGGTTATGCCAAGCCTATGCTTGAACTTTTAGCTGGCATTCCAACGGTTGTTTATGGCTTCTTCGCAGCCCTCACGGTCGCGCCTTTCATTCGCAATTTCTTTGATTGGCTGAGTATTCACACAGATGAATGGTTCGGCTTCGTGATTCCGGCCTCTTCCGAGAGTGCTTTGGCGGCTGGCGTGGTTATGGGGATTATGATTATCCCCTTTGTCTCCTCTCTTTCAGATGATGTGCTCAACGCTGTGCCGCAGTCATTGCGCGATGGTTCGTCTGGTTTAGGGGCGACGAAGTCTGAAACTATTCGCTACGTCGTTTTGCCGGCAGCGCTTCCTGGCATTGTTTCGGCGCTTATCTTGGCCATATCTCGTGCCATCGGTGAAACCATGATTGTGGTGATGGCCGCTGGCCTTGCTGCCAATCTCACGGTCAACCCACTTGAAGCGGTGACCACCGTAACAGTTCAAATCGTGACCTTGCTGGTGGGTGATCAAGCATTCGATTCCGCCAAAACATTAGCTGCTTTTGCGCTTGGTTTGATGCTCTTCTGCGTCACCTTGGCGCTCAATATCTTCGCCCTTCATGTGGTCAATAAATATCGTGAACAATATGACTGATACATCATTCAACACGCTTCAACGCACTGATATTCATACGTCAGAAGCCGCGCGTGAGCGTTTGGCGAAGCGTTACCGCAAGGAAGCGCAATTTAAATATCTTGGCATGGGGGCTGTTGGGGTTGCGGTGCTGTTCTTGTCGCTGCTGCTTTTTACCGTGGTCTTAAATGCCTATAAGGCGTTCAGCTATAATTATGTGAACCTTCCAGTAACGCTCAATCAATCAGACATTGATCCCGATCAAACGGGTGATTTGGAAGTTATTGGAAAGGCCAACTTTGGCAAAATAGCTAAGAATTCAATGAAAGAGTTGCTGCCCTTTGCAAGTGGTCGCAAGCAGCGCCGTGCGCTTTATGGCTTGATGACCTCTGACCTTGGCATTCAAGTTCGACAAGCGGTGCTTGATGATCCGTCGCTCATTGGAACTACCGCATCAATTCCTGTGCAATTGGACGATGTGGCTGATTTGTATTTCAAAGGCGATATCACACCCCTGCGCTCGATTGATGTTACAGGCGAGGTAAGCACCAATGGTGTTGAGGGGACAATTGAAATTACCTCATCGAGCAATGATTTTGCGATAATTGCTGATGCTGTTAGCGCTCATTTGAAAGCAGAAGCTGCCCGCTTCGAACTTCGGGTTGCGGCGAAAGAACGTTCAAAGTCGCGCCTACAGGACCAAATTTCAGAAATGGGAATCCGTATTGATGGGGCATCTGCGGGAGATGTTGAGCGCCTTCAAAACAGCCTTGCTACCTTAAAGAGTGATTTTGAAACTGCCTCCGTTCAAACCGAGCGCGACATCAAGAAAATTGCTGAATTGAATGAGCGGATAAGTGCTGCTGGTTCTAGTGAGGCCGTTCCGTCCCAAATAGCGTCGTTCATTTTGAAACTAAATGGTGGTGCGGTGAAGGTGACGAGCTTGGCTGGTGACAAAATCATAGGTGACGTTCTCATCCCGCTTGAAAATGGTAATCCTGCTGCCGCCAATCAATGGTCATTGGTGACGCTAGAAAAGCCAGAAGACAATCGTAAACTCAGTGACCGTTCAATTGTGTGGCTGGACCATCTTGAGAAACAGGGACTAGTTGAGCGCAAATTTAACTCCGTCTTCTTTTCAGCTGGTGCAAGCCGTGAACCAGAACAAGCAGGCATTCTAGGCGCTATCATGGGGTCTATATACACAATGGTCGTGACCCTGCTCTTGTCATTTCCTGTCGGGGTGGGTGCTGCGATTTATCTGGAAGAATTTGCGCCAAAGAACTGGGTTACGAAATGGATCGAGGTGAACATCAATAACCTTGCTGCTGTGCCGTCGATTGTGTTTGGCCTGTTGGGTTTGGCCGTTTTCTTGAACTTGTTTGGCCTGCCGCGCTCCGCGCCTCTTGTTGGTGGCATGGTGTTAGCGCTTATGACATTGCCGACAATTATTATCGCGTCTCGTGCAGCGTTGCGTTCTGTTCCCCCCTCTATTCGTGAGGCAGCACTTGGCATTGGTGCATCGCGTTTGCAGACCGTTACCCACCACGTGTTGCCGCTTGCAATGCCTGGAATTTTAACGGGCACGATTCTCGGCATGGCACAGGCATTGGGTGAAACCGCGCCCCTTTTGATGATTGGTATGGTGGCGTTCATCGTCGATATACCAGGCGGACCACTGGATCCTGCCACTGTCTTGCCTGTTCAAATCTTTATGTGGGCTGACTTTCCAGAACCTGCATTTCAACAAAAAACGTCGGCGGCCATTCTCGTGCTGCTTGCGTTCCTCGTCATTATGAACGCGTTGGCAGTTGTCCTGCGTAAACGCTTCGAACGTCGCTGGTAGGAGTTTTATTGTGTCAGCAGAAATTAAACCAAAAATGCGTGGTGAAAAAGTGTCCGTTCATTACGGAGACAAACAAGCGCTTTTCGATGTTGATCTTGACGTGGTTGATCGTCAGGTAACAGCCCTCATCGGCCCATCAGGTTGTGGCAAATCCACTTTCTTGCGCTGTCTTAACCGCATGAATGACACCATCGATATTTGTAATGTGGACGGCCACATTACGCTGGATGGTCGCGATATCTATCATAAGGATGTAGATGTCGTGGAACTTCGAGCGCGTGTGGGTATGGTGTTTCAAAAGCCAAACCCGTTTCCAAAATCAATCTTTGAAAATGTTGCTTATGGTCCGCGCATTCATGGGTTTGTTCGTCACAAAGATGAGTTTGAAGAAATTGTTGCAACAAGTTTGCAGCGCGCAGGTCTTTGGGAAGAAGTGAAAGACCGCCTTGATGCGCCGGGCACTGGGCTTTCTGGTGGTCAGCAACAACGGCTTTGTATTGCGCGTGCTATTGCGGTGAACCCTGAAGTGATTTTGATGGATGAACCTTGCTCGGCTCTTGATCCCATTGCGACGGCGAAAGTGGAAGAGCTGATTGATGAATTGCGGACCAATTACACCATCGTGATTGTCACTCACTCCATGCAGCAAGCAGCCCGCGTGTCTCAACGCACCGCATTCTTCCACCTTGGTTATTTGGTGGAAGAGGGCAATACGGATGACATTTTCACCAGCCCAACCGACCCACGTACACAAGATTACATCACAGGACGAATTGGATAAAACGATGATGACTTCAGATCATATTGTAAGCGCTTTCGATGCCGAACTGACTGGGTTAACTTCCAGAATTTCTGAAATGGGCGGCATGGCAGAGCGTCTTGTTGACGAAAGTGTGCAAGCTTTGGCTCGCCGTGATGTGGACGCCGCACGGCTGATTGCAGCGCGGGACAAACACATTGATGACATGCAGCGCGAGATTGATGAATCTGCAATTTTGACAATCGCTAAGCGTCAACCAATGGCGCAGGATTTGCGCACAATCATTTCAGCCATTCGCATTTCAAACGATCTTGAGCGGGTGGGCGATTTGGGTAAAAACATTGCTCGGCGTGTCATTGCTATTGAAGGATTGGCATTGGAAGGGCGGTTTATCAAAGGTATTGAGCACATCGCAAGCCTTAGTCTTGTGCAGCTAAAAAACGTACTGGATGCTTTCGCCTCACAAGATATTGACGCGGCGGAGAGGGTTTGGCATCGCGATGATCAAATTGATGATCTTTATACCTCTTTATTCCGTGAACTTTTGACCTACATGATGGAAGATCCGCGCAATATTACTTTTTGTACGCATCTGCTATTTTGTGCGAAAAACATTGAACGTATTGGTGACCACGCCACGAATATTGCAGAAACGGTGATTTACCAAGCCACAGGGCAAAACTTGGTTGATAGGCAAACGACTGGGTAAGGTGTTTTGGCAGATATTAGAAATGAAACGGGTATGGTTGATCCATCATGAAACCAAAAATACTGGTTGTTGAAGACGAAGAACCGCTTGGTGTTTTGCTTCGCTATAATTTGGAAGCAAAAGACTATGAGGTTGATGTTATTGCGCGTGGTGATGAAGCCGATATTTATCTGCAAGAGACAGTGCCTGATTTATTGATCCTTGATTGGAGTTTGCCCGGTCTATCTGGCATCGAACTTTGCCGTCGGTTGCGAGCACGTGAATTGACAAAGAATTTGCCGATCATCATGTTGACGGCGCGCGGTGAAGAATCTGAGCGACTTCGTGGGTTTGACGAAGGAGCGGATGATTACGTTGTGAAACCGTGTTCGATGCCGGAACTCATGGCGCGCGTTAGCGTGACCCTGCGGCGGGTTAAGCCAGAATTGGTATCATCAAAATTACAATCAGGTGACATCGAGCTTGATCGCGAAATACATCGGATCTATCGAGGAGGCCGCGAAATTCATCTCGGGCCTACTGAGTTTCGCTTGTTGGAATTTTTAATGCATCGCCCAGGCCGTGTTTTTACGCGTGAACAACTATTGGATAGTGTTTGGGGGCGCGATGTTTATGTGGATGAGCGCACGGTTGATGTGCATGTTGGCAGGCTTCGTAAAGCAATCAATAAATCACGCATGAAAGACCCCATCCGCACGGTTCGCGGGGCGGGTTACGCGTTTGATGATAAGTTTTCCAAAGAGTTCAATGCTTAGCACTTACCTTGGTTTTTGAACCAAGACGTGTGAAACAGTTGTGTCTTCGCGGGCTGTGTTGATGTAGTCCGTCACCACGCTCACACGTAACCTGTTGCCAATGGTTGAAAGTTCCAAGCGACGGACCGCAATGAAGGTTTTAAAGACCGCGACCAGTTCGCCTTGACCAAGGTCAACCAGTTCACTCCATCCCCAAGAACAGTCGCGTGGGTGGCATTTTTCAAACGCTCTGATTTTTAGTTTCGTAATATCAGAATTTTGCTCACATACGGTTTTCACATCAATGCTGTGCAAGGTTTTTTTCTTGGCGCGAACATTCACCCAGCTTCCCTCTAATTCATGGATTTTGCAGGTTTCTGCATTGACTGGTGAGCCGAATGAGAAAGCAGCCAGAATAAGAGCTGCAAGGATAAGGTAATATTGTTTCATATTGGATCCTGATCCTAAGCGCGTGGGTGGGCTTTGTCGTAAATTTCTGCCAAGCGGTCCATATCGACACCCGTATAGATTTGGGTGGTTGAAAGGCTTGCATGTCCGAGTAGTTCTTGAATGGTGCGAAGGTCGCCGCCACGGCTTAAAAGATGGGTCGCAAAAGAATGGCGTAGCGCGTGTGGCGTCGCGCTTGAGGGCAAACCAAGGGCAGAACGCAGGCGCTCGACTGCTTTTTGAACAAGGCGAGGACTTAAGGGTCCGCCACGTGCACCTCGAAACAGCGGTTCGTCTTTTGTTAAGACGAATGGGCAAAGGCGGATATATTCGCTAATCGCTGCTGAGATGGCGGGTAAAAGTGGCACAATGCGCTCTTTGTCCCCTTTGCCAACAATGCGCATTGTTTTTGCCCGTTGGTCTGGTGCCATGGCACGGGTAAGCGACAGTGCTTCTGATATGCGAAGGCCTGCTGCATAACAAAGAGTGAGGACAGCGGCATCGCGTGCTGCAATCCATGGCTCTTCTGATAATTGCTCGGCAGCATCGACCACGCGCTTTGATTGATTTTCGGTCAATGGTTTTGGCAAGGTTGCCGGGCGTTTAGGGCTTCTAATTGCGCCAAATGCTGATGCGTCTATGTCGCCTTGGCGCTCTAAAAAGCGGGCAAGCGAACGGATGCCGGAAAGGCTTCGGCCCATGGTTCTGGCTCCCGCACCATTGGCGCGTCTTCTTGCCATAAATGAGCGAAGATCGGCAGGGCGCAAATTTGAAAGGTCTTTCACCTTGGGTGGATGGCCCAAATGTTCGGTTAAAAAGCGGAAAAACTGCTCCACGTCCCGTTCATAAGCTTCCACGGTTTTTTCAGCGAGTTGGCGCTCGCTTTCAATCGATTGAACCCAGCGTTCCCGCGCCTTGGCAAGGTCGGGGCTTGCGATAATTAAGATGTTCTCAGCACTGCTCATGCGCTCTATTTTGCCTGCACCGTCTTAAGGTCTGGTGAATTCAGCTTTTTATGCGGCTTGTCTGGTGCTATTGAGGGGTAATTGTTTATGACAAACGGTAAGATTCGTTATGTACGAAGCCATCACCAACAACATTAAAGTGGTCGTTGAACCAGTTTATCTGGAAAACGAATCCAACCCCGATGCAAATCGCTATTTTTGGGCGTATCGTGTGGAAATTGAGAATTTGGGTGAGACATTGGTTCAACTCAGAGACCGATTTTGGAAAATTTCGGACGCAAATGGACGGGTTGAAGAAGTCGAAGGGCCAGGGGTTATTGGGCAACAACCCTATATCAAAGCGGGCGCTAAGTTTGAATATACAAGCGGTTGCCCATTGACCACGTCTTCTGGATTTATGATGGGGCACTATTCGATGATTGATGAAGACGGCGAGGAATTTAATGCAGAAATTCCAGCCTTCTCGCTTGATTTGCCCGATACAAAACCTGTGTTGAACTGAGGGCTTATTTGAGTGATTGATCTTCGTCCTATCATTCTCGTTGTCGGTGTTCTGTCGTCCATTCTTGGCGCTACAATGTTCATTCCCGCTTTCGTTGACGGGGTGAGTGGCTATGAGGAATGGAAGGTCTTTGTCGCTTCAGGATTGATCACGATTTTAATTGGCCTTGGCCTGTTTGCAGCATCGCGCGGTGATCGGCCTAGTCTCAATCTTCGGCAAGCTTTTTTGATGTCTGTTGTGACATGGGTTGTGCTTGGTGCTTTTGGTGCGCTGCCATTTTATTGGTCTACTTATATAGATAGCTATACAAATGCTTATTTCGAATCAATCTCCGGCTTAACCACCACAGGCGCAACGATTATGGTTGGGTTGGATGATACCTCCCCCGGAATTTTGCTATGGCGCGGTATCCTTCAATGGATTGGTGGTTTGGGTATTATCGTGATGGCGGTTTCTGTCATGCCGATGTTGCAAGTTGGTGGTATGCAAATCTTTAAGGCTGAAGCATTCGATACGGCCGAAAAAATTCTGCCAAGTGCGACGCAAATCTCCGGCATTATGACGGCGATCTACACCATCCTGACGGTGGCGTGCATGGTGTCATATTTTCTGGTTGGCATGCCCGCGTTTGATGCGCTGGTTCACGCCATGACGACCGTTGCAACGGGTGGCTTTTCAACCAAAGACCTCTCAATTGGTGCTTTTGATAGCGGATGGGTCGATTTCGTTGCTGTGATTTTCATGGTTTTAGGTTCGCTGCCGTTTCTGCTTTACATCAAAATGATGCAAGGACAGAAAAATGCGTTCTTCACCGATGGGCAGGTCCGCGCCTTTTTATTCACCCTGCTCGCTTTCATTATTATTGTCACAGCGCTTGAAGTTGCAGGCGACTTTTTCGTTCCCGCTGACGCGTTTCGCCATGCGGCCTTCAACGTCGTCTCGATTATGACAGGTACTGGATATGCGACCCAAGATTATGGTGCATGGGGCGCATTTTCCACGGCGATCTTCTTTTTGCTGATGTTTGTTGGCGGCTGTGCTGGTTCAACCTCTTGCGGCATTAAAATTTTCCGCTGGCAGGTTTTGTTTCAAGATTTGAAACAGCATGTAAACAGCGTGGTGTTTCCGAACGGTGTGTTTGTAAAACGCTTTAACGGCCTTGTGTTGCAAGACAGTGTGTCTGTTGCTGTTATGGGTTTTTTCTTTTTGTATCTTGCTTGTTTCGCTGTGCTTGCTGCTTTGCTGAGCCTTACAGGGCTTGATACACTTACCGCGCTATCAGGAGCCGCGTCTGCAATTTCTAATGTGGGGCCAGGCCTTGGGTTGGTTATTGGCCCAGAGGGCAATTACGCCACATTAAGCGATATTGCCAAATGGCTTCTTGCGGCCGGTATGCTGTTAGGCCGATTGGAGCTGTTTACTGTGCTGGTCCTTCTAACGCCTGCGTTTTGGCGGGTGTAGCAATTCGGCTATTAGCTGGTGCTATCGAAGGCTGATTGGCTGGTTGATCAGGCTGATCACCGACACCATAAAAAATTGAGCGGAAGAACCATTTGATATCCGCGCCAATGCCGAGCAGTGCAGGCACCATGAACAGGACTAACACGGTTGCAAAGGCGAGACCGAACACGATGGTGATGACCATCGGGAGCAAAAATTGCGCTTGGCGACTGGTTTCAAACATCAGGGGCGTCAGGCCGCCAATGGTTGAAAGTGAGGTCAAAAGCACGGCGCGCAAACGATCTTGGCTCGCACCAATAGCGGAATCGAAAACGCTCTCGCCTTGCTCACGGCGTTCTTGGAACCGACTGACCAAAATGAGCGAGTCGTTGACCAAAATGCCAGACAGACCCAGCATGCCGACAAAGGATAAAATGGTGAGTTTGAAGCCCAGCACATAATGCCCTACCACAGCACCGACGACACCAAATGGGATAATCATCATCACGGCGAGCGGCATGGTGTAAGAGCCAAAAACCCACGCCAAGATAATATAGATAAAGGCTAAAGCGATGGCGACGCCGACCCGTAAGTCAGCGAAAGCATCCGCGCGTTCTTTGTCTTTCCCATCATAGCGGTAGGAAATGCCATATTTGGAGGTAATGGCTTGTACGCTGCCGTTTTCTTCTAACTCATCAATCACTTCTTGCGTTGTGGTTATATTGTCGTTGATGTCAGCGGTGACGGATACGGTCAGTTTTCCATCTTTGCGCTGAATAACTGCGAAGCCTTGGCTTTCTTTAATAGAAACAATTTCACCAAGCGGCACGAAGTTATTGTTAGGCGTTTGTATTGGGAAGTTGCGAAGCGCGGCCGCGCCCAGTGCTTCCATCTTCTGTTTGACCCTAATCGTAATCTCTTCATCGCCTTCTGCCAGAAGTCTTGGTATGGCCCCTTCAAAGGCAGCACGCACCTGCAGGCCAACAGCATCAATGGACAACCCAAGGGTGCGCCCGCGATCGTTGAGTTCGAGGATGATTTCAGGCTTACCAAATGGCAGATTATCTGCCGCGCCAGAAACCCCAGGGATGACCGCGATTAGCTGGGTAATTTCATTGGCTGCACTTTTCAAGATGCTAGGCGTTGCCCCTTGCAATTGAATGTCGATATCGCGACCTGGCGCGCCGCCACGTCGTTGCGAGATTGAGAAGGATTTTAGGCCAGCAATTTGTGGCACGCTTTGGCGCCATGTTTTCACGATGATCGGCGTGCGGACATTTCTGTTTTCAGAAACAGTAAGGTCTACTTTGATGTCGGCAACGTTTTGCCCACGGTTCACACCAGACTCTCCATAAGTGAGCAAAACACTATCAATGAATTTTTCACCGTCGCCGAGTTTCTTTTCAAGATTGTACGCGGTTTGCTCTAAGTCAGCGAGAATTTTCAACGCTTCAGGTCTTGGAATGCCTGCGTTGAATACAATGTTCGCCGTAATAGTTTCAGCCTCAGGTGAGGGAAAGAAGCTAAAGCCGATTTTACCACTACGAATAAGCCCAACGGCAAAAACCATCATGGCGGCGAGACAAATAGCAATGGTGACATAGCGCCAGCGGAATGACGTTTTAATGGCCCAAGTAAACGGGCGGTCACGGAAGCTGCCAAAGGCACGATCAAACAGACGGCGGAACCAGTTTTCTTGTCCCTCAGGTCGGCGATTGCGATTGAGGGCCATGAGGCAGAATAACGTCTCTATTAAGAAGCCAGCAACAAAACCGAATAGGCCAAGTGCAACAGGCAGAAGGCTGGCTGGCAAAAGGCTAGCGACCCATTGTGAAACGACAATGCCTTGTCCAATGACAAAGCCGAGCGCATTAAGGAACACAGAAAGCAAGTAGCTTGCGGTTGCCGCAACCCATGAAAAGATGAGTTCGATTGTCGCAAAGACAGGCGATAAACAAAGTTGGACAAGCTCGATGAAGGCGACAAGCAGATGAGCCAACGGGTTGCTGCCTGTATTGACGAACGAAACCCAGCTTTCAGCACCAAACCATGAGGCGTAGATGGCTGATGCAGTGGCGAATGAAACGTCACTTGAAACAGCCGTCGAAATTAGCGTTTCAATCTCAGGACCATTGGCGTTTTGCGCTGAGATGGCAAAGGCGACAATAAGCAAAGAAATCAAGAATTGGCGCCAAGGTGACCAGAGGCGCTTTTTGCGTGTTTGCAGGGAATGACCGAGGTGGCCTGGCAAAATCAAAAAACATTCGATTAAGCTCGCAATGAGGGTGCAAATGACGACGATGGGTATCGCCCCCATAATTTGTCCAACCACGTCACCAATTAGCAAAATAGGGCCAAAGGCTGCTGCCGTTGTTAGGCTGGCTGCAAAAACGGGAAGCATCATACGGCCTGCACCGCGCTCGGCTGCTACATAGGCATCATCACCCATAGAAATCCGTGTTGCCGTATGTTCGCCAACCACAATGGCATCATCAACAATGATGCCGAGCATCATAAGGAGGGCGAAGAGCGAGACCATGTTGATGGAAGCACCAACCACCAGCATGACGGCCAAAGTCGCAGCGATAGCGACGGGAATGCCAGCGGTCACCCAGAAAGCGACGCGTGCATTCAAGAAGATGAAAAGCACGATGACCACCAGCAACAATCCACCAATGCCGTTTTTCAAAAGCAGCTGAATGCGGGCTTTTAGAGCGTCGGTCCGTCCAGAATCAGCGGTAACGATGAGAGACTTTGGAAAGGTTTGCGAGGCTTCAGCGAGGTAATCATCGACGATTTTTGATTGCGTAAGTGTATCGCTATTTGAGGCGCGATTGATGGTGAGCGAGATGGCAGGGTTGCCATTAATGAGGGCGCGGGTTTGGTCAATATCGTAGGAAGGGCTGACAGTGCCAATATCGCCGATTGTTAGGCGCTCACCGGATTCAAGCGCGCGCACCTCAAGCTTACGAAGCTGACTAATATCTGCCGTCTCACCGATTGTGCGCAGTTGCTTATCAATTAAACCCTCTAAATCGCCAGATGGTAAGTCACGTGTGTTGTCACGCACGACTGTCGAAACATCTCCAACTGTCATGTTCAATTGGCGAAGGGTGCTTTGCTCAATATCAATATGAACTTCTTGGTCGCGCAAACCTTGCAATTCGATATTATCAATGCCGCGATTGAGTAGGTCGTCTCTTATTCGTTTTGCAAAGGTGCGAATGGTGGCTTCAGGGAAGGGCCCATGCACCACAATGGTCGACACACGGTCAAAGGCGCGCGGTATTGTTATTTCAGGGTCTTCAGAATCTTCTGGTAACGTGGTGACGCTATCAAGCGCTGTTTCTATCTCGGCTTCTGCGTCTTTAAGGTTCGTGCCGCTGTCATATTCGATGGTGACTGCTGCGCCACCTTCGCGGGCGACGGAGTCTAGTTTCTTGACATCATTGAGGAAGCGGAGTTGTGGTTCGACGGCTGCCAGAATATTGGCCTCAGCATCCTCCGCGCTGGAGCCAGGCCAGTTAATATTGACGAGGATACGGTCAACCACGAAATTTGGGAAAAATTGCGTGTTGAGCTTTTGAACGGCAAAAACGCCTGCAATCAACAAAAGCACCATCAACAAATTGGCAGCATTTGGATGACGCACAAACAAACGTAGCAAGCCGTTCGCTTTGCTTTGGCTGGTTGCTTCGGCTTGTTCTGGCTCAGCGTGTTCGCTCATCACATTTTACCCTTCGGGCTGTGTTGATGGTTTCTTGGCACTTTCAGTTTTTTCACCTTCGCGACGAATGAGAATGCCTTCGCCAACTTCGGCAATTTGCGTGATGATAACTTCATCCCCTGCATTTAAACCGCCACCGATTATGACGGATTGCCCATCAAAAGCGGCGATGGTGACTTTGCGCGCGTTCAACCGATTTTCGTCGCCAACGACGTAAACAGTATCCCCTTCAAAAAGGGCGGTTTCTGGAATGCGGAAGGTTTTATCAAAAGATTGGTCAGGCACTGCCACACTGACGAATGCACCGGGTCTCACCCCTTTTGAAATGGCTGCTTTATCCAAACGAGCAAAAACGGATACGCCGCCTTGTCCAGATGCAATCTCAGCACCAACGCGGTCGATCTTGGCAGGAATTTCAACCCTTGATGCGCCGACTTTCCAGATAACATTGACCTTGCGGCCATCAAGGTCTGTGTTGTTGGAAACCAGACGACCATATTGGCCATCTGAAAGCACGAATTGCGCGTCCAGTGTGGCTGCTTCATAAAGTGTGATGATGTTGAGGGCTGACGTTATAGTCTGCCCAAGCTCGACGTTCGTGGCCTGAATAACGGCGTCAAAAGGAGCGGTGAGCGTTGTCTTCGTGAGATTTTCTTTGGCTTGGCGAACGAGTGCTTGCAAACGCAACACGGTTGCTTTGCGGGCTTCAAGCTGCGCTTTTTGAATGGCAATATTGGCGCCACTCGTCTGGAAGGCGGCGCGTCTTTCGCTCATGGTCAATTCGCGCTCTTCAACTGTTCTTTTTGTCACGGCTTTTCTTGCGAGCAATTTTTTCGCTCGATCTAAATCGTTTTGAGCCAGCTGCATTTGTTCGCGAGTGCGTTTTAATCCGGTTTCTTCCATCGCAATCCGCGTCGTGGTTTCCAGCACAGACGCTTCGGCTTCTTTCAAGTTGGCTTCTGCCTCGGTCACTGCAATTTCAAAGGGGAATGGATTGAGCTTAATAAGTGTTTCGCCCGCCTTGATGCTCGCACCGATTTTAACATTTGGATTGACGTCTATCACCGTGCCATTCACCAGCGAGGTTAGATTGAGCGTGCGGCCTGCAACCAATTCGCCATAGACAGAAATTGTCGGCTGATTGTTGCTTGCTTGAAGCGTCTGAGTTTGAACCGTGTAGACGGCTTCTTTTTGAACGCGCTTTGGTCGTTCTTTGCGCGATTCAGCCAATTGGTTCATCAAAAAGCCAGAAGCAACTAACACGGCTGCCATGATGATAAATTGTAATCCACTGCGCACAGCAAAAACGGCAAACTGCCATGCTTTGTTGCCCCGTGAAGGGTGAGCGACCATGGGCTCAGTCAGAATTTCCGCGTTCGGTATAAAGTCGGCATCCGAAGGTGCAATGTCTGCTGGTTCGCTAACAGTAATATCCGTGGAAGGCGTTTGCTTCATATTGAGTTTCGTTGGTTGATGAGAAGGTTGATGTGATTGCGCACAAAATTGGCAGTATTGTGTAGGGCTCATGGCGAAATTGCCTGTCCTTACAATATAGGGACAATTTCGTCAGAAGAAATGGTAATTACGCCTATGATTAAGGCGGCTTGCTCAAGTTCTGGTGAGGCTAGGCTCTCCCTGCGGCCAATTCTTCTGGCGTAACAGTGTAATCTGTACAGCAAAACTCACATTTCACTTCAATTTTGCCGTCGGTCACAACGCTTGCAAGCTCTTCATCTGACATGGCGCGCAAGACGGACCAGATTTTTTCAGATGAGCAGGAGCACTTGTCATAAATGGGTTGCGGATCGAAAATGCGCAATCCCTGTTCGTGAAACAGATTAAACAGCAACTTTTCCGCGCCAATTTGAGGATCGGTTAGCTCGTGATCTTTAATGGTGCGAAATAGGCTTTGCGCTTCGATCCAAGCATTGTCTTCGTCCAACGGGTCGCGCGTATCTTCGCCATCACCACCATGGAGATCGCGATGTTTTATGCGATCTTCTGATTCAGGCATAAATTGAATGAGCACACCGCCTGCACGCCAAGTTTCGACAAGCTCGCCCTTACTATCAGTTTCGGTGAGTTCACCAACGCCAAGCCGAACATAGGTTGGAATTTGCTCTGATTGCATGAAATAGGAATGGGCGACTTCTTCAAGGCTGTTGCCTTCTAGCGCCACCATGCCTTGATAACGCTGCATATAGGCGCCTTGATCAACGGTCATCGCTAACACGCCTTTGCCTAACAGATGCTCAGGCTCCGTTTTGCCTGCTTGAATAGCGGCAGCCAATTTATCTTCGTCAAAACGAGCATGGGCGCGTATGTCACTTGGGGTGCGAAAATCGACAACCAATAAGGTGACAGGACCGTCTGTTTGGGTTTGAACGATGAACTGGCCTTCGAATTTCAAGCTGGTTCCAAGCAACACGGTGAGCGTCACCATTTCGCATAACAGTCTGGCAACAGGTTCTGGATAGTCGTGACGACGGATGATGCCATCAAGGGCCGTGCCAAGTTTTACAGCGCGGCCTCGTGTATCAAGCTCTTCAACAGCAAAGGGTAACACAGCATCATCGCCTACAGGTGCAAGCTCGTTGAAATCGATGCTTTTGTCGCTGGTAGCACTCATGCGTTTATTCCATGCACCATTTCAAAATAGACTTTTGTGCGTGCAACCGGTTTTCAGCTTCATCAAAAACCACAGATTGTGGTCCGTCCATGACAGAGGCGGTTACTTCTTCTTCGCGGTGTGCCGGTAAGCAATGCATGAAGATCGCATCGCCTTTGGCCGCAGCCATAAGCTTATCGTTTACTTGATATGGCATGAGCAAATTATGGCGACGGGATTTCTCATCATCACCCATTGAGACAAATGTGTCCGTTATCACGCAATCGGCACCATTTACGGCTTCATAAGGATCGTTGGTGAGTTCAAGTTTTGCGCCTTCACTTTCCGCCCATTTGAGGACAGCAGCGGTTGGCTTTAATTCTTCTGGTGTTGCAACGGCCAGCGTGAAGTCAAAACGCGCGGCAGCGTGCACAAAGGAGGAAAGCACGTTGTTCCCATCACCAGACCAAGCAAGCTTCTTGCCTTTGATGGGGCCGCAATGTTCTTCAAAGGTCATAATGTCGGTCATGATCTGGCAGGGATGGCTGTCATCTGTCAGGCCATTGATAACGGGAACGGTTGCTGCATCCGACAATTCCATGAGGCGGCTGTGCTCTGTTGTGCGGATCATAATCGCATCGACATAGCGCGACATCACCCTTGCCGTATCAGCGATACTCTCACCGCGACCAAGTTGCAGTTCGCTACCAGACAAATAAAGCGTTTCGCCACCAAGTTCCCGCATGCCGACATCAAAGGAGACACGGGTTCTGGTTGAGGGCTTATCAAAGATCATGGCAAGAATTTTGCCATCAAGCGGTTGATAATGCATGCGACCAGATTTTGAGCGCTCGTCTTTAATAGAACGAGCGTCATCAATGATAGCACGCAGGGTCTTGGAACTGTGATCTTTCAAATCCAAAAAATGACGAGGGGAGGTCATATCGTCTCTCGGTCCATAAAATAGGAGGTTAGATTATTGAGCAGACTGAGCGGTTCGAATATCCGCACAGGCATTTTCTAAGCTTTGAACAGCCACGTCGAGCTCTTCATCTGTCGTCGTGAGTGGTGGCAGCAATCGAACAACATCGGTTCCAGCTGGAACGGTCAAAAGGTTATTGTTACGTGCTGCGGCAATAACATCCATATTGGGGATGCGTGTTTTAAGGCCTAGCAACAGACCTTCACCGCGAACTTCTTCAAAGATATCAGAATTGGTATCGATCAAAGCCGCGAGCTTTTGTTTAAGCGTCAAACTCTTTTGTTTGACCTCATCAAGAAAGCCGTCTTCTAACATCACATCAAGAACGGCGAGACCAACAGCCATGCCAAGCGGGTTGCCGCCATAGGTAGAGCCATGCACGCCAGGGCCGATGCCTTTTGAGGCTTCTTCTGTTGCCAAACAAACACCAAGCGGAAAACCGCCGCCAATCCCTTTGGCAACGGCCATAAGATCAGGTGTAATGCCTGCTGCTTCATGGGCAAACAAAGTGCCAGTACGCCCGGCACCGCATTGGACTTCATCAAAAATGAGCAGGAGGCCATGTTCATCACATAAGTCTCGCAATCCACGCAAACATTGTGCAGGTACGGTGCGGATGCCGCCTTCGCCTTGAATAGGTTCAACGAGGATCGCCGCAGTCTTATCTGTGATAGCAGCTTTCAGCGCGTCATGATCACCAAAGGGAACTTGGTCAAAGCCATCCATATTGGGGCCGAAGCCTTCCATATACTTGTCTTTGCCGCCTGCTGCGATCGTGCCAAGGGTACGGCCGTGGAAGGCACCCTCAAAGGTAATGATCCGATTGCGTTCCGTGTCGCCCTTTTGCCAATGATAGCGGCGCGCTGTTTTAATGGCGCACTCCATGGCTTCGGCGCCAGAGTTTGCCATAAAGGCGCGATCTGCGAAGGTTGCTGCGCAAAGGCGATCTGCAAAAGCGCTTTGCTCTGGTATCTCGTAAAGATTAGACAAGTGCCAAATGCCGTCTGCTTGCGTTTTGAGCGCTTCCACAAGTTTTGGATGGCTGTGACCCAATGAGTTTACCGCGATGCCTGACGCATAATCCAGATATCGTTCGCCCTTGTCAGACGTCAACCAGCTACCTTCGCCGGATACGAATTTAAGAGGAATGCGATTATAAGACTGAAAAAGCGCGTTTGAAGACATTGTACTTTACTTGAGGTTTTTCGGCTTGAAATTTGTTGCCTTGTTAAAACGAAAAAAGCCGCCTCGAAGCGGCGACTCCTAAATTCTCTTGATGCTTTATGTGCATTGCGCTGGGGTAATTGTCAAGATTTCTGGGTTTTTGACATTAGTCGACTTACTAATTCTGGGGGCATTTCCTGCGTCAAAAATCAACTCTTGGTTGTAGGACTCAAAAAAGACTCGTTTTGATTCGTAGTTGTGTTTGTTCTTTGGGGACAAAATAACTAATCGTTAACTTTTACGGTCTGAGCGTTTGCGGCGGATTCAGTCGTTAGAGTAAAGTGAAAATCACAAAAGCACGAAAAGTGCGGCAGTCCTGAAATGTAATACCGCTTAGACAGCTTGATAAAGGTATCAGCTGTAAGGGGTGAAGGATTCTGCCAATTTTTTGGAGAGGGATGGTATGTCTTGGACGGATGAGCGGGTAGGTGTTTTAAAGAAACTCTGGATGGATGGCCTGAGTGCCAGCCAAATCGCGCTTGAACTTGGGGGCGTCACACGGAACGCGGTGATTGGTAAAGTGCACCGTCTCGGTCTATCCGGTCGTGGTAAAACGTCATCAACCGCAAGTCGTAATCGGCCACAGCGTGCGCCGAATGCCTCATCACGACCACGTGCACAATCGGGTGGTACGGTTGGCAATGCGGCGCTGAAAATGTCGCCTGATGCCGCTGCTGAACCAGCACCACGCCCGCAGCGTTTTGAAGAATTGGTTATCCCAATCAGCGAACGCGCCAATATTATGGACCTCACCGAGCATACGTGCCGTTGGCCAATTGGTGACCCAACTGAAGATGGATTCCATTTTTGTGGCCGTAAATCAGATGAAGGTGTTCCTTATTGCGGCCATCATCGCCGCATTGCTTATCAGCCTGCTGGCGACAGAAGTCGGCGCAAGGCGGCCGGATAGTATCGTTTCGTCATTTGAAATTTTAAAGGCCCAGCTTTCGCTGGGCCTTTTTTATTTAATTAGTGTCTTGTCTATCGTCGGGATTAATCATCGACTTCTGACAACCAACCAGCCATTGCAGCGCCGATTTCATCGGGGCTGTCTTCTTGAATGAAATGGCTGCCGGCAACTTGCACCTCGGTGACATTTGGCCATGAACGGCACAGATCACGAAGTTTACCCCGTAAAATAGCCCCAGGTGAGGCATCAACGAACAGCTTGGGTATCTTGGTTTTAGCAAGCCATGCGGCGTAGTCTTCGACTATTTTGGTAACATCTGCTGGGTCACCAGCAATTGGAATTTGACGCGGCCATGTCAGCGTTGGACGACGGTCTTCGCCTTTATTGTTGAAAGGACGGCGATAAACTTCCATCTCTTCATCGGTTAGTTTGCGCAAAATGGAACCTGGCAAAACCGCCTCGATGAAGATGTTTTTGTCTAACACCATCTCTTCGCCTGCTTCAGAGCGGAAGCCTTGGAAAACGCCGCGTGCTTCTTCTGGCCAATCATCCCAGCTTGGAACAGGGGCTATAATGCCTTCCATAAAGCAAATGCCTTTAACGCGGTCTTTGTTGCGGCGTGCCCAGTCAAAGCCCAGTGCTGACCCCCAATCGTGAATGCAAAGATAAATCGGCCCTTCAGGCAAAATCGCATCAATGAAGCCATCGAGGTAATGACGATGTTCAACGAAGCGGTAGCTGTCTGCATTCGGGTTTTCGAGTTTGTCACTATCCCCCATGCCGATAAGATCTGGCGCGATGGTGTAATAGTCATCGCTCACATGAGGCATGATATTACGCCATAAATAGCTGGATGTTGGGTTGCCGTGCAAAAACAGAATTGGCGTATGGCTGGCATCACCTAAGGCCACATAGGCCATTTTCTTACCATCAACGGTGACGAATGATTTTTTATGCTCTTTGGGCGAGAGTGCCATTGATGTCTCCAAGTTTGTTTGACTTTTAGCCTAGCGAAAATTTTCAAAAAGCACAGCTAATTGTCTGTTCATTTAAATGTGGCATTTTGTGTTTCGTGGTTTTATGCCATTGAAAACTGGCCAAATCTAATCCGTTTCTCCTTGTTCTCTCCCGTTGGTCACTTCTATGTGTAATTGACAGAGGCGCTTGGAGAGGGCATAGAGTGCGCCATCGATTTTTAGATGGAAATGTCATGCGCTTTTCAGTTGCAATGAAGACAAAAAAGACAGTTTTGATGACGACGTTTACAACGTCTTCAAAGCCGTGCGCGTTTTTGACTGCCACGACAAAGACGAAAACCACCACGAAAACCTAACACCCCCTTCTGACCCGACCTCTCTCCGGCGATGAAGCTGGGGATCAACGCTTCATGCCACAAGGCAAAGCGCGGTTGGGAGAGGTGATAAAAGGAACGAAAATTATGGGTTTTAAAATTGCCATCGCAGGCGCAACCGGTAACGTTGGCCGTGAAATGCTCGATATTTTGCACGAACGTGGCTTTCCAGCTGACGAAGTTGTGCCGCTTGCTTCACGTCGTAGCTTGGGAACGGAAGTTTCATACGGTGATAAAACACTCAAAGTGAAAGCGTTGGAAAACTATGATTTTTCTGACACAGACATTTGCTTGATGTCAGCGGGCGGGTCGATTTCGAAAGAATACGCGCCAAAGATTGGTGCGCAGGGCTGTGTTGTCATCGATAACTCATCAGCCTTCCGCTATGACCCTGATGTGCCGTTGATTGTGCCTGAAGTGAATGCAGATGATGCAGCAGGTTTTACAAAGCGTAATATTATCGCGAACCCGAACTGTTCGACAGCACAACTTGTGGTGGCGTTAAAGCCATTGCATGACAAAGCGAAGATCAAGCGCGTTGTGGTTTCAACATACCAATCTGTATCAGGTGCCGGTAAAAAGGGTGGCGATGAGTTGTTCACCCAGTCTCGCGCTGTCTTTGTGTCTGATCCGATTGAAAACGAAACATTCACCAAGCGTATCGCCTTTAACGTGATCCCGCATATTGATGTGTTCTTGGATGACGGTTTCACCAAAGAAGAGTGGAAAATGGTCGCTGAGACCAAGAAGATGCTCGACCCGAAAATCAAGCTTACTGCCACTTGCGTGCGCGTGCCTGTTTTTGTTGGCCATGCTGAAGCTGTCAACATTGAGTTTGAAGAAGAGCTGACCGCTGATGATGCGCGTGCAATCTTGCGCGAAGCGCCGGGCTGTTTGGTTGTCGATAAGCGCGAAGATGGTGGTTACATCACTCCTTATGAAGCAACGGGTGAAGATGCGACTTATATCTCTCGTATCCGCGAAGATTCAACTGTTGAGAATGGTCTTGCCATGTGGGTGGTTTCAGACAACCTTCGCAAAGGTGCAGCGCTTAATACGGTTCAAATTGCAGAAGTGCTCGTTAATCGCGGTTTGATTAAGCCAAAGGCTAAAGCTGCTTAAAGCTTTATCCCTTATGAATTTAAAAATGCCTCGGTTTTGCCGGGGCATTTTTTTATGCAACGGTGATGGTTGAAGGAGCGCGATATGTCATTTGATGAAACCATACGGCTTAAATCTGGCTTGGAGATGCCAGCTTTTGGCTATGGCACATGGAAAATGGGTGAGATCGCCGCTCATGAGGCTGAAGAGATTGCAACCATCCGCCAAGCCATTGAGCGCGGGGTTCGTCATTTTGATACGGCTGAAATGTACGGCGATGGCTCGACTGAACTCTTGCTTGGTAAGGCTCTTGCAGGGGTTGATCGTTCAAACCTGTTTATCACCTCCAAGTTTTATCCTTTTAATGCCAGCAAGCAGGCGATGGTGAACTCCTGTGAGAATTCTCTTGATCGCTTAGAAACTGATTATCTTGATCTTTATCTCCTGCATTGGCCGGGTCAGACAGCGTTTGAAGAAACGTTGGAAGGAGCACATCATTTATTGGAACAAGGCAAAATTCGTGGGTTTGGCATAAGCAATTTTGATTTCCATGACCTAGGCGAACTGATTAACGCAGGCCTTGATGGTCTGATTGATGTTAATCAGGTGATGTATAATGCGGCAAGGCGCGGCATTGAGTTTGATCTTTTGCCATTGATGCAGCTTCAAAACATCGCCTGCGTTGCTTATACGCCGATTGAACCGCAATTATTGGGGCGCAATGGTGCGTTTACTGATCTTGCTCAGTCGCTTGGGTTCTCGCCTGCCGAGCTTGCGCTTTCTTGGCATATGACAAGCGGGCGAGCGGTTCCTATACCGAAATGTTCAAAGCGGCAGAATCTGGATGGATTGCTTCGTGCGGCGCAAACCACGTTGGATGCTGACGTGATGACGGCAATAGACAGCATTCTCCCGCCGCCAGACCATGCCGTGTCGCTGGATATTCTATAGAGTTTAAAAGCTAAGCTGCGTTACCCGGACGTTTTGCAGGTGTCGGTGCATTGGATGCAGGTGTTGCAGCCCCTGTTGCTCCAGTTTGAACAGCATCGGTTGCCGGTGCTGACGGTGCTGAACCATCGGGCTTATAGCCAAGAGCGACCAATTGCTTTTGAATGCTAACCAAGCGGCGTTTCATGTGCGAGCTATAGGCGAGGCCACGGTCTTTGAACTTATCAATGCGCGCTTCTTCGGTATTCAACCGTGCTACTAGTTCTGCGTGCTTGCGATCTTTGTCTGTCGTAAAGCCAGAGGCGATCTGATTTTCGATAATCTTATCGCGACTAATTTTGGCATCAACAGCGGCCTTCAAATTTTCAGGCACTTCATAGGCAGGGCAGGCATTTTTAGCATTAAATTTGCCGCCATCTGTTGCCTTAGCATTGAACACATAACCGCGATTGCAACTATCAACCTTTGGCGCAACGCCAGTTAGTTCAAAATGCTCATAACCACGCTTGAGCGTGCGCCAAAATGGCATGTGTTTGTCATTTTGGAAGATGGCCATGTTTTCAGCCGTCATCCGATAAGGGAATGCGTGAACTTGAAAGGCCTTTTGTCCGCCTAAGAAAGCTTCGCGGGCCATGGCGTAAATCTCTTCGATTTGCGCATCTTCCATGGAGTAGCAGCCAGCAGAAGAGCAGGCGCCGTGAACCATCAAAAATGATCCTGTGCGCTCACGCGAACGGTCATAGGCGTTTGGAAAGCCAAGATTAAAGGCAAGGTGGAATGAAGAATTTGGGTTCATCAAACCAGGTGTCACCCGGTAAAACCCTTCAGGCGCTTGCCGATCGCCTTCTTTGAACTTAGGCCCAAGATCACCAGACCAAGCGCAAATTTCATAGGTTTTTAAAAGGGCATATTTGCCGGAAGACTTTCTCTTCCAAACTTCGAGCTCGGCCTCTTTCTTGAAGATACGAATGAAAATTCCGTCTCGCTCTCCAACACCAATATCTGACATCTTGGCTTTTAGGTAAGAGGGAATGGGCGTGTTTTCTTTTTGAAAATCACCGCCATAACAGGCTGATAAAAGAGCCGCACTCGCAAGCAATCCCGCTCCTGTCACCAGACGGCGCGTATTGCGAGACATCGAACGAAAAGCGCTCATAGGCTGGTCGAATTTCGAGCTGAATTTTTTATGTATTTCGGCCAAAATTTGTCCCTTAGACAATCACTAAAACAGCTTGCATTATTGCAACGCATCATTACTGATCCATTACCAAAAGCCGTAACAACGGCGTTGCATATGTATTTCTAACATAAACACGCCGATTTTGTGATAAACGCTGTGTGAATAGCCTTGTTATCATAACAAATTTAAATGGCGACATCGTGAGATGTCGCCATTTGTATTTTTGAGGTGAAGCAGCGCTTAGTACATGGTGAAAATGCGCGATGGTCCGCCTGTGCCGCCTTTGTGTTTGGGGGCGCCCACAACCAATGTGCCGCCAACAGCTGGCACTTCATCGAGGTTAGCAAGGTTTTCGATACCCCAACGGTTGGTTGGAAGCCATGCATAATGGGTTTTGAAGTCTGCTGAAATGCCGTGATCTAGCGACAATGTGTCGACTGCGATGCCAGAAGCTGTGGATTCTTCAAGCAGCATTTTCGTGGCTTCAATATGAAAACCCGGGAAGTGCAATTTGCCGTCACCATCCGCGTTGCGGTATTTGCTTGAGGTTGCAAGCTTATCCCAGCCTGAATTCATGGCAACACAGCATTTTTCTGGCAGTGGGCCGTTTTTCGCAATCCATGCTTTGATGTCGTCAGGTGTAACCTCAGCATCTGCATTGTCTTGTGCTCTTGCCTTAATATCGATGACAGCAAGAGGAACAATAAGATTATCGACTGGAATTTCATCTACTGAAAGACCATCTGCCGAAAAGTGAAGTGGGGCATCCATATGGGTGCCTGTATGCTCATTCACTTTCATTTCAAACAGATTAAAACCGTTTTCCTTAAAGTTGAACTTTTGTTCCATGCTGATACCAGGTGCTCCAAAATAAGTTGGAAACTGATCTGAAACAGTGTGGGTCATATCTGCAACTTTGGAAGGCGTTGCAGCCATTGCTGGCGCACTGCTTACTGCGGAAATTGCTCCGGCAGACGCCGCTGCTGCAAAGCCAGCTTTGAATAGATCTCGCCTATTCATCATTCTTTGTTTGACACTTTCAACCACGCAATGATGGCACATTTTTCTCTCCCCAATCGATTAAACTAAATAGTTGAGATTGGTGAAATCACTGCAAATTAGTGACGTAAACCAATCCCGCGCTTTAAAAACTAACCACAAATAATGGGTTGAATCTACTGAGATCGGCAGTCACAAATTATTGAGAGGCCTCATTAAAGGCCGTTTGTTTACTAGTTAAATACGCAAAACAGGCCCGCACACGGTTTTTCTTCGAGAAAATATTTTTCAGATCCAGTGTGCAATGGCGCAATTAGATGTTTTCTTGAAATTTCGCTCTCGATTTTCTCAGCTGCTGGATGCAGAGCCTTTAAGAAAGTCAAATTTTCATAGAAAGTTCGCGTTATATGCAGAGCAT
Source organism: Hyphomicrobiales bacterium (assembly GCA_039964305.1). Classification (GTDB taxonomy): domain Bacteria; phylum Pseudomonadota; class Alphaproteobacteria; order Rhizobiales; family JACESI01; genus JACESI01. Next base: position 24,712 of record JBDVXS010000089.1, read on the forward strand.
CTTCTCTTGGGAAAGAACTAAGTGTTACCAGAAAATTTTCCTGCCCGACTGTATGAACTGGCTTGGGCTGATTGGGATAGGTGTTAGCCTTTATCGTTGACGGGCTCCAGATTGGGATTTCGTCATCATTCAATTTTGATAATTGCTCATCTGATATATTGAGCAAGACCGCTTCATTATCGTTGTCATAAAAAGCGTCTTTAATAATGTGGTCCCCAGAATGGGAAAACAGCGCAAAACCATTAATGACATCATTTGAAAAAGCATCAACGGATTCCCGTGGGTCGAGGCTTGGTATGCTGAATAATTTGTCATGGATCAGGCCGTTTTTACGCAAAAGTTGGCTCGAGGCGCTGTAAGAGAGGGAGCCTCTTTGCCCAAATGATACGGCTTGGCCTATCAAAGACCTGAAATCTTCCAGTTCATCTTTGCGCACGAAATTACCGCGCATAACCAAATGCGCTTTGGTTACCCACAAGGTTGCCAACGACCGCAGCAGTCTGGAATTTTCATATTGATCAAAGGGCGGTTTCTTTGTGATTGCGGCCAATATTGTCGACGCATCAACGAAGGCGACGTCGGCGTCGCCCTTTAACAGGGCATGCATGTTGTCAGCAGGTCCGCGGCTACCTTCTACTTTGAGCAGGACATTGTTTGATTCGGCCCGCTTTAATTTGATAAGTGTCGCCAGCGCCACGCCAACGGGATGGTAGTTGCTTGAGGAGCTGCCTGTGTAAAGGTTATAGACAGTTTCAGCACGTGCTGGTTGTGTTGCGTGAAAAAAACCAAGTAATAAGGCGGCCAAGATGGCCAAAATTGCGACCATGCGCGGTTGCTCACTCGGCCTAGTAACCGTATCGTGAGACAGACTTTGATTTTCAAGTGTGTGGAATCTATTTATCATTTGCCACGCCGTTCGATTTTTCTTAACAAAACTGGTAACAGCTCAGTGCTCCCAACGGAGTATCGCCGACAAATATTAATTGACCGCTTATTCGACCGAAAAAAGGCCGATTTTTAAATGCTAAAGTTCTTTCTGACACCGATCATAGCGCTAAGTCTCGTTTTTAGCGGGGTTTTTGCGGCTCATGCCGGCCCGTTCATTCTGGTTGATTTGAATTCGCAAAAGGTGCTCGCTGCTGATCGGCCAACCGATCCTTGGTATCCGGCCTCGATTACGAAGCTTATGACGCTCTATGTGGCGGTGGAAGCAATTCGCAACGGGGAACTGTCGCTTACTTCCACGCTAAAAATGTCTAAAAATGCCTCTCGCACACAGCCAAGCAAAATGGGCTTCAAGCCTGGGACGCAGGTGACAATGGCCAATGCGTTTCAAATGCTGATTGTTAAATCTGCCAATGATATTGCTGTGGCGATTGCAGAGCGGGTTTCTGGTTCCGTGCCAGCTTTTGCAGCCCGAATGACAAAAACGGCGCGGCGCATTGGTATGACGGGTAGTAATTTTGTTAATCCGCATGGTTTGCCGAATAAATCACAATATGTGACGGCACGAGACATGGCGGTTTTAGGGGCTGCGTTCCATCGTAATTTCCCTGAAGTGATGCCAATCTTTAAGCTTGCGGCTATTCGTTTTGGAAATAGCAATTTGCGTTCGCATAATTTGCTGGTGGAGCATTATCGTGGCGCAACAGGTATGAAAACGGGCTTTATCTGTTCTGGTGGTTTGACAATGGTGGGCTCGGCAGAGCGTGGGCGCACCAATTTACTTGTGGTCATCCTTGGCGAATTGTCATCGATTGATCGCGCAGAAAAAGCAGCCTTAGTTTTGGAGCGTGGGTTTGAGGGTGCGTTTAAGAAAAATCGCGGAGCGCTTGCTTCTTATAAGCCACGGCCAACCCGCAGTTCGCCTGTTAATATTCGCCCTCACGTATGTGGCGGTCACCGTAAAATTAGACAGTTCCAACTTGTAACCCCGCAACCACGCCCAAAGAATGGTATCTTTAAGCGGTCAAAATACACTTCACCGCAACGTAAGAATTTTGGTCCAAACTTGGGTGATAAATCTCATCCGCTCGGGGCGCTTGTTGGTGTTCCAGGGCGTCGTAAATCTCGCTCTCATATTTTGCAGCCTCGCCGAGAGGGCGCAATTTCGCGGGTTTATGCAGGGCCGCATCGTGCTGAGTTTTCCGTTCCCTTTACGGTGAATGTTAGCAAGAAAGCCCGCAAGAATTTTGCAAAACGTCAAAAACAAGAAGCAGTGCAGGCGGAAATAAATGCGACACCTGCAAGAGGTATTCCTTTGCCGCGCCGTAACCCTTTAGCCGCAAGCCGTCAAAGCAGTGCGGTGCCCACAACAGCAACGGCAACAGCTGCGCCACAGGAACTTCGCCCTGCTGTTCGCCCATCAGCCAGTGCTTTTGCGAATGCGACTAATGGCGCGGGTGCTGTAAAACCGGCGAGCGCTGCAAGCTCATTGCATCAATAGGACTGCTTGGTGGTTTTGGAAAAGCCCCTAACGGTGAGCATTATAACCGGCTTTTTGGGTGCTGGTAAAACCACCTTGTTAAACCAACTGCTTGCTTCTCCACAGATGGCAAATGCGGCTGTCATTATCAACGAGTTCGGCGATGTATCGCTAGACCATCTGCTGGTTGAAAGCGGTGATGATGATGTGATTGAACTGTCCAGCGGTTGTCTTTGTTGCACCATACGGGGTGAGCTGATCGATACTTTAGAACGATTGCTTGATCGTCCTGACGCGGGTCGGCTGACAGCGATTGTTATTGAGACCACAGGCCTTGCAGATCCAGTTCCTGTTATGCAGGCCGTGATGGTTCATCCCGCTCTCTCACAGCGTCTTACTCTTGGTTCCGTCGTTACCTTGGTTGATGCTGTTAATGGTGAGGGGACACTTGAACAATATGAAGAAGCGCGCAAACAAGTGGCCGTCGCTGATCAATTATTGATTTCGAAGATGGATTTGGTGGCTGATGTTACAGCACTCACGTCTGCAATTCATCGGTTGAATGCCAATCTTGTGCTGCGCAACGTTGATGATGTTTCAGAGGTGGACCTTGTTCAACACTTGAGTGCAGGCCTTTTTGAAATGAGTGAGAAGGCTGACGTTGTTCAGGCGTGGTTTGGTGATGATAATCATGGGGACGACCATCATCATCACAGCCATGATCAAAACCGACATGGTGAAACCATCCGTTCTTTTTCCTTGGTGCGCGAGAAGCCTATTCAGCAAGAAGCATTAAGAGCATTTCTTGATCTGTTAGCAGCACAGCATGGCCCTACCTTATTGCGGGTGAAAGGGTTGATCCATGTGGCAGAGCATAGCGAGCAACCGGTTTTGATCCACGGTGTGCAATCTGTGTTCCATCCCCCTAAAATTCTAGATGAGTGGCCGAATGATGAGCGTGTGACGAAAATTGTCTTCATCGCTGATGGATTAGATGAGAGCTTTATCCAGCGGTTGTTTGATGGGTTTAGCGGCACACCGCAGATTGATCAGGCAGATAGTGCTGCAATGATGGATAATCCACTTGCGATTGCGGGCTTTTCAAAATCCAGACAATCTTAATTAGTTGGTACAATAATTTTTAAACTTTGGCTGGTATTTTGGCTTCTTCCTGATGGAGTTGCGTTATGTCAGTATCAGTTGATGCGGTTGCAAGTTTTGTAGCTGCGAGAGGAAATGTCGAAGCAGGCCAAGCGGTAGCGACTCGTATTGCCGAAATTGAAGGCCTAGGTCAAACAGCGGCAAACCTTGTTCAATCTTTACAAGGAAGCCGGGATGCGCTCGCGGCAGCGGCGGTTGAAATCGCGGCCCCACCGCTTGATGGAACCGGAACTATTGTTGATCGCTCGGTTTAAGGAAAATCTATCTAGGCGCGGGCTTTGAAGCTTGATCCTAACAAGGGTCATTGACGTTGCGCGCGCGCCATTTCAAATCATCAATAGTATAGCTTTGCTGCGGCGCGGTTGATGGACAGTCAAAATAGTTTGGATCTGTCAGCAAACAGCCTTGTTGGCACAACAAGGTTGAGATGCGGCGGTAGCTATCGTTGAACCAAACCCGCCCACCTGGTGTTGCAATATAACCGTTCACTCTTTGCTTGAAATCATGTTTTAAATCAGCAACTGAGGGTACTTCTGTATCGGCACGACGGTTAAATGCGCCGTGCGTGTGATAGCTGGCAATGGTTTTAAAGCGCCAAGGTTTGCGCTTTAGTCGGCATCCACCAATGTCGCCCTGTCGCGCGGTCGTTGCGGTTAGGATGCCATTTTTATCAAGGCCGATTAAACCGCAATATTCACGGTCATGTCGAAACGATACTTCTTGGAAGGCGTTCAATTGCGCCATAGCGAAGGCATGAATTTCAGGTTCGCTATAGCGTCTTTGCTGTGCGGCGGTTGTCATCGGTACGCTTGTTAAAATAATAAGCGAAGAGAGAGTAATAAGTGATTTTTTGAAAATGCGCTTCAATTTAAAATCCAATTTATGATTTCCCACCTAACGTCTTAATGGCGACATCTACCAGATTTTTCGCGTCATCCGAACCCCAATGAGCAATACCAGCTAAAACACCTTGAACACACCCTTTCGGGTCAACGATCATTGTTGTTGGTAGGCCAAATACAAGGCCTTTAGAGCGGAAGTTTTGGAATGATTTATTGGTCGGATCCAAATAGAGGTTGAGGGCTGTTGCGTTGATGCTTTCAAGGAATTTTTTTGGTTTGTCGCCGCCATTTCTATCCACATTAAGGGCAAAGACCTCAAAATCGTCATTGCCATATTCTTCCTGAAGATTGGCAAGGTCTGGCATTTCTTCGCGGCACGGCCCGCACCATGTGGCCCATAGGTTCAAAACCAAAAGTTTGTTGAGGTCTGTAAATTGCTGTGCCGTACCATCTGGCATTTGAAAGCCAATATCTGTGAGCGGCACAGGCTTATCTGCAATGCGCATGGCGGCCAGATCGCCAACGGCTGCCGCATCAAGGGCAGCTCGTTGTGCTTCGCTCATTTGGCAGGCGGCTTGCGCCTTGGCTAATTTTGTATCGCCTGAAGCATTGCCATCAAACCCACCATTCAAGTATACGGTGACCAATCCCGCGCCCAAACCTAAAATCAGGGCAGCTACAAAGAATATCAATCCGCGTTTTATTGGCTGATTAGCCATAGGGCATTCCTTCAAGTTTTACGTTTCGAGGTCGCACATGACACAAAATGGTTCAGGCAACAAGATGTGGGGCGGTCGGTTCGCGAAAGGCCCTGATGCAATTATGGAAGAAATTAACGCTTCCATCGATTTTGACCAGAAATTAGCAGCCCAAGATATTCGCGGCTCCAAAGCCCATTGCTCTATGTTGGTGCATTGTGGAATAATTTCCAAGGAAGATGGTGAAAAAATTGTCGCAGGCTTAGACACAATTTCGTCAGAGATTGAGCAAGGTGAGTTTGCTTTTTCCCGTGCGCTTGAAGATATTCATATGAATGTGGAATCGCGGTTGCGGGATTTAATAGGTGATGCAGCAGGTAGGCTTCACACAGCCCGTTCGCGAAATGATCAAGTGGCGACCGATTTTAAGCTTTGGGTGCGCGACACACTTGATGTGATCGACAGCCAGCTGCACGGATTGCAATCTGCTTTCGTTGCTGTTGCCAAAGAGCATACAGCGACTGTTATGCCGGGCTTTACCCATTTGCAAACGGCTCAACCCGTGACACTTGGCCACCACATGATGGCCTATGTGGAAATGATTGGTCGTGACCGTGGCCGTTTCCAAGATGCTCGCAAGCGGCTGAATGAATGCCCGCTTGGTAGTGCGGCCCTTGCGGGTACGCCCTTTCCAATTGACCGTGACCGCACCGCTGAAGCGCTGGGCTTTGATCGCCCGACAGCAAACTCGCTTGATGGTGTGTCTGATCGAGATTTCGCGCTGGAAGCGTTGAGTGCGGCGTCTATCACGTCGATTCATCTGTCGCGCTTTGCCGAAGAGCTGGTGGTTTGGTGTTCGGCCCAATTTGGGTTTGTCACCTTGTCCGATGCGTTTTCGACAGGCTCATCAATCATGCCGCAAAAGCGTAACCCTGATGCTGCCGAGTTGGTTCGCGCTAAAACGGGGCGTATCATTGGTGCCATGAATGCATTGATGATTGTTATGAAGGGCCTCCCACTGGCTTATTCTAAAGATATGCAAGAAGACAAAGAGCAGACATTTGATGCGCTTGAAAACTTATCCCTCGTGATTGCGGCAATGACGGGCATGGTTGGTGATATGAAACCGAACATTGAAAAACTTGGTGAGGCAGCAGGGCACGGTTATTCCACAGCAACCGACCTTGCCGATTGGCTGGTGCGTGAATTAGGACTTCCTTTCCGTGATGCTCACCATGTAACGGGTTCGATTGTTGCTCTTGCTGAAGGCGAAGGTGTGACGCTGGATGGTCTTACGCTTGAACAGCTGCAAACGGTGGAGCCACGGCTAACTGATGGCATTTTTGATGTGCTAACGGTTGAAAAATCGGTCGCTAGCCGCAAAGCATTTGGGGGTACATCACCTGAAAATGTTGCCCGCGAAGCAAAGCGTTGGAGCGAAACGCTTGACCAAGAGGCAAAAAAAGCCGAATAAATTTAAGATGGTTTCGTCAATAGGGTCTGACATGAGTCACTCATTGTTAAAGTTTAAGCTAAAAACTGGTGTTTTGTGTCTGGTTGCTACTGCTTTTTTGGTCGGGTGTGGTGTGAAGCCAACCCTTAATGAATTGGCCGTTCCCAAAAGTGATAAAGACGTCGCACTGGATGCACCTGTTGCGGCTGAAACCATTGATGGAAAAATTGACGAGCAAGCGCCTGTTTCGAAACGCAAAGAAAAAAGCGGCTTTCTCCTAGATTTCTTGCTCTAACAACAAGACTACAGCTTCATGCACCATTTCAGTTATAAAAATGGCGTTCTACACGCCGAAGATGTGCCCGTGCCAGAGATCGCGGATGCGGTTGGTGCGCCCTTTTATTGCTATTCAACAGCAACATTCGAACGCCATTATAAAGTGTTTAAAAGCGCGTTTGAGGGTGTCGACACGGTTGTTTGCTATGCGATGAAGGCAAATTCCAATCAGGCTGTGTTGACCACGCTTGCTAAACTTGGTTGTGGCGCAGACGTGGTCTCCATCGGTGAACTTACCCGCGCATTGAAAGCGGGTATTCCACCTGAGAAGATTATGTTTTCAGGCGTTGGCAAAACCGACGAAGAACTGAGTGCTGCAATTAATGCGGGCATTTTATGCATTAATGTTGAATCAGAGCCTGAACTTCATGCGTTAAGCCGTGTTGCAAGCAGTCTTGGCAAGCAAGCCCATGTGTCGTTCCGTATTAATCCCGATGTTGATGCGAAAACCCATGCGAAAATTTCCACGGGTAAATCTGAGAACAAATTTGGGATTCCGTGGAAGGATGCAGAGCGTATTTATGCCTTGGCAAAAGAGTTGCCAGGTGTGAGGGCGACAGGCATTGATATGCATATTGGAAGCCAAATTACGGACCTACAGCCGTTTGATGATGCTTTTGCTCTGCTTGCTGAGCTGATTAAGAAGTTGCGTGTAAATGGCCATACGATTGAGCATGTGGATGTCGGCGGCGGACTGGGTATTCCTTATAAGCAAGACAACACGCCGCCACCTGATCCAACCGCTTACGCGAAAATCGTGCGTTCCCATGTTGATGAGCTTGATTGTCAGGTTGTGTTTGAGCCGGGCCGTTTGATTGCTGGTAATGCTGGAATTTTGGTCGGTGAAGTAATTTACGTCAAAGAGGGTGAGGGCAAGACCTTCATCATTGGCAATGCGGCAATGAATGATCTCATTCGGCCCACCCTTTATGATGCGCACCATGATGTAATGCCCGTTTTAGAGCCATCGCAAAATGCGGAATGGATTGAAGCAGATATTGTGGGACCTGTTTGCGAAACAGGGGATTATCTAGCCCTTGACCGTAATATGCCAAAGCCTGTGGCTGGTGATTTGTTCGCGGTGATGTCTGCTGGCGCTTATGGCGCTGTGCAAGCAGGCACTTACAACACGCGCCCGCTTATTCCAGAGGTGATGGTCAATGGGGACCAATTCCACGTGATTAGGCCGCGCCTAACAGCTGAAGAAATCATCGCGCAAGATAGTCTGCCAGATTGGCTCTAAAACCCTGCTAGACGGTGGCGACGCGGCTCAAGAACGTTTTTACTTCGTTGCGTAGATCGGTCGTCTTCGTAGACATTTCCTCAGAAGCTTCACGTACAGTGTTCGCCGCATTATTGGTGCTATGTGCAGCTTTACCTACTTTTTGTACGTCAGCTGCAACACTTTCTGATGCACGATTAGCGAAGCTTGCATTCTGGTTGATGTCCATCGTGACTTGGTTTTGATTTTCTAAAACCTGAGTAATCTCAACAGCGTGATCTTTTGCATCCGTCATGGTTTCAGAAATGCTACGCATTTTTTCGACCACATTAGATGTACGCGATTGAATGTCACCAACACCGTGGCCTATGCGCTCGGTTGCTGTTGCGGTTTGATTAGCAAGGGCTTTTACTTCGCTTGCAACAACGGCAAAGCCACGGCCTGCCTCACCTGCGCGAGCGGCTTCGATCGTAGCGTTCAAAGCCAATAGATTGGTTTGTTCTGCGATATCTTTGATCAGAGAGACAATCTCACTGATGGAGCTAGCGCTTTGAGAAAGCAAAGCAATATCATCATTGGCATCTGTCGCTTGCTCGGTTGCTTGCTCAACAATTGCCGTTACTTTGCTGGCTTGGTGATTGATAGAGCGGATTGATTGCTCCATCTCTTCAGCAGCGGTCGCAACGGACTTAATGTTCTCAGACGAAGTCGATGATGAATCGTTCACATTGGTAACAAGCTGGCTGGTTTCTTGTGCGGCATCAAACAATGTTGACGAGCTATTTTTCATGCGGTCAACACCGTCCTCGACGGCCAGCAACATTGTTTCACTCGTGGCTTGGAAGTCAGCAACAATTGTATCGACTTGTTTCTTGCGCATTTCGGCGGCTTCTGAGCGTGCGACCTTCTCGTCTTCGCGCATTTTTTGAACCACCGCATCGCGGAAATAACCCACGGCACGGGCGACTTGACCAATTTCACATCGATAATTAGCGATTTGAAGTTCGCCCATCATCACTTGATCGTTGGATGTATTCACCATCGCGCGAATATCTTTGTCCAGTGCGGAAATTTTGGACGTGATGGTTTTGTAAATGGCAATGGAAAAGAAACAGGCTGCTAAGAATAGAATGAGAATACCGACAGCGGCCACTGTTAACTTCGTTTTCAGCGCATTGCCTTCAACCAGCTTCCGATCGGTTAAACGCTTGGAAAGGTCTTTGTTGAGCACATCAATTGCGGTCAAGAAAGCAGTGTAACGGGCATCAACCGGTTCAATTTTGAGGCTTTTTCCGGTTTCAGCTGATCCAAGTGCAACAGAAAACTTACCTGCCGCGCCTTGATATTGTCCGTTTGCTTTACGAAAGTTGCCAGCCAGTTTTTCGAGATTCTCGTCCATCGAAATGCCGAAGAACTTATAATCAGTGCGAAGGGCTTTCGATAAGTTGTCACCGATGACTTTGAATTGGCCAGCATGGATCGTGAACATCATGCGATCAAACGGGTTGAGCTTGTCTTTCTTGCTCACTTTGTGACCGCTATTGATCATGGTGCTTAGGCGGGAAGCCAATAGAGGCATCGAGAATGCGGTTGTTTCTGCTAAGAATATGTCGGCGCGATTATTGGTTTCCAACAAGTGAGCTGTGTTCATCACGCATTTTGAAAAATCAGCGAGTTTGCCGATGCTCACATTGTGAAGGGCTTTGATCGGAGTGCCCTTTTTCCCTTTACCAGCATTGGTAAAGCAGATTGCAAAGGTTGGGTAAGCATCTGAGGTAATATTTGAGAAGCTTGAAACGTCCTCGCCACGCGCTTTTGCCAATGTCAAAGGCCAGACTTTATTCAGAAGCGTTGTACCTTCTTTGTGGGCGTTGACTTTAGCAAGATCACCTAAGACATTTGCTGCAAAATAGAAGCCAAGAGCCAATAATGAGGCAAGTAGTGCTACTGCTAACGCAATTAAATTTGTTTTTATTGAAAGTCTATTCATTGAGACGAACCTAAGAAGGATTATGAAACTAAGTATGCAATTTCCTCTGTTAACCTAAATGCTTTTTATTAATGAGTGACTAAAATAAGGAATGATTGACAGTAGCAGGCCTTTATAGATTAGTATTAACTTGAATTGTATTCATAATATAAAAAAATTAGGCATAGAGCGGTTACCATTAGCAATTTATGGCTCTATCAAGCCCTTGTGAGCAAAATTCCAATCCTTGCTATCGCCATGCCATGATTTTGCCTTATAATAACTGGGATTATCGTTTGCATTGAACGGTAACTCATTACCTTTGGATTTACATGATTCATAAAATGCCCACCTCTCAGTCCACCATGTCTCACGTAAGGCGTGTGGTTCGGCGTGCGCGCATGGTGGTGATATGGGAAGCGATTTGGCCGTCCATTTTTGCGCTTTTGCTGATTGTTGGCGCCTATGTTGCACTGTCATGGCTGGGGCTTTGGGCACATACACCAAGCTGGATGCGTGCTTGTGCACTGATCGGTTTTGGCCTTGCAGGTCTCTATGTGCTCGTAAAACTCATTCGCACGACTTTCCCTGGTCGGGAGCAGGTGATTGAACGGGTTGAGCATGTGTCAGGCATCGACCACCGCCCGCTAACGGCGTCTTTGGATCGGCTTGGCAACGAAAACTCTGGTAACTCTGCGCAAGATACACTTTGGTATGCCCATAAGAAGCGGATTTTTAGTAAGCTCAATGCGCTGCGATCTGGCTTTCCAAGGTCTCAAATTTCTTCGCTTGACCCTTATGGCTTGCGGGCGTTGGTCGTGCTCGGTCTGTTTGTCGGTTTCCACGTCGCAGGCTCAGATCGGATTGCGCGCTTAACGGATATCGCTGATTTTTCCGGATCAAAATCGATAATTGCAACCCGGCTCGATGCATGGGTGACACCGCCGCGCTACACAGGTAAGCCGCCGATTTTTCTGACGAATGATGCCTTCGATGCAGGTGGGGAACCTTTGGTTGTGCCTGCGGGCAGTGAGGTGACCATCCGCTCTGTCAATTCTGACACCACCGCTGTTGTTTTTAAGCAAATCGTATCACCTGACGAAGAGGGTAGTGAAACCATCATCTCATCCAAAACGCCTGATGCGGGAAGTGATACGGCCGCCCGTGCTGTTTCCACTTCGCAGCTAGATTATGCCATGACGTTAGAGGCTGATGGTGTGCTGTCTATTGCCACTGCATCTCAAACCCATGAATGGAATTTCACTGTCTTAGCAGATAAGGCGCCTGAAATTTCTTTGTCTGGTACGCCCGAGGTTCAGCGTTCAGGGGCGTTGGAAGTTGTTGCCATTATCAAAGATGATTATGGCGTCAACCGTGCGGTTGCAGAGTTTGCGCCCGTTGATAATGCTGTTGGTGGCGATGCGGATGCTCGTCCGCTTTATGATGCGCCACAATTCCCGCTTTCCCTAAACCGTGGCCGTGTGGTTGATGGCAAGTCGAAGACAATTCGTTCCCTTGTCGACCATCCTTGGGCTGGGGCTGAAATGATGATGAGCCTACGGGCGTTTGATCAGCTGGGCCAGCAAGGAACAAGCGAGCCGTATAAGATTGCCCTGCCGCTGCGTCGGTTTGTCGATCCGCTCGCCAAAGCTGTCATTGAACAGCGCCGCAATTTAGCGATGGACGCTAACTATGCACCGCTTCTGGCTGATATTATTGATGTGATTACCTTGCGTGCAGAGCAATTTGAGAACAAATACGCCGCCTTTATTTCACTTGCTGCCATTCGTCGTGGTATTTTGGATGCGCGCGATGATGATGCATTGCGTCAAGTTGTTGATGATCTATGGGATTTGGCAATTGGCTTAGAAGATGGTGATTTGTCTGAAGCAGAGCGCAATTTGCGTGATGCCTTAGAAGCATTGCGTGAAGGCATTGAAAATGGGGCAAGCGAAGAAGAGCTTGCTCGTTTAATGAATGATGCGCGTCAAGCCCTACAGGAATTCATGCAGGCGCTTGCAGAACAAGCCGAGCGGAATGCGGATACGGCGCAAGACCAACCACGCGGTGATCCATCGCAAACGCTTCGTCCGCAAGATTTACAAGATATGCTCGATCGTATTCAAGAACTAGCGCAAACAGGGTCCCGCGACGCTGCTCAGCAAATGTTATCTCAATTGCAGCAGATGATGGAAAATTTGCAAGCTCAGCAAAATCAGCAAAATCAACAGGGCCAAAGCCAAGCCCAGCAAATGTTGAATGAGCTGGGTGAAATGATCCGTCGCCAGCAACAACTGCGCGATCAAACCTTCCGTGAGCGCAATCAAGGGCAGCAAGGCCAGCAGCAGGGTCAGCAGCAAGGCCAACAACGCGGCCAACCGGGTGATCGTGGTGAACAGCAAGGCCAACAACGTGGTGAAGGCCAAGGGCAGTCAGGCCAGAGCCTTCAAAATGGACAGCAATCATTGGCTGATCAACTGCAACAGCTTCTGGACCGTTTGGGTCAAAGTGGTGCAGAACAAGGAAACCAACTCGGACAAGCGCAGCGTTCGATGGAAGGTGCCGCCCAACAGCTTGGACAAGGTGAACTAGGTGCTGCAGGTGGTAGCCAGTCAGAAGCGCTTAGCCAACTTCGTCGTGGTGCGCAAAGCTTAGCCGAACAAATGGCCGGTCAAGGCGAAGGGCAAGGCGATCATAATTTGGCGCGTGGGGAACGGGGTACAGACCCATTGGGCCGCCGCGAAGGCCGAGCAGGTGCTGACTTTGGCGATGATGTGGAAGTGCCAGATGAAATTGACACACAGCGCGCGCGTGAAATCTTAGACCAAATTCGCCAGCGTCTTGGTGAAAGCTTGCGCCCTAAGATTGAGCTTGAATATTTGGAACGGCTTTTACAAAGCCAGTAAGGTTTAAGCGACCCGACTACTCGCTAAATCAAGCGAGCTTTTCACCGCTTCGCGAATTTCAGCGAGTGAAAATGGTTTTTGCACAACATCAATGACAATCTTTTCTAGACCATCAGCGCGTTCGCGTTGGTCTGCATACCCTGTCATCAATAGGATCGGTAAGTGATCGAAATCACGCGCCACATTGAGTGCTAGCGCGATGCCGTCCATCACCGGCATTTTTATGTCTGACAGCAGTAGATCAAATTTGCTGTCTTCAGCCAATATATCAAGGGCATTTGCGCCATCTTCAGCAGTGACAACATCATGCCCATCAATCATGAGGGCTCTTGATACGAAAGCTCTTACGGCTTCATCATCTTCTGCAATTAACAAACGCGCCATTACTCATCAGTTCCTATTTTAAGTGTCGTCTTCTATCACGCCAACATAGGGAAGTTCCCGAAAGGCATGGGCCGAATCCATTCCATAGCCCACTACAAAAGCATCAGGACATTCAAATCCGGTAAACGAGGCCTCTAAATCTGCAACTCTTTTTCGAGGTTTATCTAAAAGAGCGACACAATCAACCCGATTAGCCCCTCTTTCTAGCATCAAATCCTTAGCAAACTTAAGGGTTCTGCCCGACTCTAAGATATCATCAACCAATAATACATCTCGTCCGGTAACATCTTCTTCAATGTCGCGTAAAACGGTGACTGCGCCGGTGGATTGTTGGGAGGCGCCATAACTCGACAGTGACATGCATTCTACATAAGGCTCCAATCCAGCATTGTGGAGGGCGCGAACAAGGTCTGCTGCGAAGACGAAGCTGCCTTTCAAAATCATAATCACAAGCAGTTTGTCGTAGCCAGCGTTCGCAATTTCAACTGCAAGGGTTTGGTTGCGCTCAGCAATGGTTGCTTCGTCAAGTAAAACGCGGATATTTTTTCCTCGAACGAGAGGCATCGTGTAGCTCCTTACCCAGATTGTAAAGACCTATGCCACGGTGTTAGCCATCGGTAAAGCGTACAGATAAATTTCGGCCAAGAGGAGGGGGGGCCGGCAGGCGGCTTTGGAAGCGTGCAATGCCACCTGGTACAATTGTTGGAACGGACAATTCGTGGTTCCAAGCGTAGATTTCTTCATTGGTGTTGGTCTTAAGGCCAAATCGCAATTTCGGAGCTTGGGCAATTGTGCCTTTGATGTTTTGGATTTCGCCCGTAACGATCAAGACTGGCCCTGAACTCTCAACAACACGTTCTGAACGAATATCGCGAAAGGCAAAGCCGCGTAAGTTTACATCCAAGCCAACCTTGGCATAGAGGCCTGCAAGGTCTGGAACCAAACGAACGATCGGTTCGCGGGCGTAAACGAGGCCCACTAAAATGAGGATTGTGGCAACGAATGCAGTAGGCCTTAGGATCTGCGATATTTTCTTTTGTTGCCGTTCTCTGCGTTCAGTTCTGTCAAAGCCTGGTTTGCGTGGCTGCGCTGGTTTGTTGCGCATTAATGGGTTTATCGGCTTGGCGCGCGGCATATCTTGGGTGAGTGCCGGGAGCTGTAAGGATACATCTCCACCTGGGTCATCGTTCATGGCTGGATGCTCTTCTTCGAAGTCAGCATCAATTGGCGCGTGAGTATTTGTTGTGGCGAGATTTGTAGCTTGTACTGGTTCAGTACTTTCTTTGATAATATCTTCTGGTTTTACCTCATCGGTAATGCCAGTTGAGATCGAATCAAGTAAAGGATCAATAGTCTTGATCGTTTCGGCTTTAGCAAGCCACTTGCTACCGCACGTTGCGCATTTCACTTTTCGACCTTCAGCTCCGATCGAATCGTGAGGCAATTCATATGATGTACTACAAGAGGGGCACGTGATTTTTTGCATGGTTGATCCCATAATGTCTGATACGGTTGTTCACGTTTATGGTTAACAAGTTCCTAAAATCAGCCTTCTCCCATTGGAAAAATCGACCAAACAATGATTTCATGACCCAGAAACAGCTTGGCGGTGAGTTCCGTGACAATCGTACAATTTGAAAATGTTGGATTGCGTTATGGGATCGGCCCTGAGGTATTGCGTGATGTTACCTTTGAAATTCCTA
>JBDVXS010000090.1:0-1119 GCA_039964305.1 Hyphomicrobiales bacterium
ATTAGCTCACCAGCTCCCTCTTGATTGGTGTTTCTGCTTAAATCAATTTTGCGCAGAACCCTATGCGTAGCCTGCCATGCTAAAAATGATCAGGCAACACACCAATCGATATTGCCGTTATTGAAATTATTTTCTTTTTGAGTGTCGAAGTGTAAGGTTGTTATCCAATTTGGAAACCACAAAAGAGAACCCAATGAGCACGCATATTGACGATGCAACAAAACAAGAGTTTCGCGACAAGGGTGTAACCGTTTTGCGTGGTGTGTTTTCTGACTGGGTTAAGACACTTCAAGATGGTGTTGCTGCAAACATGCAAGACCCAGCCCCGAACGCTCGCATTTACAAGGGCGAAAACGGCGGTGGGCGCTTCTTTGTTGATTATTGCAACTGGGCGCGCATTGCTGAGTACAAAGATTTCATCTTTAATTCGAAAGCGGCTGAAATTGGTGCTGAACTGATGGACAGCCAGACGGTGCAGCTTTTCCATGAGCATGTGTTGGTTAAGGAAGCGGCGACTGGCGTGCCGACACCGTGGCATCAAGATGCGCCTTACTATTGTGTCTCTGGGCCTAAAACACTGAGCCTATGGATCCCCCTTGATGTTGTTCCGCTAGAGACCACGCTGGAGTTTGTTCCAGGTTCCCATAAGTGGAACAAATTTTACCGCCCACAGCGCTTTGATGGATCTGCTTTGAATGAACATGATGGGTTGGAGGATATTCCTGATATTAATGGGAATAGAGACGCCTATGATATTGTGGGGTGGGCAGTGGAGCCTGGTGATGCGATCGCTTTTGATTACAGAACGATCCACGGTGCGCCAGCAAACACCAGTGCGACCAGCGAGCGGCGCGCTTTTTCCCTGCGTTTGGTGGGGGATGATGTGAATTTCGTGCGTCGCGAAGGCATCGTAACGTCGCCGCCATTCCCGCAGGTGACATTGGAAAACAACGCACCCTTGGTTGCGGATGAGTTTCCAATGCTGATTGGCTAGTTGTGGCTCATACATCCAAATCATGGATGCTGATGACAACAATATTTGGTTGATATTACGGTTGATTTTGATGGGCCAAACGTGGTCTAAAATTAGAATACCTTGGCAATAAAGGCATTGCGCGC
>JBDVXS010000091.1:0-40414 GCA_039964305.1 Hyphomicrobiales bacterium
ATCGTTGCCGATGCCGAGACCTTCACCGAAAGTACCTTCAACACCAAGCAGACGCTTGATTGCTGGGTTTTCAGAAGATTTCATTGCTTCTGCATTTGCAGAAGAAACACCAAGCTCTTCAGCATTGATCATTGCGTTCAAAGACCAACGAACAATGTTGAACCACTGGTCATCACCTTGACGAACAACAGGACCGAGCGGCTCTTTTGAGATGATCTCAGAAAGAACTGTGTGCTCACCAGGTGCAGTCAATTTCAAACGCTGAGCATAAAGGCCTGATGCGTCTGTTGTGTAAACGTCACAACGCTTTGAATCGTAAGCGGCAACAACTTCGTCAGCTTTTTCGAATGCAACCAATTCAAATTCCATTTTATTGGCTGTGAAGAAGTCAGTTACGTTCAACTCTGTTGTTGTACCTGTGTTTGTACAGATAGATGCGCCAGAAAGCTCAAGTGCTGAAGAAACACCGAGGTCCTTACGAACCATGAAGCCTTGACCATCGTAGTAGTTTACACCGGCAAAGTTTAGACCAAGCTGAGTGTCACGTGTAGCAGTCCATGTGGTGTTGCGTGACAGAATGTCTACTTCACCAGATGAAAGAGCTGTAAAGCGCTCTTTAGCTGATAGTGGTGTGTATTTAACTTTAGAATCGTCGCCGAATACTGCTGCAGCAACGCTGCGGCAAAGATCAACGTCGAGACCTGACCAGTTACCATCTGAGTCTGGGTTTGAGAACCCTGGTAGACCCTGGCTCACGCCACACTGGACGAAGCCTTTAGCTTTTACGTCGTCAAGGGTTGCAGCTGAAGCTGAAAAGCTTGTTGCAGCCATAGCAACACCGAAAACGGCTGATAAGAATTTTGCTTTCATTTTGAAGCGGCCTTTTTTCTCTAACAATCACAAACTCCCGAAAAAATCTCGCATACCAGTTAAGCTGGTATCGAAATCAAAATTTTATTTCGGTGTTTGTCTCCCTCGCTACTTGACCCCTCGCCTTCCGAACGAAAAATAAAGTAACGAACTAACATTTTCATCGAAGGACATTCAGATCAAATGGTCAATAGGGTTTATGAATATTTGTTACAAATTGCATTGATTAGAAGGGGTGCTTTGTTAAGGTAGCCATCAAATTGTAACTTTTAGAATGAAAACAGCAGTTCATGGTTAAATCTAGCAAGCATTCCAATGACATCCTCACAGAGACACTTCTCGTTCACGGTGGCCGAGATAAAGAATTAACGGGGCAATTCGTTTCCCCCCCTGTTGTCCGCGCCTCAACAGTGCTGTTTGAAAATACTGCGCAGCTTAAAGGCCAAGAAAGCATCCGCTACACCTACGGTCTAACCAACACGCCGACCATCGAAGCCTTGGTCAGTATGATAAATGACTTAGAGCAATCACACGGCACAGTGCTCGTACCTTCTGGCCTTGCCGCCTGCACCATCGCGATTATGGCTGCCATAAAAGCGGGCGATCAAATTTTGATCCCTGATAATGTTTACGGCCCAACAAGACGTTTTTGTGATGGAACGCTAAAAGACTTCGGCGTCGATGTAACCTACTACGACCCCCTTATCGGTCGTGATATCAAAACTCTGTTTCAACCGAACATCAAAGCAATCCTCATGGAAGCCCCAGGGTCTCATACGTTCGAGATGCCAGATGTGAAAGCAATCATTGCAGAAGCCAAAACAGTTGGCGCGACCACACTAATTGACAATACTTGGGCATCACCATTGATCTTCAAGCCAGTCCCTGCTGGTATCGACTATTCAATCCAAGCCGCCACCAAATATATGGCTGGCCACTCAGATGCGTTGATCGGCTCCATATCCACCAATGAACAACACTGGGGCGACCTCCATCGCACCCACCAGAATTTTGGTGTGCAAGGTGGCACAGAAGAAATGTATCTGACACTGCGCGGCATACGGACAATGGCTCTTCGTATGGACCGCCAAGAAGCAAATGCGCTCACCATCGCCCGCTGGCTTCAAGAACAACCAGAAGTGTCGCGCGTGCTTCACCCTGCTTTGCCAGAAGACCCAGGCCACGAAATTTGGAAAGACCTCATGGGACGCTCCAGCGGCCTATTTGGCTTTGTGCTTAAAGATTTGGGCGATGACGCAGCCGCCGCCCTTTTAGACGGGCTTGAACTCTTCGGCCTCGGCTATTCTTGGGGTGGCTTTGAAAGCTTGGCTGTTTTGAGCCAAGTCAAAAAAATACGAACCGCAACCCATTGGCAAGAAGGACCAACCATTCGTCTGTCTATTGGACTAGAGCATCCAGATGATTTGATGAAAGATATACGCGCAGGGCTGGATAGAGCAAAGGCTGTCGGCTAGCTTTCGACAAACTTAGCTGTTGCCGTTTGTCGTATCAGCTTCTTCTTTGTGGCGTTTCTTCTCTTTGAAAATCAGTCTCAAATTGCGCAGATAAATAAACAGGCCGAGACCTTGGCCAGCGATAAAGACAGGGTCTTGGCGACTGATCGCGTAAATAAACAGCAGCACACCGCCACCAATAGAGAAGAACCAGAAGGCAACAGGCACAATAGAGCGCCCTGCCCGTTCACTCGCAATCCACTGCACCATAAAGCGCATCATGAACAAGAATTGCGCGACAAAACCAAGCACAATCCAAGCATCAAATTGCTCGACAAAAACGACGTAAAACCAATTTTGGATCGCGTCAATCATGTAGAATCCTTATTCGTGTTCTGTAACTTGCGGAATGACCTTGCGCCGCTTGCGCAACCACCAAACACCAACCAAATCTAATACACCAACGAGCGCGCGATCTAATACACCGTATTTGGACTGACCAAACCGTCTTGGCCTATCCAACACATCGATAAACCGCAGATCATACCCCTCACGCACTACCAAAGCAGGTAAGAACCGATGCCAGTGGTCAAAATATGGCAGTGACAACCATACATGACGGCGAAAGGCTTTTAACCCATTGCCTGAATCGCGTGTTTTGTCTTTCAGCATCGCTCCGCGCAGACCGTTTGCAAGTTTGGACGCATTCATTTTGATAAAACCGTCCGTCCGCTTTAAGCGCTGCCCTGCAACCATTCCAATCTCAGGGCCAGATGCTGCAAAAATCTCTAACAGCTCAGGCAAGTAAGCAGGATTGTTTTGACCATCGCCATCAAGCAAGGCCACAATATCCCCCTTTGCCGCATGCAGGCCACTTTTTAGCCCCGCACTTTGGCCCGCACATTTATCGTGTGAGAGAAGACGAAGCCACGGGCGGTCTTTCTTCAGTTCAGTCACCACCTCAGCCGTGTTATCTTGTGAACCATCATCAATAATGATCACCTCGAACGGATCGGCCAACACGCATGGCGTCAACGCTTGTGCGATTTCATCTATCAGTATCGAGATATTCTCAGCTTCATCCTTACAAGGGATGATAATGGAAACGTCACATTGACTATCGGCCATAATGGATCAGTCTTTTTGCTGGTTTTCAGAATTCATAGACAGATTGTCGCTTGGGGGCAATTGGTGATTGAAAGTTGCGGTAAACGAACGGCCTATTAGTTTGCGCTCATTTACTAGGTTTGAGCGGAAAGGAACTGCAAAAATACCGGCAATAGATGAGTGATCAAGATAAAACCCGAGACCTCGCTTTGCAAAATATACACAAACCATTCGCGCAAACACAGCGCCAATGCAAAGCCCTAAAACCACATCTGAAACATAGTGCGACCCCAAAATTACCCGGCTCGCGGCGAAAAGGATCGCAATAGCGAAAATGAGAATACGCCATTTTGGAAGAAACACCATGGCCAACAACATAGCAGAACCACTTGTTGTTGCATGGCCTGATGGGAAACTTGCAAAAGAGGAGGTGAAGTTAAACGGTTCAAAACCATAAGCACCCAGTTCGTCAAAATGCTTTGGCCGCCCTCGCCCAATCATCCGCTTTAGCAAGTTCACCAACACACCACCGACACTAAACGAAACGATAGCAGTGGTAAGCCAAACCGAAAACTGAAGCAGGTTACAGTGCAACCGTCGGCCCATTTCTTGCCAAGTACAAAACAACAAAAAAAGCGCAATGCCGCTAATGGGCACGACGTAGATTTTGGCGGTAGAAAATTCAGTGATGACCGTAAAGACGGAGAAAACCTCACTTGGCAATGACCGAATGAACGGTACCACCAAAGGATCTAACACGAGGAAGGCAAAAGCTAAGACCAACAAAAACCCGAGGACTTGATAGCGTCCAAAATTTGTCGGCCAATATGTATAGTCACGCGCATCCGTTCTTTCAGCGCGAAAAGAAATATTTTTCAAAGCAACCAGATTAAGGACAACCTGTTTTATTGGTCGCGCTAGTCGTTCGCCCTGTGTTGGTGAAATGGTTTCCACTTTTGGTTTATTGGTTTTCTTGAGATCAGTCACTGGCTGAACTGCCTTCACCTTGCCGCGACGCCTCAACGAGCGGTAAAACATCGTTCAAAGTTATCTGGACCTTGTTCCCACCATTAAGCGTAACACCTTGTACAGTCGAAAGCGGCTTCAACTTAAAGCCTCGCTTTTCAAGCGCCGCACTGGTGTCTTCTAAGTGGCTGTCGACCACAAATAATCTGCGACACGGTTCTGCCGCTAATTTATCAGCCGCCCCCTCTTCATCGACAAAGCGAATATCGAGAGGCCCTAAGAAGGCAAGGCTAGGTTCGTGATAACCCACGGACAAAGTGCGCGGCACAGAGCAAGATGCCCGTTCCTCTTCAGCGTTTAAGGCCGTGACCATGTTGTTGCTGATCCAAACCGACTGAAGGTTTGGAAAGCCAAACTGATAAACGGCAAGATAAAGACAAAAGGCAGACGCTGCCAAAAACCCAACCGCTGGCTGCACATTGCCTGACGTTACAATTTTTCGCCAAGCAAAAAAACCTGCGAAAGCCGCAAACGCACCAAACAAAACGGCAATAGGTGCGAAGTACCCCTCAATGAAAATCAAGCCCACGACGACCACAAGGGACAACACAAGCGGCGCAACGAATAACAAAGACAGCAGTATCTTTTGCCATAAGCGTTCAACCTTAAAGCCCTCCTGCACCGCAAAAGCAATCATAACGGCAAGTGCTGGATAGAGCGGCAAAACATAATGCGGCAGTTTTGTTGGTGTCAGCTCAAAAACGATCCAACTTGGTACGGCCCAACATAGGCAGAAAACCATCAGCTCAGAGCGGCGTTGCTTAAAGAGGAATGGAATGGCCACCAAGAAAACAAGAGAGGACGGCCAAAATGTGCCAATCATAATGGAAGCGTAAATACCAGGTACGCCGCCATGGCTTTCCTTGACGCTTGCAACCTTACCAAGGAAATCGACCAGCCCCGCCTCAATGAAGAACACGCCTTCGCTTTTTATGCCAATTGCCACAAACCAAGGAACGGCGATCAGCAGCGTTAGCAGCAAACCTGTTAGAGGTTTGAGCCGCTTTATAAGAGCGAAAGATCGCTGATAAATTGACAAGGCCGCAACAGTCAGCCCGCTAACTAAGATTATTATTGGACCCTTGATCAACAAGCCAACGCCCAAGCTTCCCCAAAACAGGATGCGGTTAGCGAGCGAAAGCGGCCCGTCTTTATTCGTGTAAGCCCGTGCCAACGCCAATTGTGCGGCTAAAATTACGGCCAATAAAACACCGTCCGTTTTCGCAATCCTTGCCTCAAACCCCGGCAAAACCGAAATGGCCATAAACAAAGCTGCAATACCCGCAACAGACGACGGCAAGAACACGCAGGCAATTGCGTAGGTAAGCAATACGGCCAGAACCACACCAATCGCCGATGGCAAGCGATAGGCCCATATGGGCGCTTGCTCTTTGACAAGTGACGTCGTTTGCAAAAGTTTCACGCTGGCTGTTTGCAGCCAATAAATACCGATGGGCTTTTTATAGCGGGTGCCATCTTGGTAACGGATATCCACGAAATCATTCGTCTCAATCATCTGCCTACTTGCTTGCGCGAAGCGGGTTTCATCACGATCAACAGGTGGAATAGAGAAAAATCCCGGCGCCACACAAAGCAACGTTACTAATACGAGAACCACCGGCCAAAGAAAGCCAGACCATGTTTCTCGATCAAAAAGAGGATTGTTATCTGACATTTTAAGTGCACTGGCGTAGGTTAGCAGCCGTTTATCGGGACGGAAATGACTTGGCCTTTTTTATCGCAAGTGTAAACCATTCATTGGCAAGACTGTCCACTTATTCCATACAGATCTTTCTGAGTTTCTTTTCTAAACCACACTTTTGGCCTGCTTATTTGGATTGTAAATAGGCTTTACCAGCCACCTCCCCCGCCGCCGCCGCCGCCGCCGCCAGAAAAGCCACCGCCACTAGAAAACCCACCCCCACTGGAAAACCCACCGCCCGATGAGCCGCTACTTGAAGAGCGCGGCGGCATGGAAGACACATAATTGGATTGAAAGCTCTCTTGAAGATTGTACGAACGCTCAAAGCCACCATGATGCCAATCTCGGTTCCAGTGAGGATTGTATTGATTAGACGGATCAGCCGCTACAGCTTTGCTCAACCAACTTGAAAACGCATCAGACCAATTGCTCTCAACACCAAGCGCAATGGCATAAGGCAGCAGCGTCTCATAATGCTTCGGGGACATTGTCGGATGGCTGGTCATATCCATGCGATCTTTTTCAGCCATGGAAAGATAAAGCTTCAAGCCCTCCATCCAATCCATCATATTACGCCCAATCTTCGTTGGAGCGCCCATAAGGAAGAAGAACAAGATGTTCAAGCCAACGATACCCAGTATCGGAATAATAAGACGCATGTCTGCTGAGAATACATTTCTCAAAAACGGTATCTGACCCCGACCATCAAGCACAAAAAACGACAAAACGGTTACGGCAAGGAACCCTAAGACCGCCAAAGCAATGATGGCGTTTATTTTCAAGTTCAGCTTAAATGAGCTAAGAATGCTTCTCGTGATCGACAACACGATCGAAATCGCAATGGACGTAAAAAGGATCATGAACGCGCCAAAAGCGAGTTCTGTTTCTGAGTAAATTTCAACAACGCCATTTTCATTGAACAAGTGCCACGCAAGCAATACGAGGCTCAACACAATGCCAATGCCAATGAACATCCAATTGCTTTGGTAGTATTTGTTGCGATGTTCCTTCTCCATCGCTTTTGTAAACGTCCCACGAAGGTCGATGACATCAGCATAGCTGGCACGATCAAAGGTCAGCTCTTCAACATTTGCAAGCTTTGTAAGAAGCGCCGTTTCACCAACAGGCAAATCATCAAGACGCGCGTCTTTTTCATAAGTTAGCGTGAGATCGTCATCGAAGTCCTTCATCACCAGCCGCCCTTTAACGGCAAGGCTTACCAAACCAGCAGACATGGCCGTGATAGCGCTGCTGCTAAGGCCTTTATTCTCGATATAATTGACGATAGCCGGAGACATGCCCTCTAAAATATCCCAACGAGGCACAATGGCCCCACCCGCTGGATCACGCCCCTTAATCACCCAGAAAATGACATAGCAAACGGCCAGCACGCCAAGGCCGATCCATGTAGCGATTAAGTTGGCAAAATACTCCCAAGTCCATCCCCACCATTTGCCCCAGCTTGGCGGTGCAACGGCACCTTGTTCTAGCCCAATATTAAAGTTTGAATATTGAGTTTGCTCATTCTTCTTGTCGTATTGAAAAATGACTTTCTTACCGCCGTCTAAAATCTGCGAGGTGGCTAGGCTGTCTTTTATTGTTTTGCCATAGTTTGTTATCCATGGTTCCACAGTCCCTGCTTTGGGCAGTTCGACTGTGAGAGAGTTTTTCTTGATTGGATAATCGAACCCTGGGGCAGTCATCTGCACGCTGAGGTTTGCTTTACCATCAACAAACTCGAATTGGTCATCAGCATCGTAGACAAATTCATAAAGGTATTGCTTTTCAGCGTCGTGTTTTTTGCGGCCGTCCCACGATACATAGGTTGAATAGCGGTTGCGTTTAAGGTCAAACTCAAGCGGCACACCATCTCGTTTCACGCTAATGAATTTGATGCGAGGGTAACCACCCTCACGTCGGAATGTGCGGGATATTCGCCCTCTTCGCCAGTCGCTTGTACCAACGGCAAGGTTGATAAATTCGCGCACTCGCATAGTGCCATCTGGATTAACTTTTACGGTCCGATCTAGTGCCAAGACTTCTGTAATATATTGAACTTTGCGATGGGGTTTAACGATGCCATTATCAAACTTCACCGCGACGGTAAGCCCTTCCCCTTTTTCAAGCAGCTTACTGGTTTTAAAATAAATGCCCCGACCTCTATTAAAGACTTGGGCGGTTGCATGTTGACCCTTGGACCCTAAACGACCTGTAAAGAAATTCTCACCACGAGATTGCGCACCATTTGGCAAATTCACCCGAGCCGTTGCCTTGGTAATGGGGAAATCCCATTCATTGCCCGTGACGTTAAAATAAACCTCAGTATGGGTGTCAAAGAAACCAAGCTGGCGATTAAGCGAGTATCTGATTTGATAGGTATAATCACCCGTCTCAAGCAGAACGTTCTTGTCGCCTATATAAGTACGAATATAATCAATGCGCTTCTCAACCTTGTAAGGCTCAACCACACCATTTTTCAAAACCGATAGTATTTTCACATCAACCGGCTGCGTGTCTCCATCGACATCGGTGATAATCGTCGGCAAGTCCCTAAAGATCCCTCGCCGAATATCCGCGCCTTCGGCACGCACTTTTATCGTTTCAGTGACGATGAACAAGCCAGACGGCTGGATATCAATAACGCTATCATAGGAATGTATGACTTCAGCAGATTGCACAGAGCATGTTGCGACAAGCCAAATCGCAATGGCTGCAAAAAAATTTCTCATTATATTTCAATACCTTAAAAATAATATAAGCGTCTAAAAAGGATAAATTATCTAATCAAATAAACTGGGAAATATTCCAGCCCATGATTATGAACATGGATAATCAATTTATTCAATAGCTTACAAAATTCGAATTAAGCAGAACTGGGCGCCAAAAGCTGGTTCTTAAACACAACGCTTATGAAGGCGATGCCAAGCGGCATGGCTTTTGGTACAGCAATGGTTGACTGGATCTAACCCAATCATCGTGCCGTGCTGTTTGTTTGGTTATTGCAGGCGTTGGGCGGCATTCAATGAATGCGCGCCCATCATTACAAACCACTGTTCAATAAATAAATTGAACGTACTGGTTTCTAATTGTTACTCTCAACTTGGTTCTTTCGTGCTTCAGCTGCTTTACGGAGCAATTTTTGTTGCAGCGTTTCTGGCTGTTCTGCGAGGAACTTAGAGGAGTCGAGTGATGGCCCGTCATACGCCGCTGTAAAACCTGTTAGCGTAACAGGGAAACCAGCTGGTTTGTTATCTTGACCAACGCCAATAATTTGCAAATTCTTGCCACGCTTCATGCTGGCAATCAGCTTCTTGTCAAAGCGCGCTTCTGCAATACACGCACGAGGCGTACACACGCGGTATTTAGCTTTACCCAAATTTGCATTGTCAATTTGAATACGCAAACCTGGATCAATTAAAAGCCCAGGTGGCACAATGATGGTGAACAATTTGGCAGGTGCGCCTTTCTGTTCCACAATACGTGCTTGGGCAATTGGCGTGCCCTCATCATTGGTAATTTGAATGTTTATCGCGCAAATTTCCTTTTTCGTCTGCTTGTTAACCTCGCAAACTTTAAACCAACCTTTTGGCTGTTTCTCAGAAGCATCTTGTGCATGCACAGCACTCATGCCGATACCAAAACCAATGAGTGACCCCGTTAGAAACTTGGACATCTTTAGTAAACTAATCATCAAACCCTCAACTTCTTATCGGCAATTTACGCCAGAATTACTTCTTGCCTAATCGGACACAACACTACGATAAAATCAAATATTGGCCCACGCAAGCTCTACGTATTTCCAATACAATACTCCAGATAACAAGCCAACCAGAACTCATTCACTTGAGCTTGATAAACAGCAAAAATATTTCTTTTTGTATCTTCCAAAGCCAAGCACTCATAATATGGCAACACATCCTGCAATGGGAGCGCGTTATCAAATAATCACGACAATTCTCGTTTTGTTTAATGGAAGGTGAAGGTGGCAATACACACTTCTAGTTTGTAAACAACGAAACGAATAAAAAGGAAACTATAATGAAAAATTTTCTTATCGCGACTATGACTGGCGCTGTTATCTTATCTACTGGTGCAGCACTTGCTAATTCATCTGCAGGCCACAACCAATTCGACCTTAATGGCTTTAAAAACACAAACGTAAATACTGCAGTTGAAGTTTCTTCAACATTTGATGGCGGAAATCGTGGCTTCAACGCAATTGGTCATAACCAGTTCGATAACTTAGGCTTTAAAAATACAAAAGTAGATGCTGCAAACTCAGCATTTGGCAATCGTGCTCGCAACACGGTAGCTCAAGAGTTCTCGCCATGGGTTGGCTCACGATAATAAGCAATACCCAAAATTCTGACTGCCAATAAAACGGGAGTGTTGTTTCAACACTCCTGTTTATTTTTGTCTTTTTTCACTCAGCACTCTCAAACCCACTGCGGCGTTTTAGCCTTTTAACTGAGAGGCCGTTCTAGCGGCTTGTTCAATTGCAGCCCAATCGCCATTGGCGACGCTGTCCTTAGCAACAACCCAACTACCCCCAACGCACACAACGTTTGGCAAGGACAGGTAATTAGCAACATTGCCAAGATTGACCCCACCCGTTGGGCAGAATGTTATTTTAGGAAATGGTGACGCCAAGGATTTCAAGGCAGCCGCCCCACCGATTGCTTCAGCAGGGAAAAACTTCATCATGTTATAACCGCGATCGGCAAGGTGCATGATCTCTGCAGTCGTTGTGGCCCCTGGCAACATCGGGAAATCAACTGCTTCAGCAGCATCTAACAAAGCATCTGTAAAGCCTGGGGAGACGCCAAACTGAGCACCAGCAGAGCGTGCGGCATGAAGATCATCCGGCGTTAAAATAGTTCCCGCCCCAACAATCGCGCCTTCGCACTTGGCCATTTCCTCAATAACATTCAATGCAGCATCTGTTCTCAGTGTTACCTCAAGAACAGGCAGACCGCCGCTTATCAAAGCTTTTGCTATCGGTTGAGCAGAAGCCACCTCTTCCACGATCAAAACAGGAATAACAGGTGCCGTTTCGCAAATTTCGCGAGCCCGCTTACTTTTATCAACGCTCATTCATCACACTCCAAATACGCTTGCACCGCTATCTGCTGATGTTACGATTTTTCTAAAATTCTGGAACAGCTCACGACCGGAGCCAACATTATTCGCATCAAGATTAACTGTTGCAGGTTCGCGATCTAGGACGCCATCAGTCAAAATTTCAAGAGTTCCTTTTTCACCATCCACCAAAACAAGGTCGCCGTCGCGCAATTTGGCAATAGCACCACCATCAAGCGCCTCAGGAGACACATGAATAGCGGCGGGCACTTTGCCTGAAGCACCAGACATCCGCCCATCCGTTACAAGCGCTACTTTTTGCCCGCGAGCCTGCAAAATAGAAAGCATCGGCGTCAAACTATGAAGCTCTGGCATTCCATTGGCCTTTGGTCCTTGGAACCGAACCACGACAACCACATCACTGGTCAACTCGCCCGCTTGAAAAGCATCTTTCACCTGCACCTGATCGGAGAACACCCGACATGGCGCTTCAATCACACGGTTTTTCTCATCCACCGCAGAAACTTTCATCACCGCCGTACCGAGATTACCATCAAGGCGTCTCAAACCACCCGTTGCTTGGAACGGGTTTGAAACCGGTCTGATAATGCGGTCATCAAGGCTTTCTGCTGGCCCGTCAATCCATTCAACACCATCCTCAACCAATTTTGGTTCTTTAGTGTGAGCGCGCAAGCCCTCACCCATGATCGTTTTAACGTCTTCATGCAACAAACCATGATCAAGCAAATTGCCAATCAACAAGCCAAGACCACCAGCCGCATGGAAGTGGTTTACATCGGCAAGCCCATTTGGATAAACGCGAGTTAGAAGCGGAACCGTGTCTGAAAGATCGCTAAAGTCTTCCCAGTCGAGAATAATGCCGCCTGCCCGCGCCATGGCGATTAAATGAATAAGCAGATTTGTTGAGCCGCCAGTCGCGTTCAAACCAACGATACCATTCACAAAAGCCTTCTCATCCAAAATTTCACAAACAGGCGTGTAATTATTGCCCATTGCGCTGAGTGAAAGCGCGTGAACTGCCCCTGCTTTGGTCAAGGCATCACGAAGTGGGGTGTTTGGATTAACGAAGCTTGCACCTGGCAAATGAAGCCCCATGAACTCCATCAACATCTGGTTCGTATTCGCAGTACCGTAAAAAGTGCAGGTGCCCGGCCCGTGATACGAACCCATTTCGCTTTTCAGCAATACTTCGCGGTCCACTTCACCCTGCGCAAATTGCTGGCGAACCTTGGCTTTCTCATCATTAGAAATGCCAGATGTCATAGGTCCTGCGGGCAAAAATACCGTTGGAATATGGCCAAAAGCCTGTGCTGCAATAACCAGCCCCGGCACGATTTTGTCGCACACGCCAAGGAAAACAGCCGCATCATAGGTGTTATGGCTCAAGGCGATACCAGCTGACATAGCAATCGCATCGCGAGAAAACAGGCTGAGCTCCATAGAAGCTGTTCCCTGTGTCACCCCATCACACATAGCAGGAACGCCACCTGCAACTTGTGCTGTTGCACCAATTTTGCGGACAGCTTGTCGGATTTCATCTGGAAATTTTTCAAACGGCTGGTGAGCAGAAAGCATGTCGTTATAGGCGGTCACGATGCCCAAATTGCCAGCATCTTCCTTCACCATAGCCGCTTGGTCTTCGACGACACCCGCATAAGCATGGGCTTGGTTGCTACAGCCATGATGCGAGCGTGCAGGCCCATCTGGTTTAGCAGCAGCCATATTGGCAAGGTAAACTGTTCGAGTTTTCTCGCTACGCGCGATAATACGATCGGTAACACGTTTAAGTTTATCGTTCAGTACATGCATTTTGACTAACTTTCTGCATAATGAATTTCTAGATCAGCATGCCCCAAAATTACGCGCACCGGCGCTTCTTTTTCATCGCTAATCGTTTTGGCAAGAGTAAGTGCATTTAGCTTTTCCTCACCGACAATAAGCAGATGAAGATGTGCACTACTCGCAAGAACCGATGCTGTAAGAGTAATGCGGTCCTCATCGCCAGACGCGGGCGTCACAGGAAGAACCCACGCCTCACAATCAATGGAAATAGCTTTATCAAGCCCGCGCGCTTTAGGAAACAGGCTAGCAATATGCATGTCAGCCCCCATACCGAGCACACAAACATCAAGAGGAAGAAGTTTTTCAACTCGGCTGTTCAAATTCGCAAGCGAAGCCCCCTGCCCATCGAGGCCCAAATGCAGCGATGCGAATTGCGCGGTCTTAGCTCGATTTATAAGCAGGTTTTCAGCGACCAATTTTGCATTGGAACGTTCTGAGCTTTCGTCAACAACGCGTTCGTCCGTTGTCGTCACGGTCACTTTTGACCAGTCAATGTCACATGTCGATAAATGCTGCATGAACGGCGCAGGCGTCGTTCCACCAGGAATTGCAAGGCTTGCATACCCTTGCGTCTTTATCGCTGTATCAAGTTGTGCGGCAACACTGTCACCTAATTTTTCGGCTTGTAGACTTCGATTATCATATTTGGAGATCGAATTTATCATTCGCCCAAACCCCGCCAGCGACGACCATCCTTATGGATCATCATCAGCGCCTCAGTTGGGCCTGCCCCACCTGATTCATAACCAAATGGTTTTTCACTACGCGCTTCCCAAGAGGATATGATGGGGTCCATCCATTCCCAAGCTGTCTCAACCTCATCATCACGCATGAACAATGTTTGGTCGCCACGAATGACATCCATAATCAACCGTTCATATGCGTCAGGCGTCATGCCGGAGCTATCAAGTGCCTCTGCAAAGGTCATATCAAGCGGCACTTCTGTCAACCGCATGCCGCCAGGGCCAGGCTCTTTGATCGTCATCTTCAACGTAATGCCTTCATCGGGTTGCAACCGAATAATCAGCTCATTGCCGTTAAGAGGAACATCTGTTGAGAAGATCGAATGTGGTGGTTTCTTAAAGCTGATAACGATTTCTGACAGACGTTTACGCAGCTTTTTGCCCGTGCGCAGATAAAACGGCATCCCAGACCAACGCCAGTTTGAAATATGCACCTTCATTGCAACAAAACTCTCAGTCCGGCTGTCAGGGTTACGTGCGTGGTCTACGTAATTCTCACCCTTCTCCGAACTACGATATTGCCCTCGAACGATGTCCGATGGCTCAATCGAATCCAATGCCCGCAAAATTTTCAACTTCTCATCACGCACCGCATCAGGCGTAAAGCGCGAAGGCGGTTCCATTGCGGTCAGACAGAGCAATTGCAAAAGATGGTTTTGCACCATGTCCCGCATCGATCCCGACTTGTCGAAATATTCTCCGCGCCCGTCAACGCCGAGCGTTTCCGATACTGAAATTTGGATATGGTCAATATTTTGCGCATTCCAAGATTGCTCAAACAATCCATTGGCGAACCGCAAGGCCATTAGGTTTTGGACTGTTTCTTTGCCAAGGTAATGGTCGATACGATAAATTTGCTTCTCATCAAAATTGCGACGTAGCTTTTGGTTTAGCTCCCGCGCACTTGGTTCGTCCGTACCAAATGGCTTTTCTACAATGATGCGAGATTCGGCGGTTTTGATATTGTACTCGCCAAGCTTAGCAGCAATGTCACCAAACAAAGATGGTGCAACTGAAAGATAAAAAGCTCTAACAACACCCTCGCGGAACAAGCCTCGAAGCGTTTCCCAACCTGCATCACCAAACACATCGATTGGCACATAATTTAAGAGACCTAAAAACTGCTCTAGGCTTTCATCATCGTCATTTGCGCATGATGAAAACTCAAGCAAAGCACTCTTAATTGTCTCAACGAACCCAGCTTGATCCATTTCAGTTCGAGCAGCGCCGATAACACGTGCCTCTAGGGGCATTTGTCCAGCAACAAACCGTTTGAATAAGCTTGGGAAGATTTTTCTTTTTGCAAGGTCACCTGTCGCACCAAATACCACTAAATCGAATGGTAATACCGGTATTGTTTTTGCACCCATGACGAAAAGCTCTAGGTTGCACATTGCCGCGGCGGATCCGTTATTTATCACGCCCGCAAATGTGTAAGTGACCTCTAAAAAGATTAAACTCGACGTCTCTATTGAGCGCCGAGTAAAACCTCAACTAAATTCTTCTCAAGTAATAACAGCGCCTTAGAAGACGTGCTAATACTAAAGCCTACAAAGACCTATCAAGAATTTTTAAAATTTGCGCTTGGTAAGCTTCTTCCGTTACGAGCCCTTTGTCTCGCAATGATTTTAGCTTAGCTAATTGATCTTCAGCACTACGGTTAGACGTTGAACGTACAGGCGCGGACGTTACGACACCTTGGCTATTGGCCGCCGGCTGTCGGTTAGTTCCAATTTGTGAAGCACCTGCCTGCACGGCTGAATCCAGAGCCACGACAGCCCAGTCACTGCGAACTTTACTATTCACACGTGCCAAACGAACACTCTGTGTTGGCTGAATGGCAACTGCAATACGTGCTTGTGAACGCCGTGAGCCGACTTTACCCTGCAACGATTTCGCTGTTGCTCGAATTGCGTATCTGTTGGCATTTGAGCCAACGGCCCCTGTTGCCTTGCCAGCATCATTCAATGCTGAGCCGAAAATGATATTGAGGTGATTGCCCTTGAAGAAAATCCGACCCGAGGTGACGACACTAGACGATGAAAGAATTTGCTGCCCGGCAGCTCCACGATCAGATTTCAAAGAAAAGAAAACATCTTGGCTTTTGCCAGATTCGCGGAAAGCTTGAACAAGATAAGGCGTTAGCAAACGCGCATTACTGTCTTGGAACAAAGAGGTCGTTTTCTTATTACCACGTGCTCTAGAGATCACGCTAAAGCTACCTTTTCTCTGCACGCGTATCGCACGCAATGCAAAATAAATATCACTTTCACTAAAAGCTACCGGATGTTGGTTGGACGCGGTTCTTTCCGCATCAACAATTTTTACCAGTCCGTTATTTGTACGCCAAATATCTTGGGCATTGGCTGCAGACTTCGCGCTAAGCGTTGCCATCAGGACAACGGCAAAACTGGCAAGCCAACCAATAAAACTTTGCTTCTTCAAAAGGTCAAAAACAACACGGACATTTGGCATATTCTCTAGCTCCAACATTAATGGAGAGGCAGAAAATCCGCCTCTCCTAAACTTATACGTTATATTTTAGTGTTCGAAAACCTAAAAACGTACAGACAACTCGGATACAACGCCGTCGAAACCACCGGTTTGACCTGCTGAACCAATTTCTTCGTCTTGGTTTACGTATTCAACTTTGATAAGCGAACGCTCATCAATGAAGAAACCGCCACCAACTTGGTAGCGACGCAAAGTACCACGGTTTGCAACGCCATCAGTAGTGTTGTTAACCTGTGTGAAGCGACCAGCTAAGTATAGCTTGTCTTTCAACAAGAACTGCTGAACGCCAACACCGAAGAAGCTGATGCTGCTTTCTTGACGAGTCACACCAACGCCTGCTGGGTTACCACCAGAAACTTGGTTGCCGTTTGCATCAACAAAGCGGAAGTCAGATTCTGCAAAGCCACCCCAAGCACGGATCAAAGTACCTGGACCGAAGTCTGAACGGTATTGTGCGTTAAACTGAAGAATGTGCGCATCAATACCTGGAAGTAGGTTTTGGTGGAAAATCCGTGATGAACGACCGTCACCGTTGCCACCAGCCGAACCGTTTCCGACCGTACCGCCATTGCCACCAAAACGATTGTTTGAAGCAAGGAAGTAGTTATCACCATCACCAGCAAACAGACCATCAGTCTGAACACCATTAAGTGAGAATGCACCTGGCGTACCAGCAATTGCGGTAGATTGCCCTTGACCAACTTGGCCACCGCCGCCACCGAGGAAGAAGCGTGTGCTGAATGAAAGACCAACATTTGTGTCAACACCAAAACCTGTCAAAAGGTTGAAACCTTTTTCTGGATTAGAATCGCCACCGAATGTTGGAACCGTTACAGCAATGTCACCGCTGTATGATTTAATGAAACCATCTAGCTGATCAGAAATAACAAGTTGTGCACCAGACTGAGCTGTACCGAAACTTGTTGGTGAATTACCGATAAGTGGGTTGCCCTGTACAACAGAACCATCTGAGAAGCTGTGCAAGCCATCAAATGTACCAACACCGATGTTACCAGTTTTGAAGTGAACTTCAGGACCAGATTCGATGCCAGCCAAGCCTGTAAGGTTCAAATCGATGAAACCAAAGTCTTGGTTAAGTGAGAATGCATCCAAACCTTGGAAGTCATTCGGCTCTTCCGCAATATCGACGAATGCAAAAACATTGTCTGTAATGTGGAATGTAAGTTCCAAGTTAAAGCGAAGACGCTGGAAACTAGGGTCTGTCCCAGCATCAATATTGAAAAAGGTACTGTTATTATCAGTCTGAAGCGCATTAAAGTGTTGAGCAGCGCCCAAACCAATTTTCAAACGACCGTCAAAGAGTGTAAGCGGATCATTTTCTTCAACAACTGGCGCTTGAATTTCTTCAAGGTCTGCTGCGTTTGCTGTTCCCATCATTGGGATTGTTAGCATTGTAGTGGTTAGCAAAGCGATTGCGCTTGTGCGTCCCGCACTTAAAAAGCGTTGCCCCAGAGTGTCCGCTTTTTCATTTCTTTCGATCATTGTAATCCTCCATAATCACAAGTGGTGGGCATGCTAGGGTTAAAAACATACCCGTCACATACGTTGAATATCTGCGATTTGAGCGAAAAACGTCAATAGTAGTCTGTATAGAAACGATGGAAGTGACGCCAGATTCAGCCATCACGAAAAATTTAAATGTACTATTTTGCATTAAACTTGTACAAAATTGCACCGAATTAACTATTAGATAAAAGTTACACAATGTGAACCTTGACCAAGCCCATCCGCTAAAGGTTAAAATTTTAATAAAAAACAATGACTTATAAGAACATTCCTTACGATGAAACGGCTTCAAATTTTTAGCTGGAAATTGCCGCTTAATGCCATGTTGCAAATTGGCATCAACACACACTAATGTTCCTCCAAATTTGAACGCTTTTAGACTTGACAAGATTTTATATTGGAAATCTGTCGCTAAACAACCAGACTCTTAAATTGATTGCACACCAATTAATCACGAAGACAAAACAAACCATCCGAATCGAGCGAAGAAAAAGGCAATACAAGAGCTTTAATCACCGCCCTTCACGTTTTTCATGTTTTAGTTGATCTAACCGATTGAACCGTTTTTGCTCTTAGAGGGAGGCCATTTTCAGCCAAACCATTTGATTTCAACAATATAAAGTCAGCCCATAACTCACATTTTTTGCAAGATCGAAATTCGAAGCATTACAAAGAATTTAATTGAAGCGCACACCGCGCTTAAGCGTTTATGAAATTGCAGGGGCAAAAAAAAATCTAAGATAGTATAAAAATAAGAACATAAGCCGACATTACATTCTAAAACCAATGCGATGAACACAAGTCTTACAATAGGTGATTTTATAGATTTTAAAAATAAGCTGTTTTCTAAGAAGCTATTTGCTCACGCCAAGGCGGAACAGCGCCGGCTTGCGAGACGGTAAAGGCGGCCACTTTGCTGGCCATATTCAAAGCATGCTTCAGGTTTTCATCATCAATTTCAGCAAGAGCAGCCTTTGTTAGGCACCCCTTATCCTCAAGCCCAGCAAGAAAGCCAGCGTTGAATGTGTCGCCAGCGCCGATTGTATCAACCACATCGACTTTCTGAGCCTCCTGATGACAACTTCCAGCCTTGTTAAAGGCAGTTACACCGTCAGCACCTTGTGTGATTAAAACAACTTTCACGCCTTGCTCTAACCAGGATTGAATAGCCGTTTGGTGGTCGCCACCTTCGATAATCCAATCGAGGTCTTCGTCTGATACTTTGACAATATCTGCCTTGGAAATCATCCGATTTATGCGTGCGCGATGGCTTTCAGCATTCGTAATGAAACTTGGGCGAATATTGGGGTCTAATGAAATAACACTATTTGCGGCATTATCGCTCAGCAGTGCTTCATAAGCAGAGCCACAAGGCTCAGGGATGAGACTTATCGCGCCAAAATGAAGTGCACTGATGTTCTGAGAAAACTTTGGCACCATGTCGATGCTCAACGAGCGCCCTGCAGAGTTTTCATCAAAGAAGGAATACTGTGCTTGCCCATTTGTCAGCTTAACAAAGGCAAGTGTCGTTGGTTGGCCAATGCGGATACAATGCTGGGTATCAACCTTTGAGCTTTGAAGCGCTTCAATCAGCTGATCGCCAAACATATCCGTAGAAATGCCGCTTACCATGCCTGCATTACAACCCAAACGTCCTAATGCAATTGCGGTATTAAAAATCGCCCCGCCAGCGACGGGATAAAACACATCCTCGCCGCTTGATAATTGGCGCGGAAGCATATCAATCAATGCTTCGCCGCAGCAAATGATCACCGCAAGCGCCCTCCAGTTGCCTTATCAAACAAGTGAATGTTCTCAGGCTCAGCGTTAAAGTGCACAGTGTCACCACGCTTGATGCCAGCAAGTTCTACTGCCTTAGCAACAAACTCAACGCCTGATTCTGACGCAATATGGCCAAGAACATGATCGCCAAGTTGCTCGATAAGTTCGAGTTTACCTGAAATCAGCGCTTGTGCTTTCGTGCAGCTAACCAAGTGTTCTGGTCTAATACCAACCACAACAGTTTTATCCGAGCTATCTTCAGCAGTCTTAATTTTCTTACTTCCACCAATAGAAAGGCTCTTACCTGAACCTTCACCATCAAAGAAGTTCATGGCCGGACTACCGATAAAGCTTGCAACGAAAAGATTGTCTGGGCTGTTATAGAGATCCATCGGCGGACCAACTTGTTCAACCCGACCATCACGCAGCACAACAATTTTATCCGCCAAAGTCATGGCTTCCACTTGGTCGTGTGTCACATAGACCATCGTCGCACCGAGGCGCTCGTGAAGTCTTGCAATTTCCAAACGAGTTTGACCGCGCAATGCAGCATCAAGGTTAGAAAGCGGTTCATCAAACAAGAAAACTTCAGGTTCACGCACAATAGCGCGCCCAATGGCAACACGTTGGCGTTGACCACCTGACAAAGCACGCGGGGTGCGGTCTAAGTAGCTCCCAATGTCAAGAATACGAGCCGCTTCACTGACCCTTTTTTCAATCTCATCAGTAGGCATTTTCGCTTGTTTCAAGCCGAAAGCCATATTGTTGTACACTGTCATATGTGGGTAAAGCGCATAGGTTTGAAACACCATAGCGACACCACGTTTAGATGGCGCAACATCGTTGACCACATTGTCGCCAATCGACACTGTGCCGTCTGATATATCTTCAAGCCCCGCAATCATCCTCAGCAAGGTTGATTTACCACACCCTGACGGGCCGACAAAAACGACGAACTCACCATCTTCGATGTTCAAATCAACGCCATGCATTACCTGCAGGTCGCCATAAGATTTCTTTACATTTTCTATCGTTACACTGGCCATGCTTGCTCCGTTTGTTTAATTGCCGACAACACACCAGGAACGAACTCGTCATAAAGCTCAGGCAAGTCCCCCCACAGTTGTTTCGTTGTGGCAAATTCCTCCTCCGCACCAACCTCTAATAAAGGCTTCAATTGCCGCCAAAAAGGTTCGTGGTAATAAATATGTATCGCATCTGCTGAAAAACGTTTGGCATAGACATACCAACTCGCAATACTTGCGAAACCGTTGTGAGGGGTTATGCCTTGCTTTAGGCATGAATCTAAGGTGGGACGAATATAAATCGTCATCTTAGAAAACCCATCCATACAGATGCGTTCCAATTGATCAGCGAGTGCTGCATTGGAAAAGCGGGTCGCAACCTTGTCGACATAAACGTGCTTGTCAAACGGCACATCAACATCAAGACCAGGTAAGACTTCTTGCGTCTCAAAATCGTAGAAAAATTTGACGAGGTCTTTTTTACCCATGATTTCATCAAAAGTATTGAGACCAGCAAGAGCACCAAAATAACAAAGTGCTGTATGCCCGCCGTTCAGTATTCTAATTTTAGTCTCTTCAAACGGGTCGACATCGTCAACGATTTCGACACCAACTTTATAAAGCTGTGGCACCGGCGCCACGAAATTATCTTCCAAAACCCATTGCGAAAACGCTTCAGCATGAATTGGGTTAAGCGAAGCGTCTGAAAACAATGTTTCAATTTCAGCTTTCAATTCATCCGTCGCACGCGGCGTGATTTTGTCCACCATAGAACAAGGAAAACTGACGTTTTTATCGACCCAAGCAGCCAAATCTGTTTCACCGCACGCTTGCAGATATGCTTTGAAATTTCGGGAGAGCATTTTGCCATTCGCCCGAATATTATCGCAACAGAATATATTGATCGGTTGATCTATTGTCGCCGCCCTACCCTTAAGCGCACGCAACAAATAGGCATAGACTGAGCGAGCTTGCCCGCCTGCAATTTCACTCGAAATGAGTTCGTCATTAATATTCAGCGTCATATCATCATTGAGATAATAACCGCTCTCAGTCACCGTAATTGAGATAATGTGGACACTTGGCAAACTAGCCAGCTCTTCCGCCATATCAGCCTCTCGGCTCCAATCAACGAACCGACAATGCGGTCGCACCATACGAAAAGTCTCATCGCCATTGGGTGCAATCGTCTTAAGCAGATAGCCATCCGTATCGGCAACGCCTTCAAACGGAGAACTTTCACTGCCTTGCAGATTTACCGCGGCAATGCCCCACCGATAATCACCAGTAGAGTTCATATAGTCGTCAAAGTAGACAGACTGGTGCGCTCGATGAAATGCACCATAGCCAAGGTGCAAAACGCCAATATCACATAAATTTTTATCGTATTCCGTCTGATAAATAACGGGTTTGTACGTGTCCATTAGGGTAGCACTCACTGTAATTCCAAACTATCGGATACAAGGCCTTTAACGGCTATCTCGCGATACTCTTTTGGCGTTAATTGCTTCATTTTCAGGAATTGCCTGTTGAAGTTTGCTAGGTTTTGAAATCCAACATCAAAGCAGATCGTTGAGATTTGCTTGTCTGTTGAATAAAGCAATGAACAAGCCTGGCTAATGCGAACGCGGTTTACAAATTCGGTAAACCTGTTGCCAGTTACAATTTGGAAATTCCGAGAAAAAGAAGTCGTGCTCATCCCAGCCATTTTTGCGACAACTCCAAGAGAGATGTTATCGGCAAAATTACCAGAAATGTAATCGACGACCTCCGCAATCCGCGCTTGCTTGGAATTGCCTTCAGGATGAACCATTCCTGCAACTGAAAGCGGACGCTTCTCAGCATGTTCATTCAATCTATGTAAAAAGCGGAGAAAAGAGACGATACGCTCAACGCCTTTTGCTTCTCTAATACGCTTTAGATGCGTGCGGGCTGTGTCTGGACAAAAACCCTTAAATTCGACGCCAGATTTTGCCAATTCAAACAATGGAACAAAATCGCGAAACTCAGGAAATGCCTTCGTCAGCTGGTCGATATTTTCTTGGCTGAATTGCACAAGCATATCGCGAACTTCAACTGGTTTGGGACAGGTAAATTCATCCGTAATCCAATTATGCGGCAAGTATGGCCCCGTTAAGAACAAGGAGCCTGGTTCAAACTCACCGATATGATCGCCAATAAAGGCTTTGCCATGCGTTTCAGCAACGAAATGCAATTCATATTCAGCATGACTATGCCAACGACAAAGTTTCGTCGGCCATCCATGTTGAAGATAGCGGATACTTTGTATTCCACGGTCTACGTATTCGAGTTCTGGCTCAATAATCGACATGATGTACCACCGAAATCAAACTGAATGCCAAGGACAGGACTGTAGTGAAACACTCCTGATCATTTGACCGCCCCAAAAGTAAGGCCCTGTACCAATTGTTTTTGTGTCAGCCATCCGAAGATCATGATTGGCGCACAAGCTAACATCGATACCGCAGAGAGTTTCGCCCAAAACAGACCTTCCGGACTGGAGAACGAAGCGACCAAAGAGACCAGAGTACCCGCGTCACCTGACGTTAGAGCAATTGACCAAAATGCCTCATTCCAAAGCAAAACAATAGATAGAAGAGCCGTCGAAGCAAGCCCACCCCAAGCAAGCGGCATCACCACTTGTGTGATCTCGTTGATCGTTGAGGTTCCATCCATTCTACTTGCTTCCAAAATTTCCTTCGGAATTTCACGGAAATAATTGAACAAGATCATCATAATGATCGGAAGGTTGATGAGTGAGTAGATGATGACCAACGCGATGCGTGTATCAAGCAAACCGAAATACTGAGAAATCAAGTAGATAGGCATAAGCACACCAACAGCTGGTAGCATCTTTGTTGACAGCATCCAAAGCAGAATGTCTTTGGTCCAGCGCCCAGGGCTGAAGGCCATGGCATAAGCACTAGGGATTGCAATCAACATTGCCAGAGCGGTTCCACCAACACTTGTGATGATAGAGTTCCAAGCGTGTTTGACGTAATCTGTGCGCTCATTAATCAATGTGTAGTTTTCAATCGTCGGATCGAAAAGCAACAATGGTGGCACAGCAATCGCCTGCCCTTCCGTCTTAAAGCTGGTAAGGAACATCCAAAAAATCGGGAAGAAAATTAATATTGTAACGATCCATGCCACGGTTGCAGCAATACGATTTTTGAGAATTTCTTTTTGTTTATCTGTCATGATCACACCACTATTAGACCGTTAGGTTTTTGCCGATCGCCTTCACGAGGAAGTACGCCACGATATTCGCCAAGATGATTGCAAAAACACCGCCCGCCGAAGCGCTACCAACGTCGAAGCCAAACAGAGCTTCTTGATAGATTAGGAATGTTAAGTTCGTCGATGACGTGCCTGGTCCGCCACTTGTCGTAACGAGAATTTCAGCAAAGACAGAGAGATGGAAAATCATCTGGATCATAATCACAATTGCGATCGGTCGCGCCAAATGAGGCAGCGTTAGATTCCAGAATTTCGCCCAAAAGCCGGCACCATCAAGGGTTGCGGCTTCCATTTGCTCTTGGTCTTGGCTCTGCAAGGACGTCATGAAAATTAGAATTGCAAACGGTGTCCACTGCCAACTAACGATAAGAATGATGGAAA
This sequence comes from Hyphomicrobiales bacterium, assembly GCA_039964305.1. Lineage (GTDB taxonomy): Bacteria > Pseudomonadota > Alphaproteobacteria > Rhizobiales > JACESI01 > JACESI01. The sequence goes on from JBDVXS010000091.1 coordinate 24,335, forward strand.
ACAGAGGGAAATCTGCCAGCCATTCTATCGGGGTTGCCCCGAAAAAGCGTGAAACAACGGATAAAAGACCCTGGATCGGATCCATCATCATGTTCTTCCACAGCAATGCATTGACTGTTGGCATGATGAAAAATGGAGAGATCAACATGACACGTGCAATGCCGCGCCCTGGGAACGGGCGGTCGATCAAAATAGCAATCGCTAGGCCTAGAAAGACAGTGATTGCGAGAACGGAGCCAACCAACACAAGCGTATTTACGATTGCTGGCCAAAACCTAGGATCGGTATAGAAATATTCGTAATTTGACCACCCAACAAAGCCACTTAACTCAGGCTTTTGCAGCAAATACCGCTGGGTTGAAAAATAGACTGTCATCGACAGCGGTACAATCATCCATATGAGCAATAGAATAATGCTCGGCGCTTGCAGCCATCTTGCTAATGTCCGATTCATAAGGCTTCCTCCGAGGAAAAAGCTCTGGTGCACGAGGCACCAGAGCCATTAAGGCGATAACCCGGAAATCATCAAACCGGATTATCTACTGCTTCTTAGTAGTAGCCAGCCTTACGCATCTCGCGGTCGGCAGCTGCTTGGGAGTTCTTCAAAGCTTCCTTAACTGAGATTTGTCCAGCTAGCGCAGCTGTCATTTGCTGACCAACTGCAACACCAATTGACTGGAACTCAGGGATCGCAGCGAACTGTACACCAACATATGGTGATGGGTTCAGCGTTGAATCTTCTGGGTTAGCCGAAAGGATTGCTTTCAGTTCAGCTTCGTCGAAAGTTGCAGCTTCCTGGAACTTCGGATTGTCGTAAGTAGACTGACGTGTACCTGTTGGAACACTTCCCCAGCCGTTTCTTGAAGCTACAAGCTCGATGTACTCTTTAGATGTCGCCCATTCGATGAACTTTTTAGCATCGTCTGCTTGCTTTGATCCAGCAGGGATCGCAAGAGACCAAGCCCATAGCCAGTTAGCGCCCTTAGTGGTCACTTTCTGTGGAGCCTGTGCGAATGCCATCTTATCAGCAACTTTAGACTGTTTTGGATCTGTTACGAATGATGCAGCGATTGTCGCATCAATCCACATACCACAACGACCTTCGTTGATAAGCGCGAGGATTTCATTGAATGAGTTACCCTCTGATCCTGGAGGACCATATTTTGTCAAAAGATCAACGTAGAATGATACAGCAGCTTCCCACTCTGGGCTATCAAGCGCTGGTGTCCAGTCTTGGTTGAACCATTGTGCGCCAAAGCTGTTTGCCATGGTCGTAATAAACGCCATGTTGTCGCCCCAGCCTGGTTTACCGCGCAAGCAGATACCAAACACGCCATCATCTGGCTTATGAAGAGCAGCAGCAACGTCTTTGATGTGATCCCAGCTTGGATTGTCTTCGATTTTCAAACCAGCAGCATCAACCAAGTCCTTGCGGTACATGATCATTGAGCTTTCGCCGTAGAATGGTGCAGCATAAAGCTTACCATCGTAGCTCAAGCCACCACGCATTGCTGGTAGAATATCATCGACATCATAGGCTGCGTCGAATTCCAATGGAACAAGCCAGTTTTGCTTACCCCAGATTGGTGCTTCGTACATACCAATTGTCATAACATCGAACTGACCGCCTTTAGTGGCGATATCTGTCGTAACGCGCTGACGTAGAACGCCCTCTTCAAGTGTTACCCAGTTTAGTTTGATGCCCGGATTTGCTTTTTCAAATTCTGGTGTGAATTTTTGCATCTCAACCATGTGACCGTTATTAACAGTCGCAATCGTAAGATCGCCAGCGAACGCTGTTAATGCAGTCGTGGCTGTGAATGCAGCTGCATACACGCAGCTTTTAAGTGCTTTCATTGATTCCTCCCTAAGGTTTCGTCCAGCTTTTCGGACAGTTTGAGGCTACTACAATACCCCCGCCAATAGGCTAGTATTTTTCTACACCTTTGATGTATTTTTTTGCATCAAATTGCTGTGATTTACATTTTTTCACGCACTTAAAGTATCAGTGGCCGCACATTCTCCCCCATTCAAACCCATCAAACAATCCATTTCGGCTAAATGACAAGACAATAAGCGCAGATGGCGCATTATGTTCGTCGATAACTAGTATTAATTGTCCTATGATCTCTATGACTTAAGAAAAATCTGTCCCCCGCATTTCCCAATCCAATAAAAACCAATATTTCTACCACAGCCCCCACCCGACTTGCGCATCCGATGAGAATTGCAACCATGTGGCATCAAATAAAGCCGGATTTTTTAATCAATCAGGCTGAGTGCCTGCGACAATAAGTCCGTATATTGAAAGCTGCCGTTCTGGCTCGGTTGAATTGAAACGACTGCTGACGGTTACCCATAAAGTGCTCGCTCAACTTGTTCCGTGCCACTTGTTGCACACCACTTATTACTTTGTGTGGGCTTGGACAGACAATCAAAGCTAGCGATTGTCCTAGCCCGCCAATAAGGAGCACTTTGCCAAACAGAACGATTGTAGTGCCAGAATGAGGAGGCCCTCCCCACACACTCATACTTTAAGCATCGAACAGTACCAGCAAAACGCCTGTCGTCTTTATAACAGATGTATAGGCGATACTAAACGCCGAGTTTTCCGCCGCTGGATACCAAAACAAAGATTTTGTGGAAAGTCTTGGCAGGGGCAGCAGGATTCGAACCCGCGACCTACGGTTTTGGAGACCGTCGCTCTACCAACTGAGCTATACCCCTTCAAGACGACCGATCTGTTACACGAAGCGATTCCCGATTTCCAGTATTATTTCTAATTTCAAGCAAGAATCGCAACTTCAAGGTCATCTGATTCCTAATATGCACCTATTAAAGACACTTGGGACATCACATAAAACGTGAACAGCTCCGTGATCAGTCACCTCAGATCAGTTAATTTGATAACGAATGAGTAACTTTTGAACGGGTTGTTCAATGTGGAAATCCAGAGATTTCTGCCATTTTCTTATTTTAGACTGATATTTTGTTGCTTTTTTGCATCTCCTAATCAGCAAGTGCACCTCCAACGCGTTTTTAGGTTTGCGTCCAATCGATCATCTGTCATGTATGTCTCGTGTTCGATTTCTTTTCTAACTGGAGAAACAAGTGAAAAAATCATCTCTCAAAGCTCTACTCGCCGGCACAGTTGCTGCTGGTGTAATGAGCGCCCCAGCAGTAGCGGCCGATTTGGACGTTGCACCTGCTAAAGAATACGTAGAAGTAGGTTCTTTTAAAGGTTCTATTCTATTGCCAGGTACAGGCATCTCTTTCAAAGTAGGTGGCTACGCTAAAGCAGATTACATCTTCCGTTTTGACAACTTTGCTGGTTCAAACTCTGCAAACTCAGGTCAAGACTCTTCAGCATCACAGTTCGGCGTCGGTCTTGGCGGTGTTACTGGTGCTGGTGGTAACAGAACTCGTTTCCACGCAAACCAATCTCGTCTAAACTTTGACGCAAGAACAACAACCGACATCGGTTCTGCTCGTGCATTCATCGAAGTTGACGTGAACAGCGGTTTCGGTAACTCACAGTCATTCTCAAACCGTACTGCAACTACATTGCGTCACGCATATGTTGAAATCGGCATTGATAGCCTAGGCGGCAGCTTGCTTGCTGGTCAAAACTGGTCACTCTTCACAGATTTCAATGTTTACCCAAACATTCTTGATTTCAACGGCCCAGCTAACCAAGCATTCCTTCGTCAAGCTCAGCTTCGCTGGACTCAACCACTTAGCGATGCTTTGACATTTGCGATTTCTGCTGAAAACCCAGTTGGTTTCGTAGCCGGCACAAATGCTGGTGTGGATGCTGTACCTGATTTCATCGCAGCTCTTTCATACAAAAGCGGTGCAGTAAGCGGTCGTTTGTCTGGTGTTGTAACTTACCAAGACCCGAACAACGATTCTTCTCTTCCTGCTACAACACGCGACGAATTGTTGGGTTGGGGTATCCAGGCAAGTGCAAAAGTTAAGTTTGGTAAAGATAGCGTTGCTATTCAGGGTATCTATGGTCAAGGTATTGGCCGTTACATCTTTACTGGCGCAACAGCTGGTGTGATTGACTCTACAAACAATATCCAAGAGATCACTCAGTACGGTGGTATTGTTCACGGTCAACACTTCTGGAGTGACAAACTACACTCATCAGCATGGTTCGCTTACACTGTTGTTGACTCAGAAGACGACGATGTAACAGGCGCACGCTTGAACACAGGCGGCTCACAGATCTACACTGGTGCTAACTTGATCTACAACCTAAGATCAAACCTTACACTTGGTCTTGAAGGTCTTTACACAAGCGTAAACTCAGACGCTGATCAGGTAGACAGAGGCTTCTTTAGCGTTCAGTCATCAGTTCAGTTCAGCTTCTAATTTTAGCTGATAGAGAATAAATTGAACCGCCGGCCTTTTGGTCGGCGGTTTTTTTATGTCTATTCTTATGCTTCGTTTTGTGAGACGCGCCCATCACTTGCAATTATTGGCAATGTGGAAAAGCCTTGTTTCTTAGGAAGCGTATGCGTTGATGGCCAATGATAAGACAAGACACGATTTCGATTAAACGGACGAATACTCACACGATTACCTTGATTGCCACCAAGAATCATCAAATTGCCGAAACGGTCTTTACCAACCACAAAACCGACATGCCCATAAGCGCCCTTCTTTGAACCGCGCCACATACTAACCACGCAGCCAACTGCTGGTTCAGATAAAACATGCCCCCAGCCCTTCCAATAAAAAGACCGTGCCGCAGCTGACCGAGGCGAACGAATGCCTGCTTCTTCCAAAACCCCACAGGCAAAACCTGCACACCACGGTGTTTCATCATTGCGAAACGGAAGACCGAGCTTGATCCACCATTCTAAGATTTTCGGATTATGCTTACTGCCACGATATTCACGAAGGCCAAGATAACTTGTGCCCAGTCGTAGCCATACGGGGTTGGAATTGGCTTTATCAGGTTCGCTCTGAACCTTATCAGATGAGGACACACGCACCATTTTAGGTTGAACAGGATGTCGGTCCTCAAACAATGCTGCCATTGTAAGGGGGCCAACATAACCACGCGCACGCAACCCAACCTTCTTCTTAAACTGTATAACAGCACGTTCTGTCTTAGCCCCCCACTTGCCATCAATTGGTCCGGGGTTAAAACCCTTGTGCAGCAATGCTTTCTGCAATTTTATTACGTCAGTTCGTCGCATATCATCTACCTTTCGTTTTCTCGAAGGGTAAGTGCAAAACGATCTTTGAGCGTTTATTTCAAAATATCCCCGCACTGGGAAAATATTACGGCAAAATCCAAAATAGGCATTTGCAAGCCGAAAAGTTGACGTAAACTGATAGCCAATATTTTGGGGCTAGGTACTTTTAGGGAGATAATACAATGGCTGGATCAAGATTTGACGCAAACGGGAGTGTGTTGGTTGCGGGAACGTATGACACGAAATCACAAGAATTGAATTTCATCGCTGACCGATTGAAATCATTGGGTATTTCCGTCACCCGCGTTGACCTTTCAACATCGGGTAGTGTGTCAGATTGTGAGGTTGGTTCCGCTGATGTCGGCGCTTTTCATCCAGATGGTGCGGGTGCTGTACAAACAGGTGATCGCGGCACATCGGTTGCAGGTATGAGCCAAGCTTTTGAAGCATGGATCCAAGCAGCCAGCAATGTCGGTGGCATCATCTCAGCAGGTGGCACAGGCGGCACGGCTCTGTCGACACCCGCCATGCGCGCCCTTCCCCTTGGTATTCCCAAGATCATGATTTCAACCGTCGCTTCTGGCGATGTGTCAGCCTATGTCGGCGCGAGTGATATTATGATGCTTCCGTCAATCAGCGACGTGCAAGGGCTGCATTCAATCTCACGTCAAATTTTCTCAAACGCCGCTGATGCCATGGTTGGTCTTGTGCAAAATAAAGCGAGCCAGCAAATTTCTGGTGGCGACGACAAACCAAATCTCGGCATGACCATGTTTGGCGTGACAACAACGGCCATCCAGCAAATCTCAGCCCACGTTTCAAACGATTTTGAATGTCTCGTCTTCCACGCAACTGGCATTGGTGGCCGCTCGATGGAGAAGCTTGCGGATGATGGGTTCTTGTCCGCCGTACTCGACCTTACAACCACCGAAGTCTGCGACTTGCTATTTGGTGGTGTCTTTGCCGCAACCGAAGATCGCTTTGGTGCCGTCATCCGCAAGGGCCTGCCATATGTCGGCTCTGTTGGCGCCCTCGACATGGTGAACTTTGGCGCACCAGATACAGTGCCTGCCAAGTATGAAGGCCGCACGTTTTATGAGCACAACCCACAAGTAACGCTGATGCGCACAACGGTCGAAGAAAACACCCAGATGGGCCATTGGATCGCCGATCGCCTCAACCAAATGACTGGTCCCGTCCGCTTCTTCCTGCCTGAAGGTGGCGTCTCCGCCATTGATGCACCAGGTGCACCGTTTGAAGATAAAGCCGCCCGCAAAGCGCTGTTTGATGCCATTAAAGAGCGCGTGCAGGAAACGGATAATCGCAAACTGATCACAAGCCCGCATCACATCAATGATGAAGCTTTCGCACAAGAATGTGTGGCTGCACTAAAGGAAGTTACGGCTTAGCATAAAGACGTAACCATCTGATATAACTAACCAATAATCTCGTCGGTACGGTCATCTGTTTCACCGTATCGACGCATAACAGCAGGCTTTGTTCCTTCATAGGCACGCTCAATATTGTCTTTAATCTTGGCGTTTTCACGCTCAAACAGACAATTGCCCTGAAGGTCTGAGGCAACTAAAAACGGTCCCATTTTATTACAGCGGATCACCCACATGGCTTGAGCAATCCCAAGCTCTTCATGCCAGTGCACCGCCTCAACATTTTCCACCCCACGCCCAAGCAGCGCGCCGGTGCCGTATCCAACAGTGGTCAGATAAACCGCACCATTTGGCACGAAATGCTCAAGATAGGTGTCATGGCTCATACCGCCTTTACCAACCACTAGTTTGGCACCAGATTTGGCAAGCCATTCGCCAATCCATTTAGCAAACCGAAACGAGGCCGTCGCGGTTACAGCACCCAGCTCAAAGGTACCATCTGGGTTGATGCGGGCGGCAGGAGAACAATGAAAATTGGCCGCACTTTGCTGCGGTAACTCCATCGGAATATTGGCTTTTTCTTCCAAGGCCCGCATATAAACGCCTTCGCGCGCAGTATACATTAAGCCATCTAAATAGACGATATCGCCAAGCCGAAGGTCGGCCAGTGCTTCTGCGGTTGGGGTGGTGGAAAGTCTTACCTCACGCGGTTTCATTCTGCCGCCTCCACGCTTTCAGGCATTTCCCAGTCCACGGTTTCGCGACGCTGATAATCGGTAAACCAATCAGGGTCTGTGCGATACTCAACCCGTCCATCGCTATGAACACGAGCAACGGCACGGCGTGAGGATAAACAAAAAGCATGAACACTCATCTGCATTCCGCCCGTATGGCAATAGCCAACCTCGATATTGCAATCAACGACCATGGATTTGCCAACAAATCCCATCGCACCCATGCCAATAGAATTGCCAAGCTCTTTCAGCTCGTCTTCCATCTCAGCAATGCGCGGGTCGCTATTGCGGTCCCCCACAGTGCGTAGGCACGCGGCCCGTTTGCCAAGCACCATGCAGGTGTCTTTCGAACCACCGAGGCCAATGCCAATAATCGCAGGCTGGCACGCAAGGCCACGTTTTCCAAAGGCCACGAGGCAATCGAGGTAAAACCGCTTAATCCCTTCAATACCGTCAGATGGGAAAAGCATGCGGTAATCCGTACCAAACAATCCACCCTTATGAACGGTGATTAAATCAATCCAATTGCCGCCTGGCTCGTAGCCATATTCAATTTCAGGGGCACCAATGCCGACATTGTTGTCATGGTCTGTGCGCCACAGTGGATGCACACGATTAGGACGAAGCGGAACGCCGTTGGTGGCGTTGGCAGTCGCACGACGAAGAGCTGTTTCAAGCGCTATCGGCCCGCCCTCAATCTGCGCTTCATTGCCCATTTTCACATACCAGCGCGGGCAACCCGTATCGCCACACATGGCGCGTCTGTCTTCTTTGGCAGCTTTATAATTTTCAAGCATTGCTTGAAGCACGAAAGATGAAAGGTCGCCATCTTCAACACTTGCTGTTGCTTTCAATCCATCAAGATAATCTTGCGGTATCTCAATGGCCGCTTTGTCCATCAAGGTTTCAGCGGTTTTTTGGATTAAATCGATTGAAATCATTGCGCTGCCTCCACAAGCGTTTCAGGCTCCCCATCTGGTAGAATGGTCTCACCCGGTTTAACAATTGTAAAGCGCACGTCCTCACGGTGAACACTCAATTCATCACCTTTCTGCTTCGCCACCGTAAAATAACTTTCGTCAAGGGAGCCTTGCTCTGGGAAATCTTCGCGAAAATGAGCACCACGAGAGTTTTCGCGCGCTAAAGCTGCCAGCCCAATAACCCGCGACACTTCACAAAGGCTCGTCATGTTAAGCCAGTCATGCCATGTGAGATTAAAGGCGAGATTGTCGCTTACAACGCCCACATCGTTTAGCTCAGCGTGAATGTCTGCAACGCTTTGCACCCCGCGCTCCATAGCCGTCTTATTGCGCATCACGCCAACATCATCCCACATGGCTTCTTGCAAGCGGTTTCTCAAAGGCTGAACAAGCTGAACCTGTTTAGAAAATGGATGCACGGCGCGAGCAATCTCAGCATCAAGCACCGTCTCATCAGGGTCACGCAAGGAACTCATGTTTTGAATATCCCGCGCCATAACATCGCCCGCCACACCACCATAAACGGTAGAGTTTGCAACGCCATTGCCACCAAGTCGGTTAGAGCCATGAGCGCCGCCTGCGTCTTCGCCAGCCACATAAAGCCCTTCCATCGCCGTGCGGGTATCGGCATCAACCACCACACCGCCCATGAAGTAATGCGCCGTTGGCACCACTTCCACTTTGCCAGCAGCAAGGTCGAACCCACAATCAGCACAGCGCTTCACCATGCCTTTGAACTTTGACGCTACAAAGTCTGGCCCCAAATGAGACATCGAAATATAAACGCCGCCATTCTCAGTGGTGTTTGATTTACGCATTTCTTCAAAAATGCCACGGCTCACCACATCACGGGTCGCCCGCTCGCCTTTGTCGTCATAATCATACATGAAACGATTATCGTGACCGTTGAGCAAAATACCACCCGCACCGCGCAAGCCCTCTTCAAGCACAGTGCCCGTCATTTTGGTGCCTTCACCAGCCAGCAAGCCTGTTGGATGAAATTGCACCATCTCCATATCCCTAAGCGGCAAACCAGCCCTCAGCGCCATTGCAAGGCCGTCCATGGTCTTGTCACCGGAGGGTGTGTGATATTTATACATGGTCGGCCCGCCGCCTGTTGCCATGAGCACGGTTTTAGCGCGCACAAAGCGTAAAGTGCCCCGACGCATATCAATCATCAAAACGCCAGAAAGCGCTGAACCGTCCTTGGTCGGAATAAGTCCAATCGCGCGGTGTTCCTGCATTTTCTCAATGCCAGATGCCAACGCTTTTTCCATTAAACGGTTGATGATTTCAATGCCTGTCAAATCGCCTTTATGCACCGTGCGGTCTGCTGTTTGGCCTGCGAATGCCTTTTGGTGCAAAGACCCATCGCTGTTACGGTCGAAGAAGCACCCCAGTTCATTCTCAAGCTCTCGAATGCGCACCACGGCCTGCTCGCACAGTTTCCAAGCCATGTCCTGGTCTGGCAACCATTTGCCGCCGATAATCGTATCCATGAAATGGCGTTCAACCGTATCACCACCGCCAAGCGCTACATTGTAACCGCCCTGCACCATGCGCGTACAACCGCACTTACCAATTAGGCCCTTTACGGCCATTGTAATCTTGGTGCCTTCTGGCGCTGATTGCTTAGCGTGCAAAGCCGCAAACAGGCCTGCCCCGCCTGAGCCGAGGATTAGAATGTCTGTATCGTGATGTTCAACGACTGGTTTCATTTAATTCACCTATATCGCCTGCATGAAAAAGACACCTGAGATAAACAAGGAAACTCCAACGCTCAGTGCCGCCCATGTTTTTTGTCGAGGTGACCACGGCAAGAACTCAAGCGCCATTAAGCGGAGACCACCGAAGATATGAACGGCGAGCAAAAAGACCAAACCAAATTCTGCAAATTTGACCACGGGAAGCTCAGACCAAGACAAAAAGCCATCAAGCTTCTTTGGCGATGTAAGCGCATAAGAAAGCACCCAGAAATGAAGTGGCAAAAACAACGCTAAGGCAACACCAGAGATGCGATGCAGCAAGAAGGCTAAATAAAGCGGCTGTTGGCGGTGCGGTCGCATCATGATGCTGTCACCGCATAAACGGCGTTGAGGCCAAGCAAGAACAACAAAAGCCCGATTACGACCATCAATACATCAAGCACCCGCCCTTTAAGGCCAAAGCTCTCATGTATGACGACACGCACGCCAATTGCAGCATGGATTGAAACCGCAACAACGAATGTGCCGTAGAAGAGTGCCCAAGCAATACTGCCCTGTGTACGAGACAATATTTCACCTGCCGATAATCCGCCCTGCACCGCGTAGATCATCACCGCTATATGACCAAGAACCAGCGGTGCCATGATGAGGGCTGAGAGACGTTGCAGCATGTAAAGACGCACACCCAGCATCAACCCCGCCCTCGCTTAAAAAACGAAGCCACAGTCGCCCGCTTTAGTCCCGCAATTGCCGCCATGGGATTTAGCTCATTCGGGCAATAATGGGTACAGTTACCGTGCGAATGGCACGTGTGACATCCACCACTCTTTGACACCGCCTCTAATATTGCGGGCTGGTCGCCATCTTTGGCATCATTATAAAGCGTCCATGCCCGTTGCAGCGCGGCAGGGCCAAGATAATCAGCATTATTCGTGACCGTATCACAAGCGGCATAACAGACCGCGCAATTGATGCACTCAATCCCTTTGCTCGCTTCTTCCCACTCACTTGATGTGGGATCAATCGGTTCAATAGGGTCATGGCGGGTGGCGGAGGCATGGAACACGGCATCCGCTCGCACCCATTTATCAAAAAACGGGTCGAGGTCAGCAGCGAGGTCTTTAATGACGGGTAGATTGCGCAACGGGGCAATTTCTAAAGACCCGTCTTTCGCAACTTTATCCACATGGGTGCGGCACGTCCATCGCGGTTCACCGTTCACCATCATGGCGCAAGAACCACACATACCAACACGGCAGGCGTAGCGATAAGAAAGAGCAGGTTCGACGTTTTGCTGCACCCACGCAACCACATCTAAAATTGTCTGGCTTGCCTGTTTTGGCACCTCATAGGAAACCAGCGCACCACCCTCAGGCCCTCCACGCCAAATCCTCACCGACAAGATGTCTTGTGCATTCGCCAAAGCTTACCCACTTAACCGGATTTCCAACAATTCCAATGGTTTCAGGAAGTCAGCGCAGTATCAAGCAGAGAATTCAAAATTCGTTGGGTCAAAAACGGTCAAAGCGAAATGGCGTGGGATCGACACATGGCGTCTCGTCGCAGATAATCTCTGCCATCAACTTCCCCGCTGCAGGACCAAGGCCGAAACCATGCCCTGAAAAGCCTGTCGCCATATAAAAATTAGGTTCGCTTTCAACCGCAGAAATAATCGGCACAGCATCAGGCACCACATCAATCCCCCCCGCCCAGCGTTCTGCAATGGTCGCCTGTTTAAACGCAGGTATCGCCTGACAGAGCGACGCAAACGCTTCATCAAGCAAAGCATCATTGGGCTTCGGGTCGTAAACACGGCAAGCCTCAAAGGGAGACGGTTCATTCACGCCCCAATTTTTTGGCGTTTTTAGTTCATCAAAAAAACGGTGCCCAAATCTCAGTTTCAAATCTTGCAGGTCCGTTTTCATAAGACCAAAGAAATCGCCAAACAGCTTAAAACTATCTGGCACAATATGCGCAACTGAGTAGGTTTTGTGGGCAACGGTGTATCCACCATCTAGTCGTTTGCGAACGGCGAATTTCTGCCCCCCCATTGAATGGGGCACATCGGCCTCTAGTTCGTTGGTGCGCATGACAGAATTAACGACCGTGAGCTGCGGTAGACGAAGGCCAATATTGGTACAGAACTTCCGCGACCACATTCCCCCCGCAAGCACAACCTTCTCACAGGCGATTTCACCGCGTTCTGTTATAACGCCACTTATCTTTCCAGCAGAACGGTCAACACCCCTGACAGCGCATTGCTGAAAGATCTTAACGCCTAAGCGCTGGGCTGCCCGTGCCATTGCAGGAACGGCGAGTTGTGGCTCTGCACGGCCATCGTCAGGCGTATAAAGCCCACCGCGCCAATTAACATTCGTAATGCTAGACCGCCTGCCCGCTTCCTCACCATCTATGAGGCTTGAGGAGAGGCCATACATGTCGCCATTTTTCTGCATCCAATCAGCGCGAGCCGCGAGCTCTTTTTCGCTCTCACACAAATACAATATGCCACATTCGCGAAAACCAACCTCCTCACCAACCCGCTGGCGCATTTGTCGCCATAGGTTCAATGAGACTTGGATAAGGGGTAACTCACGCGGGTCACGGCCCATCTGTCGGCACCACCCCCAATTGCGGCTGGATTGCTCCCCCGCAACAATGCCCTTCTCACAAATCACAACCTCAAGACCGCGCTCTGCCAGTTCCAACGCTGTTGTAACACCAGCAATGCCCGCGCCAATCACCACCACATCGCAGCGGTTGGGCAAATCTCTGTCGCTTTGAACCAAAGTTGGTTGAGGCATGTTTTCAAACTCTATGAATTTGCGAAGCAATCAAACATGTTTACTGTGTGATTGTTACGCGGCATTTTTCCAATGTCTATTGAACAGCTTAAAACCAAAAGAGTGAATAGCATTTTGACTGAAAAACTTCGTATCGGCCTTATTCATGCAACACCGCTTGCCATTGAGCCTATTCGTCATGCCTTCGACAGCCAATGGCCAGAGGTTGAACTGATTAATTTGCTCGAAGATAGCTTGTCTTTGGATCTTGCCCGCGAGGGGAACTTAACGCCGCGCATCACGCAACGCATCGTCGACCTTGCCAAATACATACAAACGACAGGCGCTGATGCCCTACTCTACACTTGCTCCGCCTTTGGTCCTGCGATTGAAGAAGCCTGTAAGGTTTTTGACGGGCCTGTTTTAAAACCCAATGAAGCCATGTTTTCAGCAGCCATTCAACAAGGCGGACGCGCCGCCCTGCTCCACACGTTTGAGCCATCAGCTGCACCCATGGCTATTGAGTTTGAAGAAATGGCAGAGGCGGTTTCAAGTGCCGCAAGTCTGACGCCCGTCTTTGTGCCTGATGCCCTGAAGCAGCTCAAAGCGGGTAACTGCGAAAAACATAATCAGTTGATCGGCGAAGCGGCCAGAACGTGCTCTGATTATGACACGATATTGCTGGCGCAGTTTTCAATGTCAAAAGCTCGATCAGCCGCTGAGCAAATGACGGATGTGCCGATTTTAACAAGCCCAAACGCCGCCGTTCAAATGCTGAAGGACAACCTCACCAACCGCTAGCAACTGCCCTACCTGTTAGTAAACAAATCCCAAATTCTCGCTCACCGTTTTGACTGGTTGTTTCAGTCAAATATTGAAGTGTTGCTGTTATAGTCGCCCTACGTAAACGCCTGTCTTTTTCCAATGGGCAAACTTTGAAAGTGGCACAGATGCAAGAATTTTTATCTTACAACATCAATGGTATTCCGCTCGTTTTTTGGGGCTTCATGCTAGCCCTCGTCCTTGCTATGCATTTCATGGCTAGGGCCTCTCAAAAGTCAGAAATCGAACGCTTAGATGGCGCTGGCAAAGACGGCCTTATACCGCAACCAGCAAGCGATGTCGTGAACAGATAACTCACTGACGCATCATGTATTTTTCACGATGAAATAACTCATTATCCGATAAATAAATTTGCCAATAACCGCTTACACAAGCTAGTTTCACCTCGGAACTGTTAGACAGCGGTTATGGGGTAAACATGGGCAATATACTCGAGTTTCTTATCCAACCATCCTCATTGGTTGTTGGAGCTGGCGCTTGTTATGTTCTTGGTCTGCTTTTTAAAAATCAGATTATCTTGAGGTTACTCATCCTCATTGGGACTGCTTTTTATATTTGGTATTATTACACCGCAGCCAAAGAGCCGCTATGGGATGCCATTATAACGTCTGTGTTAATTGGCGCTGCTAACGTCATAGGTTTCATAAACCTTCTTATCAGCCAATCGCCACGTTTCATTTCCGCCTCACAAATGGATCTATACAGTATGCTTGGCGGTATGCAGCCAGGCAATTTTCGCAGGCTTATGAAAATTGGTACCCGCCGCATTTTAGACAGTGATGAACAATTGACCACGCTAAATGAAGTGCCTGAAAAGCTTTTCTATATTCTATCTGGCGAGGTCATTGTCCATAAAGATGGCAACCGTTTCACCGCTGGTCCGCGTGTCTTTGTGGGCGAAATATCCATAATATTAGGCACCGTTGCTTCTGCCAGTGTCTATCTTTCAAAGGGTGCTGAGATTGTAGAATGGGACAGAGGTGTTCTGTTTAAAGAGATGGCCACGAAAGATGATTTCCGCATCGCGGTTGAGGCGGTTATCAGTAAAGACATGGCGCATAAAGTAGCCGCCAGTTCCGTTTTACAGGGATGACTTAGCGGCTCTTATCACTCAGCTCAGCCTCATGAAATTTCGCAACTCTCAAAAAACGCGAATAAGCATAACTGACCGATAGAGAAACGCCCCAAAATCCATAGAGAAAATGCCTGCGGATAAAGTAGGCTTTCAAAAAGGAAAGCGGAAACTCTGTAATCAAGCGCCACCGCGACAGGCCGCGACCACGGGCCATGAGGTCAGCCACTTGCATCTCTGCATAGCGATTAAACTTCTCGACCTGAAAATTGATGTCACGATGAGACCGGTGAGCGATTGCCCCCTTAAGCTGCCCCACTGTCACGCCCTCACCTGGTAAGACCGCATCATGGACGGTCGAATCTTTGAACCCAGAAAGGCGTCTGTCGTAAAGCCTAATTTGATTGTAATTGAAGGCCCATGGTGCAGGCTCTTTCTCATGTGGATAGACGGTCTTAATCGGGATTCGCCAGCACGCGAACCGCGTTACATCGCCCCCTTCGCACAAGGTTTTTATTTCCTCTTGCGCCGCTTTTGTCAGCGGTTCATCGGCGTCAATGTTCAGCACCCAATCATTCTTGCAAAGCTTCTCAGCAAAGCGTTTTTGCGGGCCATAGCCTAAGAAGTCTTGATGAGTAACCTTTGCCCCTGCAGCTTCTGCAACGGCCACGGTGTCATCACTAGAGCCACTATCCACCACAATCACTTCATCGCAGAGCGAGACCACACTGGCGATTGCCTCGCCTATCCGGTCGGCCTCATCCTTGGCGATGATAAAAACAGAAAGAGAAATTGCAGCATTCGTCATATTTCATAACCTTCAATTGAAAAGGGCTTCCAGCAAATACTGAAAGCCCTTTCCCTTTGCAATAAATTAAACGGCGAAACAAGTCTACGCCATCTTCGGTTTAGGACGTCACAGTCCCGCGCACACCAGATTCAGATGCCACACGCGGTACAAGCGCTTTAACCAGCACTTTCATATCAAGCAAACCAACAGCTTCACCATCCTTGGTTACAAGGTAGGTTTTTGTTGTATCACCTTCAGACATGCCAATCAGTGTTTCAAGACTTTCGTTAAAGTCGACCTCACCCGCAGTCTTCGGCATTTTGCCTTCAAGCGGCTTCATCACTGAACGAACTTTAAGCACGCGCGCGCGGTTAATATCGCTCACGAAATCCTCGATATACGGATCATTCGGATTAAGCAGAATGTGCTGCGGTTCACCTTGTTGCACCACATAACCATCTTTCAAAATCACCAGATGGTCAGCAAGCTTCAAGGCTTCGTCCAAATCGTGCGTAATGAAGACGATGGTTTTGTTGAGCTCTTGTTGAAGTTCCAACAACAGATCTTGCATGTC